>JAVWRQ010000043.1:0-18945 GCA_036634775.1 Clostridium sp.
GCAGTTTCGTCGCAATCCCCTGTGTACCGGATGCCACTTTGGCTTTCATCGTAGCAGATCCCGGTCCTACCGGCTCTTTCTCGGAATTTCCTTTGGTCTGATGCCCCGCATCAATGGCCACAATTCGTCCATTTGCTACAGCAGCTGTCTGGTTTTCATCCATAGGCGCCGTCTTTGAGAAGGCTTTTATACTTGATGAATCTGCAATATCAGTTATATCAGTTATATCAGTTATATCTACTGCTGCCACATCGGCCGATTTCTCTTCGGTCGTAATCTCACTGCTTTGTGAAGTACTCTCCTGTAATGTGATTTTTTCATATTTTCCTCCGCTGCACCCTGCAAGTGCAACGAATGTCATCACAAAAAAGCCGCATAGTGCAGCTTTATTTTTGTGCTTTGTTTGCTTCATAAAATGGTTCCTCCACCGACAACATAGTCCCCATCATAAAATACTACAGCCTGTCCCGGCGTAATCGCCCTCTGTGGTTCATCAAATACGCATTCTACTAAATCCGGTTCTTTTTCACGAATCACACAGATGGCACCCTTATGGCTGTATCTTATTTTAGCGGATACCCTCATCTCCTGACCGGCCAGATGGTCTATCGCCATCCAGTTTAACCGATTGCAGATCAGTGTATTAGAAAAAACATCGTCGTTCTCTCCGATTATTACTTCATTCGTTTCCGGTCGAATCTCTACTACAAATACAGGGTGACCCAACGCCAGATCCAGTCCTTTTCTCTGTCCTATGGTATAGTGGGTAATCCCTTTATGACGACCTAATATGTTACCGTCTCTATCGACAAAATTGCCCTCTGGTAATTGGCAGTTTGTATTTTCTTCTATAAATTTTGCATAATCATGATCCGGAATAAAACAGATTTCCTGGCTATCCGGTTTATGTGCCACTTGAAGATGGATTTCTTCTGCCATCTCCCGAATCTGGTCTTTTGTATATTCGCCTACCGGCATCAGTGTATGAGCCAGTTGATACTGTGTCAGGTTATAAAGAGCATACGTCTGATCCTTGGCAGTCGTCACCGATTTCTTCAGTGCATAGCGGCCATTGGGAAGTTGTTCAATACGAGCATAGTGACCGGTAGCGATATACTCGGCTCCAATATCCATACTGCGTTTTAACAGTGATTCCCATTTGACATAACGATTACAGGCAATACACGGATTCGGTGTTCTGCCTGCCATATATTCCCGTATAAAATAGTCCATTACATTTTCTTTGAATTCTTTCTTAAAGTTCATTACATAATAGGGGATATCCAGGTTCTCAGCTACTCTTCTGGCATCGTCTACTGCGCTTAAACCACAGCACCCGCCATTCTCTTCCTGCATCTCCGGCTCTTCATCCTGCCAGATCTGCATGGTGACACCGATGACATCCATCCCTTGTTTTTTTAAGAGCCAGGCGGCCACGGAGGAGTCAACTCCTCCGGACATCCCAACCACCACTTTTTTATTTTCCATATTTTAATACTCTTCTTTGATTTCTTCTTCTCCGATATCGGATTTGGGTTTCTGCAATCCATCTATCTTAATATGATTCTGCTCTGCATAATCCCAGAGTGCCGCATGAATCGCTTCTTCTGCCAACAAAGAACAGTGTACCTTAACCGGCGGTAATCCGTCAAGGGCTTCCATAACTGCTTTATTCGTAATTTCCATCGCTTCCTGAATATTTTTACCTTTGACCATCTCGGTTGCCATACTGCTGGTTGCTACAGCGGCACCGCAGCCAAATGTCTTAAACTTGACATCACGAATAATCTGATTCTCATCAATATCTAAATATATGCGCATAATATCTCCGCATTTTGCATTGCCTACGGTACCCATACCGCTGGCATTCTCTATCTCACCCACATTCCTTGGGTTCTGGAAATGATCCATCACTTTATCTGAATACACTTGTATACTCCTCTCAGTTCTGTAAAATGTTCTTCGGTTATCGTTTTTGCTTGTGCATAAAATCTTCGTATAATGGAGACATAGAGCGCAGACGCTCTACAATTTTCTTTATGCTCTCTACCGTAAAATCAATCTGTTCCATCGTGGTCTCGTCATTAAGTGTCAGACGAAGGGAACCATGCGCAATCTCATGAGGCAGTCCAATTCCCAACAATACATGAGACGGATCCAATGAACCCGATGTACATGCCGACCCACTGGAACCACAGATTCCATCCATATCCAACATAATGAGAAGAGATTCTCCCTCTATAAATTGAAATGCAAAATTAGCGTTATTTGAAAGTCGGTTTACCGGATGTCCATTTAACCGGGTATAAGGAACCTCTTTCATCACGCGGTCAACCAAATGATCCCGCAGCATCTCTTCTTTTTTTGTACGCTCTTCCATCGTGGCAAATGCAATCTCTACTGCTTTTCCAATTCCCACGATTCCCGGAGTATTCTCGGTTCCTCCACGGCGTTTCCGCTCTTGTGCGCCACCGTGAATAAATGATTTACTCTTTACTCCTGTACGGATATACAAAAATCCAACACCTTTCGGTCCGTTTAACTTGTGACCACTGGCACTTAGCATATCAATATGATATTCGTCTACATTAATCGGAACATGGCCAAATGCCTGAACCGCATCGGTGTGGAATAAAATACCATGTTCTTTTGCAATTTCTCCAATTTCTTTGATTGGTTCAATCGTTCCAATCTCGTTATTGGCAAACATAACAGAAATCAGTATCGTCGTAGGACGAATGGCTTTCTTCAGTTCTTCTAGTTTTACCGTACCAAACTCATCTACATCCAGATAAGTCACTTCAAAACCGCGTTTTTCCAAATACTCGCAGGTATGGAGGATGGCATGGTGCTCAATCTTAGTTGTGATAATGTGTTTTCCCTTGGACTGATACGCTTCAGCTGTAGCGATTAACGCCCAGTTGTCCGACTCCGTTCCGCCGTTAGTGAAGTAAACTTCGTTTGCTTTTGCACCCAGTGCATCGGCAATACTCTCTCTGGAATGAGCAATTGCCCTCTTGGGCTCTGCTGAAAAATCATACACAGAGGATGGATTTCCGTAATATTCTGTAAAATACGGAAGCATAGCCTCCACAACTTCAGGTCTGACCCTCGTCGTAGCTGCATTGTCTAAATAAATAACCTGTTTCATAATATTAAATCCGCCTTTCTTCTTTTTGTAGTAATAAAGGTAAAAGCTTCATCTACGCTTTCTATTATATAGATTTTTTTTTGAAACGCAAGTAGTAATGATTCTTATTTATAGAAATATAAGAAATCCCTTTATAGGCACTACTACTATTATATTCATAAACCCTTCTTTGCGTGTACTATATCCCCACCAACTGAAATACACTTATACTAATACCTTGATCCGGGGTTCTCTATGAAAAAAAATCCCCTTATTACAGGAACACTGCTTCTTACCGCTGCTGGTTTTTTAAGTCGTATTCTTGGATTTTTCTACCGAATCTTTTTATCGCGTGCAATCGGTGCGGAGGGCTTGGGCATCTATCAGATGATTTTTCCCATTCACGGCATTGCATTTGCGCTCTGTGCCGGTCCCATCCAGACCTCGATTTCCCGTCTCGCTGCCGCAAATACGAATAAAGCCAAGAACACATTTCGCACCGGTCTTATTATTTCCCTGTGTTTCTCCTTTATTATTGCTATCGTCATCAGACAATTTGCTTCCTTCATTTCGGAGCACATCCTATTGGAGCCGTTATGCGCACCGCTGCTGCCCGTTATGGCTCTGTCCATTCCTTTTTCAGCCGTCCATGCCTGCATCTGCGGTTATTATTATGGATTAAAAAAGACCGTGGTACCGGCCCTTTCACAATTAGTGGAACAGATGATCCGCATCGGTGCTGTACTTCTTATTGCTCGGATCTCTGCCACAAATGGTCATAATATATCGGTCACTCTGGCCGTATGGGGAATGCTCATCGGAGAAATTGCTTCTGCGGCTTTTAGTTTTTTAATTTATAGTTTCACGGCACCGGAAGAAACAAATACCGTTTTTTTCTCCCCGGCTGCCCCCCTTATGGCCATGGCACTTCCCCTCATGGGCAACCGTCTGATTCTCAACTGCCTGCAAAGTATGGAAGCAATTTTTGTGCCCAACAAGTTGTTGGCATTCGGTCTCACCGGTTCAGAAGCACTGAGCACCTATGGTGTTCTCACCGGCATGGCTCTGCCCTTTATCTTCTTTCCATCTGCCATTACCAACTCCCTAGCGGTCATTCTGCTGCCCACCGTATCGGAAGCAGAAGCGTCCGGTGACCATCAAAAGATTGAGCGAACGATTGCCATGGCTCTGCGTTACAGCATGTATATGGGGATCCTGTGTATTGGTATTTTTACATTGTTTGGAAATGTACTGGGTGTCAGCGTGTTTCACAACCCAACTGCCGGGACCTTTATCTCTGTTCTGGCCTGGCTCTGTCCTTTTATGTATTTGTCTACCACGATGGGAAGTATATTAAATGGTCTGGGTAAGACCTCTGTTATCTTCCTGCACAATGCAGCAGCCATGCTGGTCACCCTGCTCTTCGTTATGTTTGGCATTCCACGCTACGGCATCTATGCCTACCTAGCCGGGTTATTAATCAGTGAACTGCTGCTGGCAGCTTTGCATACCATCGCCCTGTCCAGATATGTGCCCGTCCGGTTAAATGCAGGAGAGATGATTTTAAAACCATCTCTGTGCCTGACCGTATCAGTTGGAATTCTCTATGCCATCAATCCCATCTTTACAGAGATCCGTGCCGCCACACAAACCGATTTTTTTACCATTGTAATCATGGTTGGCTTACTCTGCCTATTGTATGGCGGACTTTTACTGGTTTTACATAAACGAAAATATTACGATTGATTCGATCAGCCGTTTTTCGACAGTACAATCAGCCAGTCATCTTCTGTAAATACCACGGTGTCTGCCTTATTGGGGTTGGTGATGATCTGCATACCGGTTCCGTCTTCGTCATCCGCGTGTACGGTCTTGTAGCCAACCAATATTTCTCCTTGCTGCATGACCGCATCGGACACGGTATAGAGTGTAACAGGCTGTCCGATTTTTATATATAAATCCGCCGGCTTCATGTACAGTTCACTGCCTTTCGCATCCAGTATTTCTTCAAAAATGGCAGCCAGACTGCGATCTTCTGAAATTTGCGATAGAATCAACGCAGTCAGATTTGTACTGATTACAAAATCATTGACACTGGCAATTTTGGCAAGTTCCCCATTCTGTGGAGAAAGCATCTGACTGACCACACTATAGCAAACTTTCTTTCGCTCACTGATTGCCTTTAAATGGAGTAAAATCATTAAGTTTTTCGCATCCGATTCCTCCGGATCACAATCTTTACGGCTGAGAACGATCATTTTATGATAGCCTTTTTCCACATAAGCACTCAGTACTTCATCACTGTAGATATCACCAATTTCTACCTGTACCGTCATATTCTTATAGTTTTGTTTTAATTTAGTGCTAATTTCTTCACTCGGGCTCTGTGTTCCCACTGTGATGATGGTTCCCGGCGATACATAAGAATCCAGTTCTTCCAACATATCAGGCAGCAGATCACTCATCCCCAGTACCAGGATATATTCTTTTCGCATCCGCAGCGTTCTATCATTCATTTCTGAAAAGCAGGTTTTATCAATGATCGGGGGGTTCTGCATCGGTGTCGAGACTCCATTATCCGCGGCCAGAAGAATCAGCTGATCATCGTGCTCTACCTGCGTATCCTTAGGTGGATTAAGCTTTATCACCTTCCCTTTTTTTATACCTAATACAGTGGAACAATCGAAAAGATTGATTACTTCCCCAAATGTCTTTCCCTCCACTCCATGAATATTCTCTATGTAAATCTCGTCTCCTGTAAAATTAAACAGCTCTGTATATACCCTTGAAAGTCCGGTCTGGTGACAGGTATTGGCAATCATGCGTGCCACTGCACTCTTAAAATAAAGGACTTCCACTCTGCCCGCTCCTGCAATCTTTGCCACCTCGACATTGCTTTCCTCATGAATACCGGCCGTGATATGAGCGGTTGGATTCTGAGCTTCATCACCGTTCAGAATATACGCCACAGCCAAAATTGACTTGATTGTTTTGGCATCATTTAAACTGTTAATTATGATGCTCCTCGCCGTTCCGACCGAACAGCGCATGAGAGCCGATAAATCGGATTCCGAACCCGTCCGGCATATAATTTCAGTTGTCTTACAGTCTGGGATGCGCCGGGTAATCTCATGCTCCATCGTCATTTTATCCTCTTCTCCCAATACCACAATAACTGCTTTTTTCCTGCTTTCATTGGCAGTGATCAGCTCTCTTAACATGACAAACGTATTCTCATCATAGCCGATGATAACTGTATGATTCTGCACTAATACTCTGGAATTTCCTTTTTTCAGGGATTCCAGCTTGCCGACCAGTCCTGCGCTCAACACACCAATCAGCATACTGGTAATGAAGATACCACAAAGAGTAACCGAAAACAGTGCCAGAACTCCGAAAAAATTATCAGTATAACCGGCCAGCGTACCCGGATCCAGCGCATACATAAATGTATTCCATATCGATCCAAGCAGATTTTCAGCAAATCCGGAGTCTACCAATGCCATAACACTGCCCGCCGCCAACACAGTTGCCGCCGTGATTAAAAACAACGTCAGAATCAGTACCCCTGTGCCCTTAGATAACAGTTCATCCATTCGATAACTCATTTTTTCTTTTAAAGAAAATTTACGCATGCTGCTCCTCCATCTCTGCGGTAACTCTGCGATTACTCACTCCCTCTATTATATTACCATCTGATGACTTTGCAAGAGTGAACAATCGCAAGCATGAACAATATCTTGACAGACTTCTTCGCTTTGTGGTATTATAGATACTAACGGTATGTATCGGAGGTAACTAGAATATGGCAAGAAATAAATACCCGGAAGAAACAGTTCGACTGATTCTGGATGAATCCTTAAAACTCTTTATTAAAAAAGGGTATGAAAACACATCCATTCAAGATATTATAGATAATTTAGGTGGACTTTCCAAGGGTGCGATTTATCACCATTTCAAATCAAAGGAAGAGATTTTTGACGCAGCCTGTAAGAAAATTGGAGATGAGAATTCAATCTACTACGATAAAATTCGAGATGACAAGAATAAAAATGGGTATGAAAAATTAAAGACCATGATAATGGCCGCTTATGCAAATCCAAATAATGACGCAGTGATATCCATGACCACTCAAATTATGTCTGATCCTAAATTCATGATGAATCAAATCGAAGAGATGTATGAGATTGTTGCCCCCAACTATATCGAGCCCATTATCAGGCAGGGAATCCGCGATGGTTCAATTAAGACCGATTACCCAAAAGAACTGGCTGAAGTAATGATCACTCTGCTGAATATCTGGATTAATCCGATCATTGCAAAGACAAGTGTCGATGAAATGAAACAGAAACTTAAATTTTTAGGTGTTCTTTTACATGGAATTGGAATTGATATTTTAGATGATGAAATTACAGCACAGTATCTTCTATACTTTGAGCGCTTCACATATAAATGATAAAAAGTCTGCTCTTAAAAGAGCAGCTTATTTATAAAAATATACATACCGGCAGTCGGTATTATAAGGAGGATTTTATGACTACTAAGAAATTCAGTACCGATTTTACACTTGTGGTGATTGGACAAATCATCTCTCTGTTTGGAAATGCTATTTTGAGGTTTGCACTTCCCCTCTACCTGTTACGAGAAACGAATTCTCCCACACTGTTTGGGATTGTAACAGCCTGTTCTTTCCTGCCTATGATTATCTTGTCTTTTTTAGGCGGTATTTTGGCTGACCGGGTAAATAAGCGAAACATCATGGTTACCCTGGATTTTCTAACGGCCGGTATCATAACCATACTCTTCTTATCCATCAAGACCTTGCCACTGGTACCATTACTGCTCATCGTTCTGATGCTGCTTTATGGCATCAGCGGAACCTACCAACCCACCGTGCAGGCCAGTATCCCGGCTTTGGTCTCCGGTGAAAATATCTTGTCAGCCAGTGCAATCGTAAATCAGGTAGGCTCACTGGCCGGACTACTGGGTCCGATTATCGGCGGAATGCTTTTTGGTGCTTTCGGAATTATGCCAATCCTGATCATTAGCATCTTTTGTTTTCTCGCCTCTGCAATTATGGAAATTTTTATCCATATTCCATTTAAAAAACGAAATATGGATATTGGTATCCTTGCTATGATTAAAGCTGATTTGCATGACAGTGCCCGGTATATGAAATGTGAAAAACCAATTTTAATGAAATTAATTGGGTTAATTGCCATTTTCAACCTGGTTCTCACTGCTATGCTGATTGTCGGAACGCCCATCCTAATTATTGAAACATTGCAAATGAGCGATGAACTATTGGGACTTTCACAAGGCATCCTCGCTCTGGGTGGACTGTGCGGCGGTATTCTGACCGCGGTGCTCAGCCAAAAATTAAAGTTAGAAAACTCCTATCGCCTATTGCTTCTATGCAGTTTATCGGTAGGTGCCATGGCGGTTCCCCTGTTACTGAATCTCTCTCATACAATCAGTTATGTGGTGATTACAATCGCTTGTTTCGTCATCATGGGGCTTGCCACTATGTTCAGTATACAGATCATAGCAGCCGTACAGACTGAGACGCCACCGGAACTGTTGGGTAAAGTAATTGCACTGATGATGTCTGTTTCCATGTGTGCCCAACCGATCGGACAGGCAGTGTACGGGATTGTATTTGATCATTTCGCTGCTCACACAGGTATTATCTTGTTGATCGTTGCACTGCTATCTGCTTTTATTTCTATTTTTGCCAATCAAGCACCCGGCCACACAGCCAATTGCTGCAGGAATCAGCCATCCAAGTCCCAGCGTATATCCCGGAATCATCGCAAATAAATTCGTCACTCCCGGAATTACGATATGCGTCTGCTCCAGTGCATAAACCACACTGACCATACCGGTCAGCAGAATCGCTCCCGGATACATATTTTTGAGTCTTCCTGTGCCATTGTTCATAAATGACAATATGATCAGTACGATTGCAATCGGATAGATGGCATTAAGTACCGGCACAGAGAATGCCAGAATACGGCTGAGACCCGCATTAGAAACTATAAAACTGGTGATTACAAATATCGCCATCCATTTCCCATAGCTCAGTTTTGGAACTAGCGTAGAAAAATATTTACTACAACAGCAAATGAGACCGGTACATGTATTTAAGCAGGCGATAAAGAATATAACACCCAACAGAAATACACCTGCTTTACCATATATCTTTGAAACTACAAAGGTGAGGATCCGTGCACCATTATCCAGTCCCTGTGCATCGCTGCCCGCCTGTGCGCCTACAAATGCCAGTGCAATATAGACAACGCCCAGCAAAATTCCTGCAAGGATTCCACTTTGTATTGTAGTTTTAACAATCTTACTATCTTCTTTCACTCCCAGCGCCTGTATATTCAGTGCGATAATAATGCCAAAATTCAAAGCCGCTATGGTATCCATCGTCTGATAGCCATCCAAAAATCCCTGAACCGGAGCCATCCCCATATAATTTCCCATAGGGTCTGCGAATGTTCCTACCGGTTTTAATACACTTCCCACAAATACTGCAAAAATAAGAACCAGAAGCGTCGGACAAAGAATCTTCCCCAAACGCTCGGTCAATTTATCCGGATTACATGCCAGGAACGTAGCGATGGCAAAAAAAGCGGCTGAATATAGGAACTGTGCCAGAGCCGTCTTTCCCTCACCCAGAAATGGAAGTACTGCCATCTCAAAGGAGGTACTGGCTGTTCTCGGTATCGCCAGACACGGACCGATGGAAAGATAAATCAATATCGTGAATACCAAAGCAAATATCGGGTGCACACGACCCGCCAGTTTGGTAAGACCGCCGGAATGTGCCACTGCTACTACGCCTAATATCGGCAGTCCCACGGCACTGATTAAAAATCCTGCCATCGCTGCCCAGACCGATGTACCCGCCTGCGCCGCCAAAAATGGAGGAAATATCAGATTCCCCGCTCCGAAGAACATGGAAAAGAGTGTAAAACCAATTAAAACAAGTTTCTTGCCTGATAATGTCTGTTTCATCTTCATAATCCCCTTCTATCCTGTTTTATACCCCCACTAGGTATCCCTTCCAAAAAAACCAGAAACCCTTATTTAACAAGGGTCCTCACCCACTTTATCCAAGACATAAGGGGTGGTCTGGTACACATAGAAATTGAGCCAATTGGTATATAGCGTATTTGCCATATTTCTCCACTTAAGTATCGGCGGTGAAAACGGATCATTATCTTCATAATAATTGCATGGCAATTCCGGATTCAACCCCTTTTGTATATCTCTGTGGTATTCATTATTAAGAGTCATTCGATCATATTCCGGATGCCCCTGCATAAATATCTGATTTCCATTCTTATTCATCACAAGAAATACTCCCGCCTCTTCTGATTTTGCCAAAATCAGAAGCTCCGGATGCTTCAATATATCCTCTTCGCGAACCTCTGTAAATCTGGAATGAGGGCAATAAAAATAATCGTCCAGGCTTCGAACCAGCGGAACCTTACGGTTCAGCACCTTGTGGCGATAAACTCCGGATAATTTCGTCGTTCTCTGGTACTTGGGAATGCCATAATGGTAATAAAGACCGGCCTGTGCTCCCCAACAGATATGTAAAGTCGATGTAGCATGGGTCTTACTCCACTCCATGATCGTAGAAAGCTCACCCCAATAGTTCACTTCTTCATATTCCATGTTCTCCACCGGTGCGCCGGTTATAATCATACCGTCGAACTTGCGCGTTTTCACTTCGTCAAATTCTACATAGAACTTGTTCAAATGACTGGCCGATGTATTCTTTGATGTGTGAGTAGACATCGTTAAAAAGGTACAGTCCACCTGCAATGGTGTATTTGACAGAGCCCGCAAAAGCTGTGTCTCCGTGTCCTCTTTCACCGGCATCAAGTTCAAAATCAAAATCTCCAAGGGACGAATGTCCTGATTGAGGGCTCGATCCTCATCCATCATAAATATGTTCTCGGATTCCAGTACGGTCTTAGCCGGAAGGTCTTTTTGTATTTTAATAGGCATATAAGCCACCTCTTTCAATGTTTCAAATAGATAATAGCATAACATACTTTAAGTATAATTACCATACTGCCATATCGATATTTTATTCAGCTGTATCACAAATTTTAACAAAATCTTCTTCTGAAAGAATGGGGATTCCCAATTCTTTGGCCTTTTTATTCTTTGAGGAGTTGGACAAGGTATCATTGTTGATTAAATACGTTGTTTTCGATGTCACACTATCCGTTACCCTGCCTCCCTTACTTTCG
The DNA here is from genome assembly GCA_036634775.1 of Clostridium sp. Classification (GTDB taxonomy): domain Bacteria; phylum Bacillota; class Clostridia; order Lachnospirales; family Lachnospiraceae; genus Otoolea. The sequence continues at coordinate 11,404 of JAVWRQ010000043.1, forward strand.
ATTAACGCCTGTATTTCCTTGCGGTTTTTAAAATGCTCCACCGCTCCCGTGATTACGAAGTTCATGCCGTCAAACAGAGTACTTTCCTCTTTGATAACCGGTTCTTCTATCGTCAGCTCATCCATCAGACGATTCACCATTTTGTTATTTTCATCATTTTGAAAGAAATCGATCCAGGCATCTGCCAGTACGTCACCGATTCCATCGATGGTCATCAACTCTTCTTTATTAGCACTGCGCATCGCTTCAAAATTATTTTCAAAGTGTCGGCAGAGCATCTTCGCATTAGCCAGACCAATGCCCGCTACACCAAGACCATAGATAACCCTCTGCAGCATCGTATCGGATGCTTTTTTGACTGAAGTAACGAGATTCTCGTAAGATTTTTCTCCAAATCCATCCATCGTGACAATCTCATCCCGATATCGGTCTAAGTGAAAAATATCGGCATATTCATGAATAAACCCTACCCCAATCAATTTTTCCAAGGTTGCCTCAGAGAGACCTCCGATGTTTAATGCATCTCGGCTGGTAAGCAAGGTAAAACTCTTGATTTTTTTTACCTGACAATTGGGATTCGTACAATATAATGCCTTTACATCATTTACACAGCGGATTTCTGTCTTTCCACCGCAGACAGGACATGTCTCCGGAATCTCTACTGCTCCACTGCGAGTCAGATTATCCGCAATCTGGGGAATAATCATATTTGCCTTATAGACCATGATTCTATCGCCAATTCCCAGATCCAGTGCCTCCATGATGCTGATATTGTGAACACTGGCGCGGCTTACTGTCGTTCCTTCCAGTTCCACCGGTTCGAACACCGCTACCGGATTAATCAGACCGGTTCGGGAAGCACTCCACTCAATATAGCGGAGAGTCGTCTCCAAAATCTCATCGGCCCATTTAAAAGCAATAGAATCCCGGGGAAATTTAGCGGTTCGCCCAAGAGATTCTCCATAGTCAATGTCATCATATAAAAGTACCAATCCATCGGATGGAATATCATTATGGACGATGGCTTCCGAAAATTCCGCTATAGTCTCCAACAAATTCCCGGCCGTCACTTCCTTAAAATCTACTACGTCAAATCCCTCTGACTTGAGCCATAGAAATTGTTCTTCTCGGGAATTTTTAAAATCCATACCATCGGCCAACACTAGACTGAATGCAAAAAAACGCACATTTCGCTGTGCTGTAATCTCACTGTTTAATTGGCGTACCGAGCCACTGCAGAGGTTTCTTGGGTTTTTATATTTAGCATCAATTTCTTTGATGTCTTCATTCAGTTTTTTGAAATCCGAATAGCAGATTACCGCTTCTCCCCTGAGAATCAGCTGTCCCTGAAATACAATATTGGACGGCACATTGATAAAAGCACGGGCATTTCCCGTAATCACTTCTCCGATTTCTCCATTCCCCCTGGTAACTGCCTTAGTCAGTATTCCATGGTCGTAGGTCAGCACAATGGTAAGACCATCCATCTTCCATGACAGCAGCCCTTTTTTATCTCCCAACCAATCCCGCAGCTCTTCCCCACTTTTTGTTTTACTAAGGGAAAGCATGGGTTTCTCATGTCGCTCTTTGGGCAGTACATCTACCACCTCATAACCAACCTGTTCCGTTGGGCTGTTACCAAACACGACCCCTGTTTCCTGTTCCAGTGCCACCAGTTCATCATATAGTTTGTCATATTCATAATTGCTCATCACTTCCCGGTCTTCCTGATAATAGGCGCGACCGGCGGGTCGTAATATTCGAATGAGCTCTCTTATTCTGTCAATCTTCTTATCCGTCATATTTCAAACCTTTCCCATCTCAATTTTAAATTTTTATTCTATGGGATTGTCTTGCGTTTCATTCAACAAGTCTTGTAACGCTTCCCACTCGTTACCAGTCACTCTGCGGAACTCTCCCGTCTTAAGATTCCCCAATTTAAGATTCATAATGCGGATTCGTTTTAAATCTTTCACCTGATATCCCAATGTCTCGCACATTCTGCGAATCTGGCGATTAAGCCCCTGGGTCAGGATAATTCGAAAGGAATCTCTCCCCGTTTTTTCAATTTCGCATGGTTTAGTCACGGTATCCAGAATCTCGACTCCCAGTGACATGCATTTTAAAAATTCTTCTGTAATCGGACGATCCACCGTCACCAGATATTCCTTCTCGTGACCATAGCGACTCCTTAGGATTCGATTGACCATATCTCCTTGATTTGTCATGAGAATCAAACCTTCCGAATCTTTATCCAAGCGTCCCAGTGGGTAGATGCGCACCGGATAGTTAAGAAATTCTACGATATTTTCTGCCCGGTCATTATCTGAGGTCGTACAGACAATTCCCCTTGGCTTATTTACCGCAAGTAAAACCGGTTCTTCTTTTCCACACACGGTTTTTCCGTCACAGACCACCGTCTGTTCCATGGAAACTTTAGCACCCAGTGTCGCTTTTTCTCCATCGACCCATACTTTTCCGGCTTCGATCAAGCGATCCGCCTCACGTCGTGAACAAATACCGGTCTCACTGAGCCATTTATTTAAACGAATTTTTTCTATTTCCTCACCCACGTTTCCCCTCTGTCTTTCTCACATAATCAACTGTTTGTCATGAACGATTCCTGCTTTAGGTCGTCTGTTATAAACATAGCATCTCCAAAACTAAAGAAACGGTACCGATTCGCAATTGCTTCCTCATAGGCATTCAATATATGCTCACGCCCCGCCAGTGCAGAGACCAGCATCACCAAGGTAGATTCGGGTAAATGAAAATTAGTGATCAAGCAATCCAGTATCTTGAATTTGTAGCCCGGGTAGATAAATATCTCCGTCCATCCACTTCCGGCCTTTAGGATTCCATCCTCCCCCGTAGCCGACTCAAGGGTTCTGCAGCTTGTCGTTCCCACGCAGACAATTCGACCGCCCTCTTTCTTGGTCTGATTGATCTTATCTGCCTCTGCCTCATCCACCACATAAAACTCTGAATGCATATGATGATCCAGTACATCATCTACTTTTACGGGACGAAAGGTACCCAATCCGACATGGAGGGTGACATGGGCAATCTGAACTCCCTTTTCTTCTATCTCCTTTAAAAGTTCTTTTGTAAAATGCAGCCCCGCGGTCGGTGCGGCTGCCGAACCCTCATGCACGGCATAGACCGTCTGATAGCGGTTCTGATCCTTTAACTGATGGGTAATGTAAGGCGGCAGCGGCATCTGTCCCAGACGATCCAGAATTTCTTCAAAAATCCCCTCATAAGAAAATTGAATGAGACGATTTCCCTCTTCTACCACATCTACTACAGTTCCTTTTAAAAGTCCGTCGCCAAAGTTAATAACCGTTCCCACTTTTGCTTTCTTGCCCGGTTTCACAAGTGTTTCCCAGATATCATCTTCTTTTCTTTTTAACAAAAGTACCTCTATCTTGGCATCCGTTCCTTCTTTGCTTCCCATCAGTCTGGCCGGAATCACTTTTGTGTCATTAATAACCAGACAGTCACCGGTTCTCAAATACGAAAGAATATCCCGAAATACCTTATGCTCAATCGCTCCTGTCGCTTTATCCAATACCAGTAATCGGGAGGAAGCTCTGTCCTCCAGCGGATCCTGCGCAATTAACTCCTGTGGCAAATCATAATTAAAATCTTTTACATTCATCTTGTATGCCTTCCTTTATCGTAGTCTATCTTTATATCTCAATTTTCTTATTTATTCTACTGATTCTACTGATTCTGCGGATTCTGCTGATTGAGCCTGTGTTTGAACCGGTGTTTCCTCCTGCATATACTCCGGACCTTCTGCTAAATAGGATATTCTCGCCTTCAATTCAGCATCTGCCTCCATGGCCTCTGCCATCTTCCGGTCTACCTGCGATACTAATAGACGCACATCTTCATTTTTAGAGACCTGCATCAGAAAATCTTCCAGTTCCGTAGATATCTCTTGATCATAGATTCGATACTGGCCATCGGCGCATTTGACTGCATAGACCTGAACAAGTGCCGGCCCAAGCGTGTCCACCCCAACGAATTTTGTATCATAATACACATAGACCACATAGGTATCATCATCCATGCCCGGTGCTGTGTAACAGGAGATGTTCTGGTAGCTTTCAATATACTCTCGTTCTTTTTCAAAACGAGCTTTAAACTTCTCAGTCTGGGCGGTATCCTCCGATGTAAAAAGGTGCATAAATGTCTCCATATCACAGTCTGAAGTGGAAAGAAAATACTGCTCCATCAATTGGTTAATCTCCGGTATCGCATCCTGTTTCAAAATACTACTGCCAAAATCCTGAATATATTCTTTTGTATCAGGTTCAATAATCGGTATATGCGTCTGACTCTCCGATACCGATGAAATCGAAATGGTATTAATGGTCTCCACTTCATGGGTTTTCTTTTTATCGGAAAATATGATCACTGCAATTAAAACAAGAATGACACAAAAAATCATAAGAAATATTACATATCTGCGAAGTTCTTTATCGGACAAGGATTCGCCCGGCTGTTTTTTCCTGCTTTTTCCCATCCTTTGCCTCCTATCATTTGTCTTGCTCTATTCTAACAAAATACCATTTAAAAAGCAATAAAAAAAGGCTGCCGATCGTGGGCAGCCTTTTTTCAAATTTCATACGTTTCATTTTATGTAACTAACTTACTTATCTGCTTCAATGCGTTTTTTATTGATATCTTTCCACATCTCTACGTCTACGCCCTTCCAGCAAAGTTTATCCGGATTGTAATATGGGTCTTTCTTTGCTTTCATTTGCTCTTCATAGTCTTTGTACAAAGCAATTACCTTTGGAGACAGAGCAAGTACTACAAGCATGTTAATCCAAGTACATCCGCCAAGTGCAAGGTCAGAAAGGTTCCAAGCAAGACCGGACTCAATATTACCCCAGATGAAGATAAGGATCGGCATACCAATACGCATAATCCAAGTAACTGTTTTACGTGCTTTTGCTTTGGCTTCACCCTGGAACAGATACATAGCTGCAGTCTCTGCTTCATAGTAATAGCTGATCAGACATGTAAATGAGAACAGGGCAAGCATAATAGCAATAAATGTAGGTGCAATTGCGCCCATAACGGTACGGCATGCTAACTGCACAAAGATAACTCCATTTGTTCCAGCTGCTGCTAATGTTGGCAGTTCAGCTGCACCGGCACCAACGTAACCGGCTGAAGTATGGAAACAATCAGTAAGAAGAATCATAAGACCTGATGCTGTACAAACAATAACGGTATCCAGCCATACACCGGCTGCGTTAGCCATACCCTGTTTAATAGGATGGCTGGTCTCTGCTGCTGCTGCGGTCGGGGAAGCTTCGCCCATACCGGAAGCACTTGAGAAAGTACCTCTTTTAACACCCTGTTGAATTGCAATACCGATTGTTCCACCAAACATTGCGTTAGCACCAAATGCGGATGTAACCACATTGTAAAGCATAGCCGGAACTTCTCCGATATTCATAACTACAATAATAAGTGTTGCGATCAGATAAATCGTTACCATGAACGGAACGATTAAAGATGCAACCGCACTGATTCGTTTAACGCCACCAATTACTACAATACCCATGATAACAGCGATTGCAAGAGCGCTGACCCACATAGGGATATTCAGAGCGTTCTGGAAACCATCACAAATAGTAAATGTAGCTGCTGCAGGCATAAATACGGATGTACCGATCATCAGAACGATCGCCATAAATGCACCATACTTCTTCCAGCCAAGACCTCTCTCTGCACAGTAAGAACCGCCACCACGGTACTGACCATCAATACGAGTCTTGTAAAGAACAGCAAGTGCACACTCGGAAAAGCATACAGCTGAGTTGGACATACCGGCGATGATCATCCAGAAAAGTGCACCCGGACCACCCATATAAATCGCAACGGCAACACCTGCCACGTTACCGGTACCAACACGCATCGCCATCGTAGTACAGAATGACGCGAATGAAGAAATACCTGATGCAGAATCTGTCTTATCAATAATACGACTCCACATATCCTTAAAATGTACAAACTGAAATCCGCCCAATCGTATCGTCAGGTAAAAACCACTGCCCACGATCAGAACTAACATTCCGATGCTCCAAATCCAACCATTCATAAAACCAACTACTGAGTTTAGTCCTTCAAGCATATTCAAATTACCCCCTCTTAATTTTTTTTGCCGCGCGCTGGCATGGTAAGATTTTTTCATATTTGAAAAATATCTTACATTTGTATGAATTATATCACATACGTGAAATTTTAGCAAGATTTTTTCAATATAATTGTATAAAATTTAGTGATAAAATTTTTTCTGTTGGTTTTTATCTGTTTTAATTATACAAAACGTTGAAAAGTATTTTTTGTTATCGTGATTTGTTTGTAATATTTCACATAGTGGAATGTTGTCATATAAGAATAAGTAATGTGGAATATCATAGGTTCTGTTTGGTAAGGTTTGTTTTTATTTTCACATATAGAAAAAAACTGTAGTGCAGATGAAAATCTCACTTTGGGGAGAAATCATCTGTACTACAGTTTCTATTTTTAATATTCTCATGATTAACCGTCTTATAATTTAGTATTCTTTCTCGATTGAATCCACGGCATCGATGACCGCCGATCGAAATCCCTTGCGCTCCAGTGTGGCGATACCGATAATCGTCGTACCACCCGGAGAGCAAACTGCGTCTTTCATCACGCCCGGATGGACTCCGGTCTCCAATTGAAGTTTCCCGGTACCGGCAAGAAGCTGACTGGCCAAGCGATAGGATAAACTTCTAGGCAGTCCGTGTTTGACCGCCGCATCAGACAGTGCCTCTATAAAAACGCTGACAAAAGCCGGACCACAGCCGCAGATCGCACCGGAAATCGACAACAGCTTCGAGTCTACTACCTCTACCAACGCAATCTGTGAAAACAGTTCGTCAACCTCGGAAAATTCTGCATCCGTCAGGGAATGTCTGCCCTCGCAGATGATAATTCCCTCTCCCACTTCTACCGGGGTGTTGGGCATAATGCTCAGATGATGGGTTCCCGGCAGTAAAATATTCTCAAACATCTTAAAAGAATAACCAACAGCCACGGAAACAACAATCTTTTTTCGTAATATCTCTCGAATGGGAACTAAGACATTCTCGATAATATCCGGTTTTACTGCCAGAATAATAATGTCTGCATTCTCTACTACTTCCTGTGAAGTTTTACATGGCTGGACACCCATCTGATCGGTCACTGCACATAATTTATCCCAGTCTCTTGCGCAGGCCAGTATCTGTTCCGGAAGCACCGCTTCCTTATAAATCATTCCTTTTGCCATCGCCTGACCGGCATTTCCAAAACCAATAAAACCGACTTTCTTATCACACATCATATTGCCGCTCCCCTTTCTGTCTGTTGAAATATATAATGTTCATAGTACATCATTCTCACTAAGCTCGTGAGATACCTCGCTAAGTGTTCATAGTGCATCGTGCACACTAAGTTCGTGAAGTACCTCACTAAGTGTTCAGATGTGCATTCTCACTAAGCTCGTGA
>JAVWRQ010000044.1:0-18627 GCA_036634775.1 Clostridium sp.
TAGCGAGGTTTTACACGAGCTTAGTGAGAATGCACATCTGTACACTTAGTGAGGTTTTACACGAACTTAGTGAACATGATGCACTATGAACACTTAGCGAGGTTTTACACGAGCTTAGTGAGAATGCACTCTGAACAATCGACCAATTGACAGACGAATTATGAAAAAGTTAAAATAAGGGGGAGCAGGCATGAAAAAGATTCTATTACTTACACTTTTAGCGGGGAGTATTCTGATGAGTGGGTGTTCAAAGGATACAAATACTTCGGCGATAGTATTAGATAAGAATAAACCGGTAGAACTTACGATATGGCATTATTATAACGGAACACAAAAAGCAGCTTTTGATGCCTTGGTATCTGAATTTAATGAAACAGAGGGAAAAGAACAAGGGATTTATGTGGAGAGTCACAGCAAAGGTGATGTAGGTGAACTGGAATCTGCCGTGATGAATGCCAGCCAGAAGAAAGTAGGCAGTGAAGAGATGCCTAATATATTTTCATCTTATGCAGATACCGCTTTTCAGATAGAGAAGGCCGGAGCTTTGGCAGATTTATCCCCTTACTTTACGGACGAAGAACAGTCTGAATATGTAGATTCTTACATAGAAGAGGGAAGAATTGGTTCCAATGGAGAACTCAAGATTTTCCCGATTGCAAAATCCACCGAAGTATTTATGATGAATAAAACAGCATGGGAAGAGTTTTCAGCAGAAACAGGTGCAAAACAAGAAAATCTGGAAACAACAGAGGGTGTAGCACAGATTGCAGAGCAATACTATAATTGGACCGATGCAAAGACACCGAATGTATTGAACGACGGGAAAGCATTTTATGGACGTGATGCCATGGCCAACCTTTTTATTATCAGTTCGATGCAGCGTGGAATTGAACTGTTTCAGGTAGAGAATCAAAAAGTGACATTGAATATAGATCGTGATACATTTAAGGAGATTTGGGATGACTACTACAAACCTTCTGTAAAGGGATATTTTGGTTCCTTTGGCCGTTTTCGCTCGGATGACCTGAAAATCGGAGAAATAATTGCTTACACGGGTTCTACTGCATCTGCCAGTTATTTTCCGGCTCAGATCGAGATGAATGATATGATCCTTCCAATCGAGTGTATGATACTTCCGGCCCCCAAGCTGAAAGGTGGAGAAGCTTACATTATCCAACAGGGAGCCGGTATGGTCGTAACTAAAAAGACAAAAGAAGAAGAATATGCATCCGTAGAATTTTTAAAGTGGTTTACACAAAATGAACAGAATACGGAATTTGGATGTACCTCCTGTTACGTTCCGGTTAAAAAGGATGCAAACAGGAAAGAGGTCTTAGACAGTGTTATTAAGTCAAAATCTCTCCAAATTCAGGATAAAGAATACAGTACATTGTTGACCGCTTATGAGATGGTGAGCAAAGACAAGCTATATACCAATAAGGCATTTGACGGAGGTGCGGCTGCGAGAAAGGTCTTAGAATATAGTTTGCAGGATAAAGTAAAGGCGGATCGTGAGCAGATTCTGGCACTTCTGGAGGCGGGAACAACTTTGGAAGATGCAGTGAAAGACTATATTTCAGATGAGGCATTTGATACTTGGTTTAAAGAAATCAAAGTAGAACTGGAAGCTTGCGCAACAAAAGACAAGTAGAGAGTAATCCAATATGAAAGTAAGTGGCCGGATGCGAAAAACAAAGAAGAAAACAATACTTCGTATGTTTCTGATTCCGTTGGCGATCGTGCTGCTATTGCAAGCAGCAGCAGCGTATGGAACACTGTGGCTAGGAGGCACGATTCAACATCTGAATGATTATTCTGTGGGAATTATGGGGCAGATCGTAAAAAACAGAAATTTAATTTTAAATAATAATATGATTCACAGATGGTCCGATATCATGAGGGAGAGCCAAACTTCGAACGTCTGCCTGGAAACAATCCTAGAAGAAAAAGGATTAAAAGAAGAAGATTTTACAGATAAAGAGGTGGCGCAGGAACTGCTTAATCAAATGCTGGTTCCTTGCCTTACCATGCTCAGACGGAATGGTGTCAATGGCGTTTATATGATTTTGGCAGATGGGATACAGGAAGATGGCGGAAAGTGCAGTGGAATTTATTTTCGAGATTCTGATGCCTATGCAAATCCCAACGATTATTCCGATTTACTGATGGAGAGAGGAAACTTTAAATTTTCACATCAATCGAATATCCCTTTTGATTCTTTTTGGACTTCAAAATTCAATTTCCAAAAAGAAGGCATGCTTCCGGATGATGATTTTTTCTATAAACCATATCGTGCAGCTCTGGACAATTCAGAGGCTAAAGCGCAGGATTTAGGCTATTGGGGTAAATTATCATGCATGGAGGGCAATCAAGAACATGACGGGTATCGTATGATTACCTATTCGATGCCATTAGTAACCGATCGTGGACAGGTTTATGGTGTACTGGGAATCGAAGTTTCTCTGTCTGCATTGGAGGAACTACTCCCAAAGAAGGAACTAAACTCCGGAAAACAAAGTGGTTATATGTTGGCGGAATATCAGACCGATGGAACACTTATGCCATTTTACACAAGTGAAGCGGTCATTGGGCGAAATATGGACATCCACACCCCCCTTTCATTAACAGCGACAAAATACGCATCTTTATATAGAATAGAAGGAATTGACGATACGAACAACTCATTTTATGGGAATATTACACCGGTTTCCATGTATAATTCTAATACGCCATTCGAAAATAACAGTTGGGCATTAATCGGCATTCAAGATAAAACCGGTCTGTTTGGCATTGGAAATCATACCATGTGGAATGTGTTCTTAGTTGTATTCCTTTCTTTATTACTTGGGTTCATCTGTATTTATATTTTGATGAGCCATTTGACAAAGCCAATTAGTGAATTAGCAAATTGGATACGAAATGTCAGAAAAAACACAGTGAAAAATTATAAAAGAACAGACATCGCAGAAATTGATAATTTATATGATGCTGTTTATGATTTGACTGAGAAACAAAAACAGGCGGAATACGCTGCTGCAGAAGAAAAAGAACGTTATTTTCTAGCACTTCAAAGTAGTACCGATACGATTTATACGTATAATATTATAGACGATACGATGGATATATTGAATTTATCTACAAATCAGAGAATCGCAGAGCACAAAGTACAAGTATTAAAGAGTATGGAGCAGAGTAAGAAACTTTATGATATTGACCGCCAGTCCCTCAATCGTGTATTTACTCATTTAGACGATAAATTTAAAATTCAGTTTCGTGTTGATGCCCAGGAGCGCGGATGGCAGTGGATGGAGATGTCAGGTAAGACAATCTACGATGCTTCCGGTGAAAAAATCAAAGCGATAGGGAGCATTCGCAATATCAATGATCAAAAAGTAAAAGAACAGATAGAGAGCAAGGCGATTCGTATCGATCCGGTCACCGGACTCTATCGTGACGAGATTGGGCAAAAGATCATAAAAGCCGAAGTTGGGATGGGCAGAGAAGGATATTTGGTACTGATGGATTTCGACAAGTTCAAAGAACTCAATGAACAGTTTGGGATTGAATTTGGTGATGCAATATTAGAAGAAATAGGCAGTTTTATTTTGAAACTGAAGTCCGAATTTGAAAAAGGTGAGAAACGTCTGATGGCAGTTCGCGTAGGTGGTGATGAAATCCTACTTTGGATGAGAAAGTTCAGACGCAGTGAGGTCGAGGAATTTTTTACACGTTTTTATAATATGATAAGCCGACTTTTTAAAAATGATGATTTTGAGATATCCATTACTGCAATTGCTATGTGGCTATCTAATAAAGATGAGGAATTTGAAACGGTGACGAATGAACTGTGTTCTGCTATGCTTTACTGCAAGAAAAAACAGGTGGGAATCTTGACATTTGCAACCGATATAGCAGAAGAAGACTTGCTGTTAGAAGGCGGTGAAAAGCGCAGCTATAATGAAATCGCTAGCAGTGGCAATATACAATCTTTGAATATCGTTACAAAAGCATTTAAGTTATTTGAACGAGGCGGTCGTGTCGCTCCGATTATTTCCATACTCTTCGCTAAGATAGGAAGTATTTACAAGGCAAATGATATTATCATGACGGAGATTCGATTGGATTTTAATGCCTCCGGAATTACAGGACAATGGCATGCGGCGGACGGGGCAAATTCTAATTCAAGAATTTATCATTTTACAGAAGAAGAAATTTATGACTGTACAGAACGCTTTACAAGTGGAGCAATATATTTTAATGATACGGCGCCACTTACATTAAGTGAAAAAGCACTCTTTCATATCACCGGGGAGTTCCCCGGACTGTGCATTCCGATGTATGACGATCGAAAGCTGGTTGGGACAGTTTCCTTTATTCGCAATTCCAAGTATAAATTTTGGAATGAAGAAGAATGCAGGGATATTCAGGAAACAGTTAAAATTATAGAGACGAATGTCAACAAAGAAAAGTATGATTTGGCCAGTAGAGCCAAGAGCGATTTCCTCTCCAGGATGTCCCATGAGATCAGGACGCCTATGAATGCAATTATTGGTATGACTGCAATCGCACTGGAAAACAAAGGGGAACCAAATCTATTGGAAGGGTATCTGCATAAGATTGAACAGTCCTCTAAGTATCTTCTGGGGCTTATTAATGATATTTTGGATATGTCTAAAATCGAGAGTGGAAAGATGAAATTGTCATTAAGCGAGGGCGATTTAAAGCAAGCTCTGGATGAAATTGATGATTTAATGAAACCTCAGATGTTGGAAAAACATATTAACTATGTACAGGAGTTCAACCTGAGCAATCGGTGGGTTCAGGCTGACTTTATGAGATTAAAGCAGGTTATTATTAACCTGATGGGGAATGCCGTAAAGTTTACAGCAGCGGAGGGCACTATCACATTTGTTGTCCGTGAAAAAACCTTTTTGAATTCGAAAACTCACCAAAAAATATCAGAAGTTTATTTTGCTGTAATCGATACGGGAATTGGAATAAGTGAAGAAAACAGAGATCGAATTTTCAATGCATTTGAGCAGGCAGAAAACACGACGGCTACCTCTTATGGTGGAACCGGACTGGGACTTTCTATTAGCAGTCGTCTGATTCACATGATGGGGGGAGATATTCTTCTAGAGAGCGAAGAGGGAGTAGGCAGCTGTTTCCATTTTGTAATAAGGTTAAAAACAGTAGAACCGCATCTCACCAAGAATGAAAGTAACATAGAAACATATAACTTCACGGGACACACCATTTTATTAGCAGAGGATAATGAACTAAATACAGAAATAGCCAAAACGCTTCTTGAGATGTATGGATTTAAGGTGGATACAGCAGAGAACGGACTGGTGTGCGTGGAGAAATTCGAGTCCAGTGAGCCGGATTACTATGATTTGATTTTGATGGACATTCGCATGCCGGTTATGGATGGATTAGAAGCGACCAGGACGATACGACATTTGAATCGGAACGATGCGCAGACGGTGCCGATTATCGCTATGACGGCAAATGCATTTGACGAGGATATGAAAAAATCCATTGAAAGCGGTATGAACGGGCATTTGGCAAAACCGGTAGATACAAAAGAACTAATTCGTGAAGCCGGAATGGCAATAAAAAACAGACAAGAAAAAATGCAATAAAAAACAAAAAAAGAGGTTGCCATGAATCGAAATTTATGATATACTACCTCTCGTTGGTGTGTGAAGCACCGACGAACAGTAGTCGCGGGAGTGCTGGAATTGGCAGACAGGCAAGACTAAGGATCTTGTGGGTGTATGCTCGTGTGGGTTCAAGTCCCATTTCCCGCACTAGGCAGAAATGGCGGAATTGGCAGACGCGCACGGTTCAGGTCCGTGTGGTAGCAATACTGTGAGGGTTCAAGTCCCTTTTTCTGCACGAATATAGAAGCTTCGATACTTTGACCGGTATTGAAGCTTTTTTATGTAATAGGAGTTCCTATTACATAAAAATCCCTTCCGGTATAGTAAATATTAGGAAAGTGGTATATAATACTACAGTGATAAAATGTTATCAGGAACGAAGGAGGACTAGTATGCTGAAACTAGAGAATATTTCTTTTGAGGTTCAGGAAGATACAGGGAATAAAGGAATTATCCACAATCTCAATTTAACTATAAATGACGATGAATTTGTCGTTGTGACCGGTCCAAATGGTGGCGGTAAATCCACTTTGGCAAAGATTATTGCCGGTATTGAAAAGCCGACCGGCGGTAGAATCTTTTTTGACGATAAAGACATTACGGATGTAAGCATTACCGAGCGTGCGAATATGGGAATCAGTTTTGCATTTCAACAACCGGTGCGTTTTAAAGGGGTGCAGGTACTGGATTTGATTCGTTTGGCAGTCAAGGAGAATCTATCTTCTGCGGATGCCTGCCGATATCTATCGGAAGTGGGGCTTTGTGCTAATGACTATATTAACCGCGAGGTAAACGCCAGCCTGTCCGGTGGAGAATTAAAACGAATCGAGATTGCCACCGTTCTGGCAAGGGCATCCAGGCTCTCTGTGTTTGATGAACCGGAGGCAGGGATTGACTTGTGGAGCTTTCAAAAACTGATTCAGGTATTTGAACGAATGAGGAAAAATACCAAAGGATCCATTATGATTATTTCCCATCAGGAGAGAATCTTAAATATTGCCGACCGCATCGTAGTAATCAGCGGTGGCCGTATTACAAAAGAAGGAAAGCGGGAAGATATACTTCCTGAGATCATAGGAACGTCGGCAGCGGTTGAGGCCTGCGGTGCCTATAGGAGGGCTGAATAATGGATGAGATTCAACGAGTGCTTTTAGAGGAAATAGCCGATTTGCATGGAGTTCCGGCCGGAGCTTATAACATCCGTGCCAACGGTCAGATGGCAGGAAGACATACAACGACGAATATAGATATTACGACAAAAGAAGATAAATCCGGTATTGATATTCGAATTAAACCGGGGACAAAGAACGAGAGTGTCCATATTCCGGTCGTGATGAGTCAGAGCGGCTTAAAAGAGTTGGTTTATAATGACTTTTTTATTGGTGAAGATGCAGATGTGACGATTATTGCCGGATGTGGAATTCACAACGGAGGAGATGAGACTTCGGAGCATAGCGGAATTCATCGTTTCTTTGTGGGTAAAAATGCAAAGGTCAGATATGTAGAGAAGCACTATGGCGAGGGCGATGGCCGTGGACAGCGAATCATGAATCCGGCGACCGAAGTGACGATGGATGAGAAGAGCTATATGGAGATGGAGATGACCCAGCTCAAAGGAGTGGATTCGACAAAGCGCAATACGACAGCCGAATTGGCTGCCGGGGCAAAGATCGTGATTAAAGAACGACTTTTGACCCACGGATGTCAGGATGCAGAGAGCAAGATCGTCGTCAGCTTAAACGGTGAGGACGCCAGTGCGAATGTGATGTCCCGCTCTGTGGCAAGAGAAGAATCTCATCAGAAGTTTATTTCCGTCATTAACGGCAACAGCCGCTGCGCCGGTCATACCGAGTGTGATGCAATCATCATGGATCATGCAAAGATTCAGGCTGTTCCCGAGCTTACGGCGAATGATCCGGATGCCGCTCTGGTTCACGAAGCAGCGATTGGAAAGATTGCCGGAGAGCAGATTATAAAGCTGATGACACTGGGATTGACCGAATCAGAGGCAGAGACACAGATTGTAAACGGATTTTTAAAATAAATCATCAAAAGGGTTCTGTTTTGTCATATTTCATCTTTTTTCCGCATATACATATAGTTGTAATCCGGAAAGAACAGGCGTGAATATGAACAATCAAAAAATAGAAAATCTTTTGAATTTGGCACTTGATGCGACAGAAGAAGAACGGGAAAAATCCGAAGCACTGCGAGTCGGATATGACCGTGAAGAAAAAACATGGGAATTGATTGTAAAATACAACGGAGATTTAGGCGAGATAACGACGCTGCTGCCCCAAATCAAGGTAGTAGAATTGTCTAATGAATATGCAATTTTGACGGTTCCGGAATCACAGATAGAGGCTCTTACCGGTTTTTCACAGATTGAGTACATTGAAAAACCTAAGAGGCTCTATTTTTCTGTCAATGTCGGAAAAAGTGTCTCTTGTATTAATCCGGTGCAAGGGGAAAATAAGGCACTGAGTGGCAAAGGAATCATCGTAGCAATTATTGATTCCGGAATTGACTATTTTCATAAAGACTTTCGAAATGCAGATGGCAGTACCCGGATTTTGCAGTTGTGGGATCAGGACAAAGATCAGGTGTATTCGGAAGAACAAATTAATGCTGCGTTAAAAAGCGGCAGCCGGGATGCGGCCTATCAATTGGTTCCCTCCAGAGATTTGAGTGGCCATGGGACAGCGGTAGCGGGGATTGCGGTGGGAAATGGGTTGGCAAATGGAGGAATCTATAGGGGCGTAGCCTACGAAAGCCCGATTTTTGCGGTCAAATTAGGAACCCCGGGACGCGATTCATTTCCACGTACCACGGAGCTGATGCGGGCCATGGATTTTGCGGTTACGGGCGCCATTAAATACAAGATGCCTATAGCCATTAATCTGAGCTTTGGCAATACCTATGGTTCACATGATGGCACCGGTCTTTTGGAGACATTTATCAATGATATATCGAATTACGGGAAAACAACCGTAGCGGTGGGAACCGGTAACGAAGGGAGTCAGAGAGGCCACACTTCGGGATATCTTAAGATGGGAAATGCAGTAGATATAGAGCTTTCGGTGGCGCCCTATGAAACCGGATTTGGCGTACAGCTATGGAAATTCTATGAAGATATGTTTGATGTATGGATTATAAGCCCGAGAGGAATATCGGTAGGCCCGATCAGCAGTCGTTTGGGTCCGCAGCGGATTCGGTTTAAAGATACGACTTTGCTGCTTTATTATGGGGAACCAAGTCCCTATAGCAGTGCACAGGAAATTTATATGGATTTTATTCCCAAAGGTAATTACATAGAAAGTGGAATTTGGAAAATCAGATTAGTGCCTAAAAAAATCGTGACGGGACAATATGACTTCTGGCTGCCATCGGCCGGTATACTGAACCGCGCTACCCGATTTTTGAATCCGGTTCCGGATAAGACACTTACCATTCCCTCGACCGCAGCCAATGTCATTACGGTGGCGGCCTATGACGACATTTCTTTTTCTTATGCCGATTTTTCCGGAAGGGGTTATACGCGCCGGGGCGGATCGGTGAAACCAGATTTGTCTGCACCCGGTGTCAATATTATCACATCGGCGGTGGGCGGTGGATATGAAGCGGTGACGGGAACTTCATTTGCGGTGCCCTTTGTTACGGGCAGTGCGGCACTGATGATGGAATGGGGAATCATAGTGGGCAACGATCCGTTTTTGTACGGTGAAAAAGTGAAAGCTTATCTGATACGGGGCGCACAGCCGCTGCCCGGAGAAACTGATTATCCAAATCCAAAACTGGGATTTGGAACATTGTGCCTGGCACGCAGTTTCCCGTAGAATCAGTATAAAACAGAGGATAAAATAGGGGTATTAAAAAGTTCGAAAATATGCTATAATTGCCCAATAATGGAGAAACTTTCGAAACTATTGTAGCAATTGTTCTGAATAAGGGTGGTGGGCTATATGAATATCAGAGAAACAACAGAAGCATGGGAGAGTGAATATTTAAGTCCGTATGCTTCTTTGAGTAAGGATACACGGGGAAGAGACAGAATAGAGCCGCTATGTGACATCCGTCCGGAATACCAGAGAGATCGGGATCGCATCCTGCACTGCAAAGCATTTCGAAGGATGAAACATAAGACACAGGTATTTCTGGCACCGGAAGGAGACCACTACCGAACCAGACTGACCCATACGTTAGAAGTATCCCAGATAGCCAGAACGATAGCAAAGGCTCTAAAACTCAATGAATCACTGACAGAGGCCATTGCACTAGGGCATGATTTGGGGCATACGCCCTTTGGACATTCGGGAGAGGATATCCTGAACAAGCTCTGTTCTGACGGCTTTGCTCACTATAAGCAAAGCATTCGCGTTGTGGAGGTGTTGGAGAAAAAAGGGGAAGGTCTCAATCTTACCTGGGAAGTCCGGGATGGAATCTTAAACCACAGAACGTCCGGTCACCCATCTACTCTAGAAGGTGATATCGTGCGGCTGTCAGACAAAATTGCATATATTAATCATGATATAGATGATGCTATTCGTGCGAAGATTTTTCAAGAAGAAGATCTTCCATTGGAATATACAGATATTTTAGGAACAAGTGTAAGGGAACGGCTCAATACGCTGATTCATGACCTTATCTATCAAAGCTATGACAAACCGGAGATTATTATGTCCCATGATATGGAAATGGCCATGCACGGTCTGCGCAAGTGGATGTTTGAACATGTATATAAGAATAAGATCGCTAAATCCGAAGAGGGAAAAGCACAGCAGCTCATTGTAGCACTCTATGAGTATTATATGGCACATGTCAATGAACTGCCGGAAGAATATCTGGAGACGATGGATAAGCGAAAAGAGAAAGAAGAACGGGTCGTATGCGACTATATTGCAGGTATGACAGATATTTATGCGATTGATCGTTTTAATGAGATCTTTGTACCTAAGTCATGGAAGGTTCTTTAAGATGCAGATGATAGATAGAAATAGGAGGTTTTCATGTATTACCCGGAAGACGTGATAGAAGAAGTTAGAACAAGAAGCGACATTGTGGATATTATTTCCGGTTATGTAAGGCTTCAAAAAAAGGGCAGCAGTTATTTTGGGTTATGTCCGTTCCACCATGAAAAATCCCCGTCTTTTTCCGTGGCACCGCAGAAGCAGATGTACCATTGCTTTGGATGCGGCGTCAGCGGTAATGTATTTACTTTTATTATGGAATATGAAAACTACTCCTTTAGAGAAGCGGTAGAGATGCTGGCGGATCGTTCGGGCGTGCAGCTCCCTAAGATGGAATATTCCAAAGAGGCTAAGGCACAGGCAGATTTAAGAGCCGCTCTTTTAGAGATTAATAAACAAGCGGCCACTTATTTTAACTACCGATTGAAGCAGCCGCAAGGACAGCAGGGATATCGCTATCTGACCGACAGAAAATTGACGGATGATACGATTCAACATTTTGGTCTGGGATATGCAGATAAAACCGGTGACGATCTATATCGTTTTCTTAAATCCAAGGGATATGCGGATGAGATATTAAAAGATACGGGACTGGTTCATATAGAAGAACGTGGATCCAGAGATCGTTTCTGGAATCGAGTGATGTTTCCGATTATGGATGTGAACAACCGGGTCATCGGATTCGGCGGCCGCGTGATGGGAGAGGGCGAACCCAAATACCTTAACTCGCCGGAGACGCGCCTATTTGACAAGAGCCGCAATCTATATGGGCTTAACTTCGCCAGAACCGCCAGACAGCCATATTTGATTCTCTGTGAAGGCTATATGGATGTCATTGCCCTGCACCAAGCCGGATTTGTCAATGCGGTGGCGTCCTTGGGAACGGCATTTACAGAACAGCATGCAGCATTGATGAAACGGTATACCGAGCAGGTGATTCTGACTTATGACAGCGATGGAGCCGGGATCAAAGCAGCACTTCGTGCCATTCCGATTCTAAAAGCGGCCGGTATTTCCGCAAAAGTGCTGAATATGAAACCGTATAAGGATCCGGATGAATTTATAAAAAATTTGGGCGCGGATGAATTTAAAAAGAGAATTGCCGAGTCCAGAAACAGTTTCCTTTATGAAATCGATGTATTAAAAGCTAATTACCATATGGATGATCCGGAACAGCAGACCGCTTTTTATAATAAGACCGCCAGAAAACTTCTGGAATTTTCCGAAGCATTGGAACGGGATAATTATATTCGGGCTGTGTCACGGGAGTATTACATAAATTACGAAGATTTAAAACGTCTGGTCAATCAGCTGGGGAATCGCTATGGTACCGGAACCGGTGTGGAGGCTCCGACAGCAACTCGCCCGGTGGGAAAGAAAAAGGACAAAGAAGAGGGGATACGGCGTTCTGAGCGTCTTCTCCTTACCTGGTTGATAGAAGAGCCGGATTTGTTTAAAAAAATAGAGGGAATTATAGAGCCGGTGGATTTTGTAAAACCGCTTTACCGTCAGGCAGCGGAGATGGTTTTTGAGAGTCACAAAAAAGGTGCCATTAATCCGGCGGCCATCCTGAATCACTTTATTGACGATGAAGGGAACCAGCAGGAAGTTGCAGCACTTTTCAATGCCAGTTTGGAAGAATCGTTAAGCAATGCCGAACAAAAGAAAGCATTTGCGGATACCGTTCTTAAGATAAAAAAGAACAGTTTGGATTTTCAAAGCAGAAATGCAAAAGATTTATCTGAATTACAAACAATTATCAAGGAACAGGCTGAACTGGCGAATTTGCATATTTCGCTAGATTAGGGAGAAGATAGTATTAGCTATGGAAGGATGGAAGACTTATGGAAGAAAATACAATGACGTTTGATGAACAGCTTGTAAAACTGTTAGAGCTGGCAAAAGGTAGGAAAAATGTATTAGATAACAAAGAAATTCTTGATTTTTTCCATGGTGAGATATTAAGTCCCGAACAGTTGGACGCCGTTTATGATTATTTGGAAAGTAATAAGGTGGATGTACTGCCATTGGATGAAGAAATCGATCCGGACCTTTTTATAGAGGAAGATATCGAAGATGAGGAAGAGATTGATGTAGAAGAGAATGAACTTACGATTCCCGATGGCATTAATATTGACGATCCGGTTCGTATGTACCTAAAAGAAATCGGAAAAGTACCTCTTCTTTCTTCTGAAGAGGAGATTGAACTGGCCAAACGAATGGAATTGGGGGATGAATCGGCCAAGAAACGTCTGGCAGAGGCGAATCTTCGTCTGGTAGTGAGTATTGCCAAACGCTATGTAGGCAGAGGCATGCAGTTTTTAGATTTGATTCAGGAAGGCAATCTGGGTCTGATCAAAGCAGTTGAAAAGTATGATTATTCTAAGGGATTTAAGTTCAGTACTTATGCCACATGGTGGATTAGACAGGCGATTACCCGCTCCATCGCGGATCAGGCCAGAACCATTCGAATTCCGGTGCATATGGTGGAGACGATTAACCGTTTGGTGAGAACCTCCAGACAATTATTACAGGAACTGGGGCGTGAGCCATCGCCGGAGGAAATTGCAGAAAAGATGGATATTCCGGTGGAACGGGTTCGTGAGATCATGAAGATATCGCAGGATCCGGTGTCTTTGGAAACTCCAATCGGGGAAGAAGAGGACAGCCATCTAGGCGATTTTATTCAGGACGAGCATGTGCAGGTACCAATCGATGCCGCAACGTTTACACTGCTTCATGAACAACTTATGGAAGTGCTTGATACATTGACCGAGAGGGAACAGAAGGTTCTGCGCCTACGGTTTGGTCTGGATGATGGACGCCCCAGAACGCTGGAAGAAGTGGGGAAAGAATTTAATGTAACCAGAGAACGAATCCGCCAGATCGAGGCAAAGGCACTTAGAAAATTGAGACATCCCAGCCGAAGTAAGAAACTGAAGGACTATTTAGATTAATATGAATTACGGAGATTACAGATGAAATTGTCATGTCGTTTAGAAACAATTGCTTCATTTGTTCACGAAGGAAGCAGAATTGCAGATATAGGAACCGATCACGGTTACATTCCCATTTACCTTGTGCATAAGAATATCGCCATATCGGGTCTGGCCATGGATGTTCGAAAAGGTCCTTTGAAAAGAGCAGAGACCCATATCAAAGAGTGGGGACTGGATGATAAAATATCGGTTCGTATCAGTGATGGATTGATGGAACTGCGTCCCGATGAAGCCGATACGGTGATTATTGCGGGATTGGGCGGAGAACTTTTAATGCAGATCATGGAACAGGGGCGTCATGTGTGGGATGGAGTGGAACACTGGGTACTGTCCCCACAATCCTACATAGGGGAGGTGCGTCATTTCCTGGCAGAAAACGGTTTTCTGATTGTGCGCGAGAGTATGGTAGAGGAAGAGTATAAATACTACACGATTATGGAAGCAGTCCATGGATCGATGATCTATGAGAAGGAAAGTTATTACGAGTATGGAAAATCCCTGATTGTTGAAAAAAATCCTATTTTAAAAGAGTTTTTGCAAAAAGAAAGACGTAAAATTTCACGTATTGTAAATTCCTTAAAGGAACAGAGCACGGAAAATGCCGAGAAACGTCTTCCTGAAATGGTCGAAAAATTGCAGGTTATTGAGGAGGCATACGATGAGATGCAGTGAAGTCATCAAAATTCTAAATGAGCTGGCACCGATTTCGATGGCTTGTGAGTGGGATAATCCCGGGCTGCTGGTCGGAAGAAATGATAAAGAGGTAAAGGCGATTTTACTGGCACTGGATGTCACTGATTCAGTTATAGATGAAGCGATAAAGATGGGTGCCGGCATGATTGTGAGCCATCATCCGCTGATTTTCAAACCAATAAAAAAGATAAATGATGGAGATTTTATAGGCAAACGACTGATTAAGTTAATTCAACATGATATATCCTGTTATGCGATGCATACTAATTTTGATGCGGCACCCGGATGCATGGCAGATTTGGCAGCGAACTGCCTGGAACTTAAGGAGCAGAAGGTTCTGGAGGTCATGGGAACCGATGAAGTGGAATACGGAATCGGTAAATACGGATACTTGGAAGACAAGATGACTTTACAGGAGTTGGCAAACAGGGTAAAAGAAGTTTATCATATCCCATTTGTGACGATATATGGAGATGTGAATTGCATAAAACAAATAGAAAAAGTGGCGATTTGTCCCGGATCGGGCAGTAGTACGATGAAAGAAGCTCTGAATTCCGGCGCAGAAGTTTATATAAGCGGTGATATCGGTCACCATGACGGTATCGATGCTGTGGCAAATGGAATGGCAGTCATTGATGCCGGTCACTACGGAATTGAACATATTTTTATGAAATTCATGGAAACATTTTTAGGTGAAAAACTAGATGGCAGCATTATAATCAGGAAAGCAGCGGACGCATTTCCCAACTGCATTCTATAGAATGGAGACAGTATGGCGATTGTAACGATTGGGACAGAAAAAAAAGAATATGAAATTGGTACTACATTCTTTGCGATAGCACAGGAATATCAGCCCTTGATAGAGGATGATATTCTTTTAGTATCAGTAGGGGGACGACTTCGGGAACTGAATAAACAAGTCAAAGATGACTGCACCGTGGAATTTATTACAGCACGTGACAAGGCCGGATTTCAGACTTATCAGAGAAGTGCCCTTTTTGTCATGCTAAAAGCATTTTTTGATGTCGTGGGTAAGGAAAATACGAGCAATCTTACGGTGTGCTTTACAATTGGAAAGGGACTGTATATTGAACCGGAGGGAACTTTTGTTCTGACACAGGAACAATTAGACCGGGTAAAGCAAGAGATGTACCGATTGGTTCAAGCTGAAATCCCGATTGAAAAACGCAGCGAGAATACCGAGGATGCGATAGAACTTTTTCATCGTCATCAGATGTATGATAAGGAAAAATTATTTTACTACCGGAGGGCATCCCGTGTAAATATTTATAATATTGAAAACTTTGAGGATTATTTTTTTGGATATATGGTGCCACATACAGGCTATGTTAAATTCTTTGATTTGAAGTTGTATGATGAGGGATTTGTATTGCTTCTTCCCGACAAAGATAATCCCAAAGAAATGTCACCGTTTATTCCCCGCAGAAAATTATTTGAAGTACAGAAAGAATCAGAGAACTGGGGAAAACGTCTGGGTGTTTTTAATGTAGGTACTTTAAATGGAACCATAGCACAGGGGAGAATTAATGAGCTGATTCTGATGCAGGAGGCATTTCAGGAAAAGGAAATAGGCGATATTGCCGAGCAGATTTCCACATCTGAAAATACAAAGTTTGTTATGATTGCCGGTCCATCCTCTTCGGGAAAAACTACATTTTCACGCAGGCTCTCCATTCAGCTTCGTGCCCTTGGTCTCATGCCACATCCGATTAGTGTAGATGATTATTTCGTAAATCGTGAATTCAGCCCTAAAGATGCCAGTGGAAACTATGATTTTGAGGCATTGGAATGCCTGGATATTAAGAAGTTCAATGAAGATATGACCGACCTTTTAGAGGGAAAGACGGTAGAACTGCCCCATTTTAATTTTATAAATGGAAAGCGGGAGTATAAAGGGGATTATCTGACCTTGGGTAAAGAAGATATTCTGGTTATTGAGGGCATTCACTGCCTGAATGACAAATTATCTTACTCACTGCCAGAGGACAGCCGATTTCGTATTTATATAAGTGCATTGACGCAGCTTAATATCGACGAGCACAATCGAATCCCAACGACAGACGGAAGACTGCTTCGCCGCATGGTAAGGGATGCCAGAACCAGAGGTGCCTCAGCGCAGGATACGATTCGTATGTGGGATTCGGTACGCAACGGAGAGGAACACAATATTTTTCCATTTCAGGAGAAAGCAGACGTCATGTTCAACTCGGCGCTTTTATATGAGCTGGCCGTGCTGAAACAGTATGCGGAGCCACTTTTATTCAGCATCCCCAGAGAATCTAAAGAATATCTGGAAGCAAAACGACTTTTGAAATTTTTTGATTATTTTCTGGGAGTCAGCAGTGAACAGATTCCCAACAACTCGATTATCCGAGAATTTATCGGTGGAAGCTGCTTTAGAATTTAATGTACGCACCGCTTTACAAAGAGTAAAAAGTGTGTTAGACTGAATTACGTTTTGAGTAAGACAAATGGTCGCAGCTGCGATGCCGAAAGGCAGCAGGTGAGGAAAGTCCGGGCTTCGTAGAGCAGGATGCCAGATAACGTCTGGTGGAGGCGACTCTAAGGAAAGTGCAACAGAAATATACCGCAGCAGCTTGCTGCTGTAAGGTTGGAAGGGCAGTGTAAGAGACTACCGCCCGTCTGGTAACAGGCGGGGCATATGTAAACCCCATCCGAAGCAAGACCGAACAGGAGGCGTTAGGCGGCTCGTCTGCCTCTGGGTAGGTCGCTGGAGCTTATTGGTGACGATAAGCCTAGATAGATGACCATTCAATGACATAACCCGGCTTATCGTTTTGCTCAAAACAATTATATATAACAGAATACGATGATTCTTGAAGACGTGACAAGAGCAGGTATGCTTTTGGAAGCCGATGTATATTCCACAAGAACGGTTTTTCCCATAATTGCACCGGAGAAGATTTGCCCGTTGGGTAGGAAAAAACGCAAAGGTGTCGTTTCATTGATCTGAATTGTTTGATCTGTGCTGATGAAGCTATTATAGAATTCACCCAGATAGTACTGCCGATTATTGGATACAGCAGCTACAACGGCTTTGAACTTAGGCGGATAGATAAGAGGCGCCGGTGCATTTTTGTCATAGAAGATGGTTACCTGACTGCCGGCCTGCAGCAAAGCGTTATCGACAACATAGGTATCACCATTTAAAGAAAATATAACGATTTCCCGATAAAAGGTCTGAACGGTTACCGTTAATGAACATCCATAAGATGCCCCATCACCCGGGTCAGGTTGTATTTGTGTGATAATACCGGTTACAGATGCGAAAGAATTCATAGAAACCTCCTAATACTGGATTATACTCTATGATATTAGAAGAATAGGTAATATAGAATAGAACAGATAAAAAGCCATTGATCACGTCGATTGAGACCGTTCAATGGCTTTTTACTGTTAATTTTTATTTTGCTGTTCGACCCTTGAATAGTAGATGACGCCACCTAGGATGACGGCACCGCCCAGACATTGTAAAAGAGATGGAATTTCTCCAAAGAGTGCCATAGCGAATAGAGATGCCACTACCGGTTCACAGAGTTTGGATGTGGAAACAAATGCAGGGGACATGTATTTGAGGCACCAGCTGAAGATACTGTGTCCCAGAAGCGTAGAGAATACAGCTAGTAAAAATGCGACCAGTATGGAACGGTTTCCATATCCCCACATAGGAGTGGAGGTGAATATGGCGGCAATGGCCAGTGATAAAGCACAAAAACAATAAACGATATAGGTGTAGACGGTGGTCGAAGTAGTCTTGCGGACGATTCCGCCAAGCAGGGTATAGCCGGCTACCGTGACAGCGGCAAAAAGAGCAAGGGCATCACCGGTCAGATGTCCACTTCCTTTGCCATAATCAGACATGGCAACCAGGATACTGCCCAGGAAAGTAATGACGATACCGACGACTGCTTTACTTGAAATCTTACCTTTTATTAAGAAGAAATATCCTAAAGCAACCCAGATGGACTCGGTACAGACGATGACAGTAGAACTGGCTACCGATGTATGACTGAGAGATTCAAACCATGTGGTGAAGTGCAATGCTAAAAATATACCACTGAGAGCACACAGATAAATCGTTTTTTTACTGACGGAGAATAATTCTTTCCGAAATTCTCTGCGTCCCAGAACGACAGGCGTCATGAGACTTACCGTCCAAAAAAGCCTGTAGGCTGCAGTAATCAAGGAAGGTGCGTCGGAAAATTTGACGACAATGGAAGATAGGGAGACACCAATTACGCCGATTATAACCATGTACAT
>JAVWRQ010000045.1:0-17768 GCA_036634775.1 Clostridium sp.
ATATGCCCCCTCTGAACAGTTACAATATCTCTTTTAAAACACTCTCGCCCGCGATATCGCCCTGTACTTCCAGATAATCCAGAATCGTAGCTGCGATATCGGCAAAGGTTCCTCTGGTTCCCAGGTTCACCCCCGGCTTTATGTGCTTTCCGGCTATCACATATGGCACATATTCTCTGGAGTGATCGGTGGACGGTGTACTGGGATCACATCCGTGGTCGGCCGTAATCATCAGAATATCGTCATCTTTCAGCATAGAAAGCAGTTCCGGCAGACGCTCGTCAAACGCAGTCAATGCCTTGGCATACCCGTCGATATCATTTCTATGTCCATAGAGCATATCGTAGTCCACCAGATTTGTAAAACAGATTCCATCAAAATCCTGTTTGGCATATGCCAGTGTCTTATCGATTCCATCTTCATTATTCACCGTACGCACCATATCGGTAATACCGCTTCCGGCAAAAATGTCATTAATCTTCCCCACGGCCAGAACCGCTTTCCCGGCATCCTTCATATAATTGAGCATCGTCGGTTTCGGCGGTTCCAGTGAGTAGTCATGACGCCTGGAGGTTCGTTTATATGGATATTCACCTTCAAACGGACGGGCTATAATTCGTCCTACACCAAACTCACCGGTGCATAGTCTTCTGGCAATCTCACAGTAGCGGTATAATTCTTCAATTGGCACCAGTGATTCATGGGCTGCAATCTGAAATACACTGTCCGCGGAAGTGTATACGATTAAAGCACCTGTTTTTAGATGTTCTGCTCCATAATCTCTGATGACATCCGTTCCGGAATAAGGTTGGTTACAAAGTACCTTTCTCCCGGTCTCTTTCTCAAATTCATCCAACAGTTTCCGCGGAAATCCATGGGGAAAAGTCGGCAGCGGTTTCTCTGAAATCACACCTGCGATCTCCCAATGACCGATGGTCGTGTCTTTTCCCTTCGATGCTTCCCGCATCCTGGCTACCGCTCCCTCAGGAGAAGGTGCCGCCGGTCGGCAAGTCACGCCATCTATATTAAACAATCCTAATTTTTGCATATTGGGCATAGAAAAATAAGAACTCGTTGCCGCTGCCTCTATCGTATTACTTCCCACGTCATCGTACTCGGCTGCGTCCGGTTCTTCACCGATTCCCACGCTGTCAAGCACTACTAAAAATACACGTTTCATATAAAAACCTCCTTCTGCGATCTGTCTATATTATAACTCACGAAATGCTCTTCGTACACCACCTATTTTAACTCACTCTGAATCCCTCACCATAGACCTCTTTGGTTTCCGATACAATAACAAAGGCTCCGGGGTCAATCGCATCCACGATTTCTTTTACCAGATAAAACTGCTTCCGGTCGGTTACGCACATCAAAGTCTCACCATCTTTCTTACTGAATCCACCCATACTTTTGTAAAAAGTAACTCCGCGATTCAATTTTTCCATAATCACTTCTGCTATTTCCCGGTTCTTTGGTGACACGATGGTCACCATCGTCCCCTTGTTCATACCATATAGAATGGCATCAATCGTCTGTGTCGTACACATCATAGAAATAATCCCATAAAGAGCCGCTTCGATTCCTCGAAATACTAGCACCGAACAGCCGATAATCACCAGGTCAATCAGCATAATCGCATACCCGGTCTGCATATAGGGACGTTTTCTCTGCAGCAGTTTAGCCAGAATATCCCCGCCACCGCTGGTGGAATTCCTCATGAAAATCAGTGCCAGTCCCGCGCCTACGAAAATTCCTCCAAAAGCCGATGAAATCAATCGATCTCCAAGATACTGCGGAAAATACGGTGCCACGCAGACATCCAGCACTACGCTCATGATCACCACTGTTTTCATCGTTTTGATAGTCATCGCTTTTCCCAACAGCAGGTAAGAACAGATGAGGAGTGGTATATTAAGCAGCAATACCATCATTCCGATCGGAAATCCGGATATATAATTAATAATCAGTGCAATACCGGATGCCCCTCCCGGTGCAATTCGACATGGTTCAATAAAGCAATGGACACCGACGGCCTGAAGAAATGCCCCTATTAAATCATAAATTACATCTTTTACCACTTCATTCTTTTTTGTTTTTTCTTTCATAAGTTTTCCCCTGTCTTGTGAAAAAGTGCCGGCTTTGCATCGTAGGAGCACTTTCCTATTACGTAAAAAAGCAGGGGTTTTGTCCCCCTGCTTTTTTACGTAATCCACCCCCGCAAGATACAACAAATAACGTCATAATCTATAATCCGCGCGGACAGCACTTCTTTTATATGAATTTGTATCATTTCTATAGCTTGCATCATTTCTATCACTTGTATTAGATCTATATCAGATTATAGTATAGTTTTATTTGAAAATCAAGGCTATTTATGTTACAACCATATATACTTAACACAATACCGAATCCTACTTACGCAATACTTGATCACATTTGAATACATTCACGTCTTTGACTCGTTTATATGAGTAAGACCGATACAAAAGGGGGGCGATTCTATTAATGCGGAAGAGCAGCTGAAATACTGGATTGACCGTTACCAGCACTTAATATATTCAATTTGTTACAAATTTACCGGAAATTATTTTGATGCAGAGGATCTGGCCCAAGATACCTTTTTATCCGCTTTTAAAAATATGGCTTATTTTGATGGTAATAATGAACGAGCCTGGCTCTGTAAAATTGCTACCAACAAATGTCTCGACCACTTGAAAAGAGCCGGCAGAAAATCCATCCCCACCGAAGATGAGTATTTTACCGCTCTTCCTTCCACCGATTCAACGGAAGAAACGTATCTGGAACAAGAAGTAAGACAAAATCTCTACAACTGCTGCTGTCTATTAAAGTCCCCCTATAAAGAAGTGGCATTGGATTATTACTACTATGAGATGGATATCGGAGAAATTGTAGAAAAAACCGGTAAAAATATAAAGACCCTGCAGACACAGATCTATCGGGCAAAGGGAATGCTCCGAAAATTATATGGAAAGGAGAATAGCTAATATGAAACAACCGATACAGAAATTAAAATTTACATCGGAAGAATTAGCCGATTATATAGAACAATATGAGCTGATCATAGCACCAAAACATCTAAAGGATTCCATTTTAGAACAAAGTCATCAGCCCAGTGTGCAGTTAATAGCGGGTTCCAACCAAATTTCAAAAAAATTGCAATTTTTTTACTTCACTTTAAAAGTAAGCGGTGCTGTTCTCTGTGCCCTGATGATGCTCAGCATCGTTCCCGATTTTTCGCGTCAGCAGCAGCAGCTATATACCGCAAAAATCGGTTATGCTGCTGAGCAGCCCTATGAGCAACCATTTAAAACACATTTAAATTATTATGAGAAAATAGATGGACTTACAGAAAAACTGAATCAGTGGTCCGATAAAATAGGGAGGTATTAGTCATGACAAGAAAAAAAGGAAAATTAATGTCATTTATGTGGTCTCTGATTCCGGGAGCCGGGGAGATGTATTTGGGTTTTTTCAAACAAGGAAGTAGCTTAATGACCTTATTTTTTGTTCTATTAGGCGTTTCCGGATTCCTGAATCTCAGTTTTTTAGCATTTCTATCACCAATTGTATGGTTCTACAGCTTTTTTCACACAAACAACTTAAATTCTCTCCCAGACGATGAATTCTACGCCCAGGACGATGATTACATCATCCATTGGAGTGATCTCACCGCCAACAAAGTCTTAATCCAAAAATACCGGAAGCTGTTGGCCGGATGCCTCATCTTCTTTGGTGTCAGCGTTCTGTGGAGCAATTTCTCCCGCCTGCTATTTGGATATATTTTTCCGATACTGAATTTGAGCGATATGGGTGAACGTCTCGTCCGCTTTATTGCTAATTCTATCCCACAGAGTGTGGTAGCCATTGCTATCATCATTCTGGGAATTTACTTAATCAAGGGGAAATATGATGAATTAAAACAGGATGATACAGAAAAAATCGAATAATGCCAATTGGATCATGCAAAAAGCCGTAGAATACGATAAACATATCCTACGGCAAATATGAATGATGCAAATAATCCTAATGTCTACTGATATCTACTGATATCTACTGGTGTCTACTGATAGCAGACAATCTTTCCAAAATCTGCTTTTAATGCTGCGCCGCCTACCAGTCCGCCATCGATATCCGGCTGAGCAAATAACTCAGCTGCGGAAGAAGCGGATACAGAACCGCCATACTGGATGCGGATAGCTCCTGCGGTATCTTCATCGTAAATCTCACCAATACATCCACGAATCGCAGCACAAACTTCTTCTGCCTGTGCGGTAGTTGCCACTTTACCGGTGCCGATAGCCCAGATCGGTTCATAAGCGATAACAGAAATCTTAGCCTGATCAGCGGTCACACTTAAGAATGCCACTTTGATCTGCTGACGAATCCAGTCAATCGTAATCCCCTGTTCTCTCTGTGTCAGAGATTCACCACAGCAGATAATCGGAATCAGGTCGTGTTCAAATGCTTTCAGCACTTTCTTGTTCACAATTTCGTTGGATTCCGCAAAGTATTCTCTTCTCTCAGAATGTCCGAGGATGACATACTTCACCCCTGCATCCACTAACATAGCAGGAGAAATCTCGCCTGTATAAGCGCCTTTTTCTTCAAAATACATATTCTCTGCGCCGACTTGAATGTTAGTGCCTTTTGTCGCTTCTACAACAGGAATAATATCAATCGCCGGAACACAGAATACGACATCTGCATCTTCGTTCTTCACTAACGGTTTTAATGTGTTTACCAGTGCAACTGCTTCGGTTGGTGTCATGTTCATCTTCCAGTTGCCTGCAATAATCTTCCTTCTTGCCATGTTAAAACCTCTTTTCTATCTAATTTTTATGATTTATCTGTCATTCGCTGCTGCCACGCCCGGAAGTTCTTTCCCCTCGAGGAACTCTAAGGAAGCACCGCCTCCGGTGGAGATGTGGGTCATATCATCACCATAGCCCAGTTGATTGACCGCTGCTGCCGAATCACCGCCACCGATAATCGTAACTGCATCGGTCTCAGCCAGAGCCTTGGCTACCGCTATCGTTCCCTGTGCCAGAACCGGGTTTTCAAATACGCCCATCGGTCCGTTCCAAACAACTGTCTTCGCGGATTTAACAGCATCTGCATACATCGCTGCTGTCTCTTTGCCAATATCCAAGCCCATGGTATCGGCCGGAATCGCATCAACGGATACATTCTTTACCTCAATTTTGGCATCGATGGGGTTCGGGAAAGCCTCTGCTACGACAGCATCCACCGGAAGAAGTAACTTCTTGCCCAGCTTCTCTGCTTTTTCCACCATCTCACGACAATATGCTAACTTTTCCTCATCTACCAGAGATTTTCCAATCTCTTTTCCCTGTGCTTTTAAGAAGGTAAATGCCATACCGCCACCGATAATCAAGGTGTCACATTTATCCAGCAGGTTAGAGATTACATTCAGTTTATCTGCCACTTTGGCGCCACCTAAGATAGCCACAAAAGGACGAACCGGATGATCCACTGCATTGCCCAGGAAATCGATCTCTTTCTGCATCAAATATCCCACAACCGCTGTATCTACATACTGCGTAACACCAACATTTGAACAATGTGCCCGGTGGGCGGTACCAAATGCGTCATCTACATAGATATCGCAAAGAGAAGCTAAGTCTTTACTGAACGCTTCGCCATTCTTTGTCTCTTCGATTCGATAACGGGTGTTCTCCAACAAGATAACATCGCCGTCTTTCATCGCTGCTACCGCTGCTCTTGCATTCGGTCCCACGACTTCAGGGTCTGCAGCAAACTTGACGTCCTGTCCTAAAAGTGCAGAAAGACGTACTGCGACCGGTGCCAGAGAAAGTTCCGGCTTTGGCTCGCCCTTAGGTTTGCCCAGATGGGAACACAGAATCACCCTGCCCCCGTCTCCAATCAGTTTCTTAATCGTAGGAAGAGCGGCCGTCAGACGGTTTTCATCTGTAATCACTCCATCTTTTAACGGTACGTTAAAATCACAACGTACCAATACTTTTTTCCCTTTTACCTGAATATCATCAATTGATTTTTTGTTCAGCATAGACCTTATGCTCCTTTCAAAAGTGAGATTGTGCATCCTTAGAGGGTGCACAAAAAGAATCCGGTCCTACGGACCGGACCCTTTTTGAACCCGTATTATCTTAGAATCTATGTTCCCGATTCTCTGTCATCTTTATATTAGCCTAATTCTGAGAAGTACTTAATCGTACGAACCATCTGGCTGGTGTAGGAGTTTTCATTATCATACCATGAAACTACCTGTACCTGATAGGAATCGTCATCTACCTTGGATACCATCGTCTGTGTAGCATCAAATAAAGAACCAAAACGAATACCGATTACGTCAGAAGAAACGATCTCATCTGTATTATAACCGAAAGACTCTGTAGCAGCCGCTTTCATAGCAGCGTTAACGCCGTCTTTTGTGATGTCTTTGCCCTTAACTACTGCCACTAAGATCGTGGTGGAACCGGTCGGAACCGGAACACGCTGTGCAGAACCGATTAACTTGCCTTTCAGTTCGGGAATAACAAGACCAATTGCTTTAGCTGCACCGGTAGAGTTAGGAACGATATTCACCGCGCCGGCTCTTGCTCTTCTTAAATCACCTTTTCTCTGAGGTCCGTCCAGAATCATCTGGTCGCCTGTATATGCGTGAATCGTAGACATGATACCGGACTGAATCGGAGCATACTTGTTCAGTGCCTGAGCCATAGGAGCCAGACAGTTCGTCGTACAGGATGCTGCGGAAATAATGGTATCTTCTTTTGTCAAAATATCATGGTTTACATTAAATACAACAGTAGGAAGGTCATCTCCTGCCGGAGCGGAAATAACAACCTTTCTTGCACCTGCATCGATATGTGCCTGTGCTTTTGCTTTGGATGTATAGAAACCGGTACATTCTAATACAACATCAACGCCAATTTCTCCCCAAGGAAGTTCTGCAGCATTCGCTTTTGCGTAAATAATAATCTTTTTTCCATCAACCGTAATAAAATCTTCGCCGGCTTCTACCGTATGTCCTTCGTATCTGCCCTGTGCAGAATCATACTTTAATAAGTGAGCTAACATAGTAGGGTTGGTTAAATCGTTAATCGCCACTACCTCGTATCCCTCAGCACCAAACATCTGTCTGAATGCAAGACGACCAATACGACCAAAACCATTAATTGCAACTTTTACTGCCATGATTCATTCCTCCTAAGAATTTATTAAATTCACGATTGTTAAATAATAATCAACCTAACTTCTATTGTAACTAATTCCATCAGAAATAGCAAGTGCTTTTCCGAAAATTTTATAAAAGAAATTCGGTTGCTTATATCGCTCTTTCTATATATAATAATCGAAGTATCGGATTATGAATTATATTTTAAGAGGAGGTATGGCATGTACCCCAAAAAACCCAAGAAATCATTGGAACAACACTTATATTACTCATTCTTTTTCATTTCCACTCTGGTTATTTTACTCTCCCTGGGCATCACTTTATACTATGATATCAACCGTCAGCGAAGAGATGTGGAGACTTCCATCAGTGGAACCGCTGCCTATATCGCATCCATGCCCGATGTCATCTCCATGCTGGAAGCCGGATATCCCAGTCCCCTGGCAAAGCAGGATCTGGATTCCTTGTGTGCCAACATGTCCGATATCAGTGTCGTTGTCATCTGCGACAAAAACAGCCTGCGTTTCTACCACACCGACCGTCAGAAGACCGGTGAATCCTTCGTCGATGGAGACGAGACCAAGATTCTTTCGGGAAGTGAACCCTATATTACGACCGGATTTGGCACAAAGGGCAGCCAGCGAAGAGCATTTCATTCCATTAAAAGTTCTAATGGGGAAATCATTGGATTTGTCATGGCATCGGTCTTTACCGCTCACATCTCCGGTCAGCAAAGAACGATTATTCTGGTACATATTGCCATTTTAGGCTTCATGCTGCTGATCAGTTTTATCCTGACCCGCACCATTGTACACTTCCTGCGCAAATCACTGATGGGCTTCTACCCGGATGAGCTGCTGGATCTTTACATTCGACAGGATGAGCTGCTGAGGGTTACCGATGAACTTTCAGGCACCCGTTGCATGTTGGATACGCTTCGCTCTGTCAATCATGAATTTTTAAATAAACTGCATATTATACTGGGGTATCTACAAACAGGCGCCACACAAAAAGCCATTGATTTCATTATAAACAGCAATCTGGTATCCAGTGAAGCCATTCGACAGACAGCGGATTCCATTCGCGTGTCCCGAATCTGTGCTTTGCTGATTGGAAAGATGATGCATGCCGCAGAACTGGGCATTCTTCTCACGCTGACTCATGACAGCTGCTGTATCGAAAAGGATCTGTTGATTCCCATGGAATCGTATATTACCCTAATTGGAAATCTGCTGGAGAATGCCATCGAAGAATTAAGCAGCAAGGAAGCAGAAGTCAAAGAAATCAAGTTGGGGATCTACTGTCGTCCCGACTGTAATGTAATCACCTGCGAAGATACCGGCAGCGGTATCACGCCGGAATTGATGGAACATATTTTTGAAAAGGGATGCTCATCCAAGGGCGAGAACCGGGGAACCGGTCTCTACCTGATTCATGAAATTGTCGAAGAAAATCACGGGGATATCGTGGTGGATACCGAAGATGGGGAAGGAACCTGTTTTACTATTACATTTACAGGAAAGGAAGGGGCTCTATGTACCATGTGATTATTATAGAAGATGACCCGATGGTAGCTGCCATCAATAAACAATATATAGAGGTGGACCCGGAATTTCAGGTCTTAAAGATTTTCAAGAGTGGCATTGACGCACTGGAATATCTAAAAACCGGTTCGGTTCATCTGATTATTCTGGACTTTTATACGCCTCTGATGAATGGAAGCGAATTTCTCGATGCCCTTCATGGGATGGGACAATCACCCTCGGTCATCATGGTAACTTCTGCTAATGATGCCGACATCGTGACCGGACTGCTCTCCCGTGGGATCATCGACTACCTGGTAAAACCCTTTGAATACTCCAGATTCAAGATGGCTTTAGATAAGTTTCAGCAGACACAGAAGCTTCTGGATACCGTAAAAAGTAATATGAAACAAGAAGATATTGACCGCCTTTTTCTCGCTTCCGAACAGTCGATATCAACTTCTTCTCACCTGGCAAAGGGATTAAATGACGTCACGTTGAACCTAATCCGCGGATTTCTGAAGGATAACTTTAATTCTATGTACACCAGTGAACAGGTGGCAGAACAGGTGCATCTGTCCCGAATTACCATTCGCCGCTATATGAATTATATGGCAGATACCGGAGAGATCGTCAGTACCATCGACTACCAGACCGGCGGCCGCCCTTCGATCATGTATCGCTACGCAAAGACAGAATAGACCGACTCTGTTTACTATAATTACAAAAGACATTTGTTACCTACAAAAATTGACATTTCCCCCCTTCCATTTTAGACTATATTTATAAAGAATCTATAAACTTTATAAAAAATCAATTGGAGGGAAACATTCACTATGGACAAGATCATGAGTTATTTCGGTACGTACACTCCGGCCGCTGAGGGAGCTATCCAGTCCTTTAAGTTCGAGTATCTTACCACCCTGGGAATCGCCGCCCTGGTTATTTTTGCAGGACAGGCAATTGTATCACGTTCCAAATTATTGCGTAAATACGCAATTCCGGCACCGGTCATCTCCGGTATTATTTTCTCAATTATCGTATCTCTTATTAAAGCATCAGGCACCGTTGCCTTTTCCTTTGATACAAAGATCGTTCAGGACTTATGTCAGAACCTGTTCTTCCTTTGTGTCGGATTTGGTTTCAGTCTCAAGATGATTAAAAGAGCCGGCGGCAAGCTGTGTGCTATGATTGCCATCGCTGCCTGTGTCCTGATCGTTCTTCAGGATGTCATCGGTGTTTTCGTAGGTAATTTAATTGGTCTGCATCCTCTGTTAGCATTACAGTGTTCTTCCGCTGCCATGTCCGGCGGTGTCGGCACTGCATCCGCTTTTGGTCCGATCTTCGAAGCTATGGGTGCTCCCGATGCTACTACGATTGGTGTTGCAGCCGGTACTATGGGCAACATCATGGGTTCTCTGATTGGCGGACCCGTAGCTGCTTTCCTGATTGTTCGTCACGGTCTGAAATCTGACCCGAATGACAAACCGGAATCAGCCATGAACGCAACCGTAACTCCGCTGGATAATCACCGCATGGTTTCTATGTTTGCTATGTGTCTTCTCATCGCAGCCCTCGGTATGCCGATTTACTGCATCTTAGATAATATTCCTATGATTGAGATGCCTAAATTCATCGGCTGTCTGTTCGCAGGTGCAATTGCACGTAACGTGATGGAATCCGCTCACATCAAATTCTATACACCTGAAGTAGATGCGATTGAGCATATGTTCTTAGAGCTTTACCTGGCTCTGGTTCTTATGACCATCGATATCACCAAACTGGCTCCTGTAGCCGGACAGATGGGCATCATTCTTCTGGTACAGGCGATTCTTATGGCTGTATTTGCTATCTTCGTTTCTTATAATATGTTTGGCCGTGATTACGGTGCTGCTGTTATGGCTGCCGGTAACTGCGGATGGGGATGCGGTTCCGGTCCAAATGCCGTTGCAAATGAAAAAGCCGTTATGGATGAATATGGCTGGCACAATATCGCATGGGTACTTTATCCATCCTTTGCCGTAGTCATTGACGACATCTTCAACCCTATTTTCTTATCACTTTATGGAAGTTTTTTGAAATAATACCGTACATATAAAGAAGCTGTTCACAGAGATTACTCAATGTGAACAGCTTCTTTATATATAATCTGCAATAGACATACCGTAGGCACATAAAGGTGAGTGCGTAGATAAGCTCCGACGCAAACACAAACGGAAGAATATTTAAAATATTTATATTGATTGATATCTATATAAAAAATGATATACTTTAAATAACAATGTGAGATAGAAGATGAAGTGATCATACACCGCTAATATGATTAGGTGACCGGTTCCGCACTACATACAACGGCAAAACATATTAAAAACCCACCGGAAGAAATGATTGAGGTAATGAAATGACTGAAAAAGAAAAAATGTTAGCAGGAGAGCTCTACGACTGTGGTGATAGGGAACTGTTAGAAAGATGGCATCTTGCAAAAGACTTGGTGCGTGATTATAACAGCTGTTGTTCATCAGATAGTAAATCAAAGGCTCAAATATTAAACGAGTTATTAGGTGCTCAAGGCAAGAATCTTTGGATAACAGCTCCTTTTTTTGTCGATTACGGGAATAATATTTATTTGGGAAACAACTGCGAAATCAACATGAATTGCACTTTTTTGGATGATAATAAGATAATTATTGGGGATAATGCTTTAATTGCTCCCAATGTTCAAATATACACCGCATTTCACCCCCAAAATCCAAAAGAGCGATTTGGCGAACCTAAAACAGATGATTCTTTTGAATTTTGCAAAACACAGACCGCACCAGTTGTCATCGGAAACAATGTGTGGATTGGTGGCGGAGTAATCATTATGCCAGGGATAACAATTGGGGATAATGTGGTAGTCGGTGCAGGCAGTGTTGTTACAAAAGATATTCCCTCAAATAAAATATCTTACGGAAATCCTTGTAAAGTCATTAGGGACAACTACTAAACAACATGGGCAACACATTCGAGCACAAATAAGCAGAGATATGGCAATGATTGAAAATATCAAGAAGAAGGAATTTCTTGCTTTTTGCCGTTTTTTATCGTAAAATAAATTATATCTTTCATTTTATTGCTGTACATAAATTCTATATCTTTTGTGATGTCATAAGCACACTCTACCACGATAGGTGCATGACAAACACAAATAAAAGGACTAGAAGAAACAGCTTATTATGACATGCCGCGTCCGGTGTTGTCCACATCAGTAGGGAGGAAACCATCCATGCATACAGAGAAAGCGGTAGTAATCAACAAACAGGCTCCGACAGATTCTCAGTTGAAATTAATTTTAGACCACATTCCGGGGGGACTTGCGTCCTATGAAATTACGGAATCGTCTGAAAAACTCATCTATTTTACAGACGGTATCGCTACAAAAATGGGATACACCCGAGAAGAATATGCATCTCTTGCGCAAACGAACTGTTTTTTTCTTGCTATGGATGAGGATGTTGCCGAACTGCGCCAGCGTATTCATCAGGTGATTTTCGACGAGAAGCTGCTGAACAAAGATTACCGTGTGCGCAAAAAAGACGGAACCTTTAGCTGGATTAATTTTCGCGCTGCTTCCGTCGAGCATATCGATGAAAAATACATGATTAATATTCTTTATCTGGATGTAACCCTGGAAAAGGTACAGGATCAACGGCTTCGCATGATGAATGAAGCCTATCGTATTGCTGCCGAGCAAAGTGGTACGGCGGTATTTCTCTATGATATTCAAAAGCAGGCTCTTCAATCCTCCGCCAAAACCCCTGACAATCTTGCTGTTTTTACCCCCGATGAGAATGTGCCGCAAAGCGTGATTGACGCCGGCGAAATTGCGCCTGAATGCCAACAGGATTATCTTGATTTTTATCAGAACATGCGCCAAGGAGAAAAAACAGGAAAAATCGAGATTCTCCGAAATACAAAAGCAGGAAAGCGCTGGCTGGCCGCATCCTATACATCCATTTCAGACGATAGTGGAGAGCCCACTTACGCAGTGATTACAGTCATTGATGTGACAGCCCGCAGAGCGGAAGAAGCCGTATATAGACAGTGGCAGGCAGCGGCCGATCTAACCTCGCCCTCGTTGGCCATGTATTATGAATTTAATTTGACCAAAGATCTGTGCATCGCCGAAATAGGACAGGCGGCGCATCGCTTTTTAGAGGAAAATCCACAAAGTTCCTATGCAAATGTGATTACTTATGCAGCAGAGAACTATGTTCACCCGGATTATCGTGAGCAGTATCTCAATTTTATGAAACGTCAGGCATTACTGTGCTCATTTCAAGATGGCGTTTCAAGAATTAAGACAGAATTAGTCATGATTGACCAATTTGGAAAAGAGCAATGGATTTCCATACAGCTTCAATTGCTTCGCAATCGGGAGTCCGATGATGTCATGCTGTTTGCATTGTTTGAGAATGTGGATGAGCAAAGAGCAAAGGAACTGAACAATTTGGCTGCCATGCAATATGATGATTTAACCGGTGCATTTACCAAAAAAAGCTTTGCAAAAAGGGTTAACGATAGTTTGAACGCACCGAAAAAACGTATGAATGCGTTTTTAATTATTGATGTGGATCATTTTAAAACCGTAAATGATACCCATGGGCATTTAAGCGGAGATCAGGTGCTGATCAATCTGGTTGCCATTTTTAAAAAATTACTACGTCGGGGCGATTTGGTTGGGCGCATAGGCGGGGACGAATTTGCTGTCCTAATGCAGGACATCCCCAATGCAAAAATCGCCGAATACAGAACAAAAAATATGCTGCAGCTCGCACACGAGGAGCTTTCAGCAAACTTTGAGGTCTCCATCAGTATTGGTGTGGCACTCTG
Source organism: Clostridium sp. (assembly GCA_036634775.1). Classification (GTDB taxonomy): domain Bacteria; phylum Bacillota; class Clostridia; order Lachnospirales; family Lachnospiraceae; genus Otoolea. The sequence goes on from JAVWRQ010000045.1 coordinate 13,600, forward strand.
TCCGCAGAATGGAGCAGACTTTGAGACGCTTTATGAAAACGCTGACAGCGCGATGTATCAAGCAAAAAAAAGTGGCAGAAACCGCTGCTGCTTTTCTTTTGCAACTAGCGACAGCTTAAACAAGACAACGCAAACGCAACCGGCATTGTATGCGATTTCCAACCAACGGCTTGAACAATTGCAGCATGAAAATGAGCAGCTCCTAAAACAGCAGGCGCAAGATGAACGATATCGTCTTGTGATGCAGAGAGCCAACGTAATTGTCTTTGAATGGAATATCGACACAGATGAATGGTATGCAGATGAGGCGTTTTCCGATTACGTGATGGGACATGAGGACAAGGACAAGCTGCTCCATAACGTGGGAGCACCGGAAGCGGTACACCCTGATGATGTTGGCGCACTCCAACATTTCTTTAAGCGTTTATCAGATAGGGACAATATGGCTGAAATTGTGCTTCGTCTCAAAAAGATGGACGGGTCTTATGAATGGAACCGTATGGCGAACATCTGTATCAGAGACGATGCGGGTAAGCTCAAGCGAGCCATCGGTATCATTAATACCGTCGATTTCAGGCGTGAAAATGCAAATTTCCAATTAGAAGCACTGATGAATTATTTGCCCGGGGGCATCCTGCTTTTTGAGCTTAACCCCTGTTTAAATCCAGTTTATATCAGCCCGAGTTTTTATACCATGATGGGACTTTCAGCCGAAGAAATTGCAGCCAAGGGACTGGAATGCGTTGAAGTAGTCAGTGAAAAGGATCGCAAAAAGCTTGCGGAATTGTTTGATTTGGGAAGTGGGCTGAATCAGCCCATCGAATATACGTATCAGATTTCACGGGCAGGCGGTATATCGTGCTGGCGCCAACTGCATGCGGTGCAGATTCCCTATGAGGATAAAGCTCACCCTGTTTGGATTGCATACATTGCGGATGTTACAGACACAAAGACCAAAGAAGAGAATTTGCGCATTGAACGTGAGCAGCTTCGCCTTGTCTTTGAGCAAAGCATCGCACAAACCTTTGAGGTTGATATTCCCGGCAGACGCGTTCGTTGCTCCGAAAACGCCTGCCGTAAGCTGACGATTTCCTCCGGATGGATTGAAAATATCCCGGAAAGTTTCTTGGAGGAAAAAATTGTACACGCAGATTCAGCGGATGCCTACCGTACTTTTTATCAGAATATATATGGGGGTGTTCCCCAAGGCAACACAGCCGTTCTCGCTTTAAAGCGTGATGGCAGCTATACACTCTATCGTTTATCCTATCGCACAATTTTCGATTCCGAGGGGAATCCAATCAAGGCGGTGGGTGTCAATGAGGAAGTTGAAAGCGCAAACGATATGCGTCTGGCCTTTGAGCGTGAGAGCAGAATTTTTCATTTTGCTGCCCCCACCCTGATGTTTGGCGCTATCGCAAACCTAACAACCGGGCAGGTGGAATACACGAAGCTTGATGATCTGGTCTTTCCTGCTGAATCATGCCATCTGTATGATGATATGGCTGCCGCATTTTTAGAAGGGATCTCAGATAGCGAGGATCAAGAGAAAGCTTCCATCATGATTTCAAGAACTATTTTAAGAGCACAGTTTGCTTCCGAAGCGTACATGAAATACGAGGAGTTTCGTTTTCACGGCAAGGGTGATCGCATCATTTGGATTACCTGTACACTGCGGATGTTCCAAAACCCCACAAACGGTGATTTATATGCGTTTATATATTGCCGCAATATTGATAACGAAAAAAAGCTTTTGCTTTCGCTCCCCTTCAAAGCGGAGCATGACGAAATCGTGCTGCTCTATGCCCGTGAAACCTTTCGGGCACTGGCAGCCAAGCTTCTCGTGAATACAAAAGTTGGTAACGCAGCTTACGCAATGACTGTGATTCGCATGAACAATTTTATAGATATACAGGAAGGTCAAAGTACCGCAGCAGTGAATGAAATGCTGTTCGTTGCAACACGAAAAATAAATATGGCGCTGGATATGGGCGCAATCATGGGAAGACTGTCTACCGATACCATCATTGTCTTGAGTCCCCATGCAGATGCAATGAGCGCGAAAAAAATCGCTGCTAAAATACTGAGCTATCTTCGCAATCCGGAGCTTTACATATCCAATATAGAGCAATATGAAAGCTTTTCCATGGGTACGGCAGTCATTCCCAATGCGCAGGTTTCCGTAGATGCCGGCATACGCATGGCGTTATCCCTGCTGGAACAGGCAACCGTTCTTACGCCCTCTATGGTAGAAGTCATGCAAAATGTGTCAGGGGAAGATAAAACCGTGGAGTTTTACCCTCTTGATGAAAAAAAGCTGAATCCCTCCATGGCAGCGTCAAATAAACGTGACGAATTGGCATTGTTCCTTCAGCTATCTACCGAAATCTTAATGATGTCCAACGAGGAAATGGCAATCAACAAGGCCCTCATGAGAATTGGCTCTTATTACAAGGGTGACCGCGCCTATATCCTTGAAATTAAGGAGAATCAGGACCTTTGTAATACATACGAATGGTGCAATAAAAATATTTCCCCTCAAAAAGAAAATCTTCAGGCGGTTCCTATGAAGATCGCACACACCTTTCAGCGTTCTTATGATGAGAAACAGGCATTTATCATACGAGATCTCAGCGAAATTGCTCATAACAAGGAAGAACACAGCATCCTGGCGGCACAAGGCATTACTTCCTTGCTTATTGCTCCCATCTTCGTTGGCGGAAAAGTGATCGCATTCTGGGGAATTGACAATCCTTATATCAATTTGTCAATTACATCGTTACTTAACACATTAACCGCCTTTTTTTCAGGTTTGCTTGCCAAGGAACAAGCACTCAACCGGCAAAAATATTTGAGTGATCATGATCTCCTTACTGGGGCATTGTCAAGAAACAGTCTTGTTCAGTTCATACAAGATACCAATACAGAATCGCTTTCATCCGTGGGTATCCTAGCAGCCGATATTGCAGACCTTAAATCCATCAACGAAGATTACGGCGATAAGCGCGGAGATGAAACAACCATAAAAACGGCGCAGGCATTACAGCAAAGATTTGGATCCGATTGTGTCTATCGTTATACGGGAGGTACATTTATAGTTGTCTGCAAAGACATAACGCAGAATGCCTTTTCCCGTTCTGTGGAACAAACAAAGGATGAATTTTCAAAAATCATCTATTTTAGTGTTGGAATCGGTTCCGTATGGACAAACTCCAGCACTCAAGTAAACAAATTGATACAAGAAGCCATTGTAATAATGGATTCCGCAAAAGCAGAGTTAAAGGCTCAACGGACCGCCAAAAAGGACTTGCAGAAAAATGAAATTCTTCAGGATGTATTGGAGAGTATGCAAAATGGATGGGCGCATGCCTACCTTCAGCCCAAAGCAGCGCTTGCAGATGGAACCGTCAGCGGTGCAGAGGCTCTTATTCGCGTTGAGCATCCAAAGCGAGGGCTTATTTTCCCCGGTGCATTTGTTCCGCTCCTTGAAAAATTGGGAATTGTACGCTATATAGATCTTTTTATTTTGGAGGATGTATGCAAAACCCTGCAAGCGTGGAAGAACGAAGGATATGCCTTATTCCCGATTTCCCTAAACTTTTCACGGGCTACCATGTTAGAGCCGAATCTCGTTAAAACCGTACTTGACATCACCGATCAATATAATATTCCAAGAGATCTTCTCGAAATTGAGATTACGGAGAGCCTGGGCGATTTTGAGTGGGGTACCATTGCAAAGATTGCCAACAGTATTCGTGAAGCGGGTTTCCGACTCAGTTTGGATGATTTTGGCGCGAAATATTCCAATCTTTCCATTCTCGCATCCACTTCATTCTCGGCTCTAAAAATAGATAAAAGCTTGACCGATCATGTTGTGACAAATCCTATGATACAGTCGATTATTCGCAGTGTGACAGAGCTGTGTAAGGAATATGACATCGATGTGGTTGCAGAGGGTGTGGAGACTGAAGGTCAACGCAAAAAGCTCGCCTCCTTGGGGTGCGATTATATGCAAGGATATTTGGTGAACAAACCAATTCCCGTGCAAGATTTCACGGATAAGTACCTCAAGCAATAAGCATTTTTGCAGAATGGGATGAACCCTTATGAATAAAAGAATTAATAGAATAGCCGGGCTGCTTTCTCTGCTCGGTGCTTCCATCCTCATG
>JAVWRQ010000046.1:0-17034 GCA_036634775.1 Clostridium sp.
TGTGTGTAAGTATCCTCATCGAGAGATGGGGAATTTTTCTTTTTATAGGTAAATATAGTACGACGGTCCGTAAGAAACTTGTAAGGAATACCATAATCGGTTAAATTCCCTTGTGGTATATAAGGACATTATCATAAATGGCTTATAAAATTTATAGATCATTATCTGCCTTGACAGCACCGAAATTTGCTGTATAATAGATACGTCAATAACGATAACTAATACCATTATTAAGAGGAGGATTACAATGATTGATTTCAAGGCACTTGATAAGATGACCTACGGACTCTATCTAGTATGTGCACGCGATGGAGATCAGGCGGGAGGCTGCGTTGTGAATACGCTTATGCAAGCCACGGTTTCCCCGCTCCAGATGACGGTAAACATCAACAAAGAAAACTATACAACCACGCTGATTGAGCAATCCGGTTTTTTTACCGGAGTAGCACTCTCACAGTCAGCAACCATGGAGCTGATTGGAAAATTTGGTTTCAACAGCAGTAAAGATGTTGATAAGTTCGTCGGATTGCAGACTCGTACCGATGAAAATGGGATTCTCTTTGTCAGTGAGCAAGCAGTCGCCCGCTATAGCTGCAAAGTTGTTAAGCAAGTAGACTTAGGTACTCATATCCTTTTTGTAGGCGAGGTATTAGCTACAGAAGTTCTGGACGGGCATGTACCCATGAACTACAGCTACTATCGCAGCATTAAAAATGGTATCACACCGCCTAAGGCCTCATCTTATCAACCGGATCCTGCCAAAGGTTATCGTTGTAAAATCTGTGGCTATGTATTGGATTCTGAAACCATTCCGGATGACTTTGTTTGCCCAATTTGTGGATGCAGTCCGGAACAGCTAGAAAAATTGTAGGTTAAGGGGGTATATAGATGGAAATGAAAATGCAAGGTAAAACAGTAATCGTCACCGGCGGTGGGCGAGGAGTCGGCTATGGTATTGCCACCGCTTTTGCCAAAGAAGGTGCGAACATTGCCATCACCGGACTGAATGAAGAAAGTCTGCAGGATGCAATTCAGGCCTTAACTGCATTGGGCATACAGGCACTTCCGGTGGTTGCTGATGGGGCAGATGAAACTGCAGTCACAGCCGGAATCAAGAAAATCATGGATAAATTTGGGCGCATTGATGTATTGGTCAACAATGCTCAAGACTCCAAATCCGGCGTATTGCTCGTGGATCATACGACTGCAGACTTTAATCTGGCACTGCACTCAGGACTTTATGCTACTTTCTATTATATGCGGGTAGCATTTCCTTATCTCAAGGAAACGCAAGGTTCTGTAGTCAATATCGCCTCCGGTGCGGGGCTCTTTGGTAAACCAGGACAATCCTCCTACGCAGCTGCAAAGGAAGGTATTCGCGGACTCTCCAGAGTTGCAGCTACGGAATGGGGTGAGTTTGGCATCAATATCAATGTCGTTTGCCCATTGGTTATGACTCCGGCACTGGAAAAGTGGCGTCAGGAATATCCCGAAGTTTATCGGGATACCATGAAAAATATTCCACTCAAGCGATTTGGCGATGCCGAAAAAGATATTGGCCGCGTCTGTGTCTTCTTGGCCTCAGAAGATGCTTCCTACATCTCCGGCGAGACCATCACCGTACAGGGCGGTTCCGGTCTCAGACCATAAATTAAAAAATGCCTTAGCAATATAAAACAGGTGCTCCGGGCGCTTGTGAAAAATAAGAATTATACAAGTCAGTGGGTAAAGGTGTTTCTTCCTTTCCCACTGACTTTACATACTTCAATAAGCATGTTATACTCTGGTTATAACTCTGATATAAAAAAGAAAGGATGCACATAAATGAAAAAATTCTCATCTTTTTTTCCAACTGCTTTACTGTTGGCTGCAACCGTGATGCTATTGTTGTTTGCAGAAATGTTTAGTTCTACAAAAGAAGCTGCACCACAATGGATCAATTCCAATATACTGGGTAACGTAACTGAAGAAACGAAGGTTTCCCTGAAGGATGATTTCCATCTGGCGGTGAATAAGGATTGGCTTGCCACTGCAAAGATTGGGGAAGGTCAAACTCGAGTGAACGTTTTTAATGTACGTGACGACGAAGTACGCAATCAAATTCTATCACTGATTAAGGGTGAAGAGCAGGCTACCTATGAGGGTCAACTAGTACAACGGCTCTTTAACGACTATATGGACATAGAGAAGAGAAACGAGCGTGGTTTAAAACCACTTATGCCTTTTATTGAGGAGATTCAAAAGATTAAAACGCTCGACGATCTTACCGCTTATACGTTACGGTTGGATCAATTCAACAACTCACTTTTTGCCAATGCAGTGATGCCGGATTTGATGGATAGCACAAATAATGTGTTCTATATTACCGGTACTTCGTTTATGCTTGGGGACGCGGATGAATATAAGCAAATGACTTCAGTAGGTAAGCGTAATAAAAGTGCAATCACCGTCATGCTTCAAAAGCTTTTGGAGCGACTTGACTATACACCGGAGAATGCAGCCGCTACCATTGATCTCATGTTCTCTCTAGAGACGGAAATTGCCTCAGCATCCCTTGGAAGTTCTGATGCCAAGCAACCCAATTATATGTCCATCATCTATAATCCCATTACCTTGGAAGCACTCAAGGAGGCATCTCCAACATTTCCCATTGTAACGATGCTCAAGGATTATACGGATGTAGGCATCGATCGTTTCGTTTTGACGGATCCAAAATGGCTTTCCAAGATGAATGAGCTGTATACGCCAGAAAATCTAGAAGGTTTTAAAGCAATTTTGCTATGCAATACAATTTTTACAACTGCATCTTATCTAGATCAAGAATGCATGGATCTCGCGGATGAAGCCCGCAGCACCATGTCGGGAATCACAGTCCATAGTGTGTTAGAGGATGAAGCTTATACTCTCTGCAGTACCTATCTCAGTATGCCCATCGGTAGGATGTTTGCAGAAAACTACGTTTCCCCAGACACCAAACAAACTGTTGAAGATGTGATCACCGAGGTAGTCGCTATCTACAAAAAGCGCCTTTCTGCTACCGAATGGCTTGGCAAAGAGACGCGCGCGAAGGCTATCGAGAAGTTGGATAACTTGCGAGTTCGGGTTGCCTATCCTGATGATTGGAGCAAATATGATGTAAGTGATATTGTATTTTCCGAGGAAGGGAGTTTGGTTGATGATATTCTAGCGATTGATCTTCACACCTATCATGAACAGATGAAAAGTTTACTAGAGCCTATTGATCCCGAGAAATGGAATGGATTGTCACCACAAACCGTCAATGCCTTTTATAATCCAATGGATAACTCTATTAATATTTTGGCCGGAATTTTAGGTGGTACACTCTACAATCCAGAAGGCTCCATTGAGGAAACTGCAGGTGGAATCGGTATGGTGATTGGACACGAAATCACACATGGCTTTGACACGCTAGGGAGCCAGTATGATAAGAATGGCAACATGAATAATTGGTGGACGGATGCAGATCGTGCGGCATTCGTAGCACTTACCGATAAGGTAGATGCTTATTTCAGCGCAATTGAGGTTTTGCCCGGCAAGTATGTGGATGGTCAGCTAACCATTGGTGAAACGGTTGCTGATTTAGGCGGGCTCTCCTGTATGTTGGAAATGGCGAAAAACTACGAAAACTTCAACTATGAAGCCTTCTTTAAAAACTATGCTCGCATATGGCCGCAGAAAGAATCCATAGAGATTGCAGAAATGTTGCTTCAGGATGTGCATGCACCAAGCTACTTACGCACCAACGTCATCGTACAACAGTTTCAAGAGTTCTATGATACTTTTGGCATAACCGAGGGTGATGGCATGTACCTTGCTCCAAAACGCAGACTGTCTGTATGGTAAATAAGAACTGGCTTCTATTTCTATGATAGCAATGGTTCATGCTTTTCCGCCAAGGGGGTCTAACCATTTTTATACAATTTCATAAATAGCTTATAAAATGAGGGGTCTATCGATGAATCTGTTGACAGACCCTTTATTTAATGCTAGTATTTTACACATAAGATCGATCTAAGTCAAATCAGAAATTCAAGTCAATCAGAAATTCAAGCAAATCAAAATCCAAATCAATTAAAATCCAGAACAATCGTGTTTTTTGTTTTTTATGGTATTTTCAAGAAAGGAAGGTAAATTGTTCAGTAAAATCAGTAGTTGTGGAATCCGTGGAGTAGAGGGATATCCGGTTACCGTGGAGGCAGACGTGAGTGATGGTTTGCCGGGATTTATTATGGTAGGATATCTTTCGGAGGAAGTGAGAGAGGCACAGGAGCGCGTGCGAACGGCGCTTAAAAACAGTGGATTTTCTTTGCCGCCCCGTAAAGTCACTATTAATCTTTCGCCGGCAGATATCAGAAAAGAAGGAACGGCATTCGATTTGGCCATTGCAACAGCGGTACTTTGCTGTCTTGGTCAGATTGAGGCAGAGCATACGGGGGAATGTACTTTTATTGGCGAATTGGGATTAAATGGAAAGATAAAACCGGTTAAGGGAATTCTTTCCAGAGTTTATGCTGCGATAGAACGGGGGAGCCGCAGATGTTTCCTTCCGCAAGAAAATGTATTAGAAGGAACCGCGGTCAAAGGAATCGAAATCGTGGGGGTGAATGAGTTAAAAGAAATGGTGGAATTATTGGCTCATCCGGAGAAGATCAAAGGTCAACGATTTGATGGATCTCTCTTCACCGAAGAAGAACGAATTCGTTACGATGTGGATTTTTCCGAATTAAATGGACAAAAAATGGTGAAACGAGCTTCTTCGGTAGCCGCAGCCGGAATGCACAATATTCTTTATTTGGGTCCGGCAGGAACCGGAAAGACGATGGCGGCCAAACGACTTCCGACCATTATGCCCCCGATTACACTGGAAGAAAGTATCCAGGTTTCAAAAATATACAGTATCTGTGGACTGTTACCAAAGGATAAGCCACTTTTGACGACTCGACCCTTTCGAAATCCTCATCACAGTATTACATCGCAGGCATTGGTGGGCGGTGGGCGAAATCCAAAACCGGGGGAAGTCTCACTGGCCTCCGGTGGGGTTCTTTTTTTAGATGAATTAACTGAATTTCCGGTTCGGATATTAGATCTGCTGCGGCAGCCCATGGAAGATAGAAAAATAACGGTAGCCAGATTAAATGGTGCAATCGAGTTTCCGGCAGATTCGATGCTGGCAGCAGCGATGAATCCATGTAAATGCGGACATTATCCCGATCGAAGCCGCTGCACCTGTACGGATACACAGATACGACAATATTTGAGCCGGGTATCCGGACCATTTCTGGATCGTATGGATATTGGAGTCGAAGTATCTCCGGTTTCTTACGAAGATTTAAAAGGAGGAAATGAACGTGAGAACTCGGAATCCATGAGGAAGAAAGTGTGGGAAGCGAGGCAGATTCAGGCAGATCGTTTTAAATCCGGCGACACGAAATTTAATAGTCAGATGGGTAAAGAACAAGTGAGGGAATTTTGCCATCTGTCTAAAGAAGATGAAGCGTTTTTAAAAGCGGTTTATCAAAAATATGGTTTCAGTGCCAGAGCCTATGATAAAATCCTTAAAACAGCCAGAACGATTGCAGATTTAGATGGAAAAAAGCAGATAAGGATAGAGCATATAAGTGAAGCTGTTTCCTACCGTAGTTTTGAAAGAAAGTATTGGGGGTTTCGAGTATGACAGAGAAAAATCAAAGAGAAAAACAGTATCTTTATTGGCTGACCCGTGTGCATGGAATGGGCGCGGTGAAAATCAGAAAGTTAAAAGAATACGCAGGAAGTTTTGAGCGCATATATAATATGAAAGAACGGGAATATGAGACATTGACTTTCTTGAGTGAAGCAGATCGACAATCCCTATGGAAACAGAAAGAAGAACTTTCTGCCAGGCAAGAAGAATATCATAAATTAAAGGAAAATGGAATACAATTTATTGCAATTACAGATGAAAATTATCCAAAGCGACTTACTCATCTTTATGATATGCCGATGGCGTTATTCTTAAAGGGAAAACTTCCGGAAGAAGACACTCCTTCTGTGGCGATTATCGGAGCCAGAAGCTGCAGCTACTACGGCAGAACGGAAGCAGAGTATCTGGGACGGGAATTAGCTAAAATTGGAATCCAGGTGGTAAGCGGATTAGCTTATGGGGTGGATGGCGCCGGGCATAAAGGGGTACTTTCAACCGGGGGAGCTGCCTATGCGGTTCTGGGCAGTGGAATCGATAATTGCTATCCGAGAGAAAACTGGAATTTATATAATGAAATCCAGAAAAATGGCGGCGTGATTTCGGAGTACGGACCGGGAACCCAGGCAGAAACCTGGCATTTTCCGGTGAGAAATCGTATTATCAGCGGACTTTCCGATGCAATTATTGTGGTGGAGGCCAGAAAAAGAAGCGGTTCCCTTATTACGGTAGGCCAAGCTCTGGAACAGGGGAAAGAGGTATTTGCACTGCCGGGACGAGTGACCGACCCCTTAAGTATGGGCTGTAATGAACTGATTCGAGCGGGGGCGTCCCCTGTACTTTCCCCTGAAGACATCATTGAATTTCTAGGTATTAAATGTGAAAAAGGGTTGAAACTTCGGGGAAAAAAGATAAATGGACTTGCCAAGAATGAAAAAAAGGTGTATAGTTGCTTGGATTTGCAACCGCGTCATATAGAAGAGGTTGTCAATCAAAGCAAACTGTCAGCAGCTGAATGTATGACAGTTTTACTTAAATTAGAGCTGGACGGGTATGTGAGCCAGACGGCCAACCAATATTATGTTAGAAAATTGGAGTAGGAGTTTGCTATGTCAAAAAGCTTGGTAATTGTAGAGTCACCGGCAAAGGTGAAAACAATTAAAAAATTTCTGGGAGCGAACTATGAAGTTGATGCTTCCAACGGACATGTCCGTGATCTGCCTAAGAGTCAGTTAGGCATTGATATTGAACATAATTTCGAACCGAAATATATTACGATCCGTGGCAAAGGAGATATACTGGCTAAGCTTCGTAAACAGGTAAAAAAAGCAGATAAAATTTATCTGGCAACTGACCCTGACCGTGAGGGAGAAGCGATTTCCTGGCATTTGATGAAAGCCCTCAAATTGGATGAATGCAAGGATAAAAAAGTATATAGAATTAGTTTTAATGAGATTACAAAGAATGCAGTAAAAGCATCTTTAAAATCTCCCAGAGTCATCGATATGAATCTGGTAGATGCCCAACAGGCCCGGCGTATGCTGGATCGCATGGTGGGATATAAGATTAGTCCGATTTTATGGGAGAAAGTAAAGAGAGGCTTAAGTGCAGGCCGTGTTCAATCGGTGGCACTGCGTATGATTTCTGATAGAGAAGATGAAATTAATTCATTTATTCCTGATGAATATTGGAATTTGGATGCAGAACTGAAAGTTCCGGGTTCTAAGAAAACATTGACGGCCAAGTTTTACGGTGATGATTCGGGCAAAATTGCAATTAATAACAAAGAAGAACTGGATAAAATCCTTAAAAAATTAAATAAAAAAGATTATACGGTGAAGGAAGTAAAACTGGGAGAACGTACTAAAAAAGCACCAATCCCTTTTACGACCAGTACCTTACAACAGGAAGCATCAAAGACACTGAATTTTTCCACACAAAAGACGATGCGTCTGGCACAGCAGCTTTATGAAGGTATTGATATTAAAGGCCATGGTACCGTGGGTCTTATTACGTACCTGCGTACCGATTCTACCCGTATAGCAACCGAAGCAGATATTGCCGCTAAGGAATTTATTGATAAACAATATGGTAGTCAGTATGTATCACAGGATGAGACGGTAAAAAAATCCGATGTGAAGATTCAGGATGCTCATGAGGCGATTCGTCCTACAGACATTGCATTGACACCGGTGATTCTCAAAGAATCTCTTACCAGAGATTTATTCCGCTTATATCAGCTGATCTGGAAACGTTTTACTGCCAGCCGTATGCAGCCTGCTTCTTATGAGACAACTTCAGTAAAAGTGACAACGGGAAATTATCTGTTCACTCTTGCGGCATCTAAGGTGAAGTTTGACGGATTTATGTCTGTATATGTTCAGGAAGATGAGAAGGAAGAAAGTAACGTTCTGACAGAGAAATTGGAAGCCGGGATGAAACTCAATCTGGAGAATCTGGACAGCAGCCAGCATTTTACGCAGCCATCTGCCCATTATACAGAGGCATCCCTGGTTAAAGCATTGGAAGAACAGGGGATTGGACGTCCAAGTACGTATGCCCCTACGATTACAACGATTATTGCCAGACGCTATGTGGCAAAAGAAAATAAAAATCTTTACGTGACTGAACTGGGCGAGATTGTAAACCGTATGATGAAAGAAGCATTTCCTTCGATTGTAGATATTACATTTACTGCGAATATGGAATACTTATTAGACCGAATTGGGGATGGCTCGGTGCAGTGGAAGACCGTCATCGAAAACTTCTATCCGGATCTGGAAGAAGCCGTATCAGAGGCCAGTGAGAAACTGGAAGCGGTTAAGATCGCAGATGAAGTCACTGAAGAAGTCTGTGAACTCTGTGGGAAGAATATGGTAATCAAATACGGACCCCATGGAAGATTTTTAGCTTGCCCCGGTTTCCCGGAGTGCAAGAATACAAAGGCGTATTTGGAGAAGATTGGCGTTGCCTGTCCAAAATGCGGCAAAGATATTGTACTGCGAAAGACAAAAAAAGGCAGAAAATACTACGGCTGTGAAGATAACCCGACATGTGATTTTATGTCATGGCAGAAACCTTCTGTCGAAAAATGTCCGGAATGCGGCGGGATGATGGTAGAAAAAGGAAATAAACTCCTTTGCATTAGTGAAACCTGTGGATTTGTCAAAACACAAATAGATAAATAGAACCTCGTTAATTATTAAGATAATTGTAAAAAACAGAAAAACTCTTGTTATTAATCTGAAATCGTGTTACAATTTGAACATGATATCAATAATTTTAAAAATAAAAGGATTAAGAGAAGGGGGTAACCAGTAATGAGCGTTCAGTTGTTGGACAAAACTAGAAAAATTAACAAATTGTTGCATAACAACCATTCCCACAAAGTTGTATTTAACGACATATGCGAAGTCCTCAGTGAGATACTGATGTCGAACATACTCGTAATCAGCAAGAAGGGAAAAGTATTAGGCGTTGCATTATCTCCCGGTATTGATGAGATTCAAGAGCTGATTGAAGATCAGGTAGGCATATATGTTGATCGTATGTTTAATGAACGGCTTTTGAATGTTTTATCTACACAGGAGAATGTAAACCTGGAGACATTGGGATTTATTGAAGAGAATGTAAAAAAGTACAAGGCCATTATCACACCGATTGATATATCCGGTGAGCGTCTTGGCACACTGTTTTTATATAAATCCGATGAGCAGTACGATATCGATGATATTATCTTAAGTGAATATGGTACAACGGTAGTAGGTCTTGAGATGATGCGTTCTGTGAACGAAGAGAATGCAGAAGAAACCAGAAAAGTTCAGATTGTTAAGTCTGCCATCAGCACATTATCATTTTCCGAATTGGAAGCGATCACACATATCTTTGATGAACTGGAAGGCAGTGAAGGCATTCTTGTCGCCAGTAAGATTGCAGATCGTGTAGGAATCACCAGATCCGTGATTGTAAACGCTCTTCGTAAATTTGAGAGCGCAGGAGTCATCGAATCACGTTCCTCCGGTATGAAGGGGACTTACATTAAAGTACTGAACGATGTTGTCTTTGATGAACTGAAGATTATAAAAAAAGATAAATAGTTATGAATACTGATATATAAAAAAGCAAATCAGATGGGCAAAATGTAGGAAGATCATTTGCCTGACTGATTTGCTTTTTTTATGGAATAGGAACGTGCTCCTATTCCATAAAAACGCTCCGCTGTGGATGCACACTCCGCGCCAAAGCAGACTCTTTATCCTTACTCTACGGTTACAGATTTTGCCAGATTTCTGGGTTTATCCACATCTAATCCTTTCCCCAAAGATACATAGTAGGCAAAGAGCTGGAGTGGAATCATGGCCAGAGAACCGGTGAAGAATGAATTGGTCGTAGGAATGGTCATCGTGTAATCGGAAACTCCGGTAATTTCAGAATGATTTTCATTGGTAAGTGCCATCACGAAAGCACCTCTGGTTTTGACTTCTACGATATTACTGATCATTTTCGGGTAAAGAGCTTCTTGGGTGGCAATGGCCACGACCAGCGTATTATTTGCAATAAGAGAAATAGTACCATGTTTCAATTCACCGGCTGCATATGCTTCAGAGTGAATGTAGGAAATTTCCTTCAATTTGAGAGAACCTTCCATTGATATGGCATAGTCTACGCCCCGCCCGATAAAAAAGATGTGCTCGGCGGCTAAATAGCGATTGGCAAAACGTTGAACTTGCTTTCTGTCTTCTAAAAGTTCTTCTATCTGTTGGGGAAGAAGTAACAAATCTTTTATCATTCGTTGATAGTCGGTATCGATTAGAACCTTGCGTGTCTTGCCGAATTTTAATGCCAGTAAATAAAAAACAGCTAATTGGGCACTGTATGCTTTTGTAGTTGCAACAGAAATCTCAGGACCGGCCCAAGTGTATACTACATTATCGGCTTCTCGGGCAATCGAACTGCCAACTACGTTGACAATACCTAAAACGCGCTGACCATTTTTTTTCGATTCACGTAAAGCGGCTAGAGAATCTGCTGTTTCACCGGATTGACTGACAATAATGACAAGTGTATTTTCTTCAAAGATAGGATTGCGGTAGCGGTATTCTGAAGCTAAATCCACTTCTACCGGAATTCTTGAGATACCTTCAAAAACATACTTTGCCATAACACCGGTGTGATAGGCGGAACCACAGGCAACAATCATGATTTTTTTAATGGCCCGAATGTATTCATCGGTCATATCGAGTTCTTCAATTATGATTTCATCATTTTTGATGCGGGGATGAAGCGTATCTCGAATGGCCTTAGGCTGCTCGTAGATTTCTTTTAAAAAGAAGTGTTCATAACCGCCTTTTTCGGCAGCACTGATATCCCAATCGATACGAACTTCTTCTTTTTTAACCGGTTCCTCATCCACATTGTAGAATTTGATGTCATCTTTGGAAAGAACTGCAATTTCCTCATTTTCTATGTAATACACATTTCTTGTATATTGTAAAATAGCAGGTACATCCGATGCGATAAAATTCCCATGTTCACTGTGCCCAACAATTAACGGACTGTCTTTTCTGGCAGAGAATACCTGACCCGGAAAATCTTCAAATAAAATACCAAGTGCATAGGAACCCTCTACTTTCTGCATCACCTTAATCAGTGCTTCCAATGGACTGTGTTTACGTTTGTAGTAATAATCCAGTAAGTGGGCCAGAACTTCCGTGTCTGTCTCTGAAATAAATTCATATCCTTTTTCCATGAGCAGGTGTTTCAGGTTATTATAATTTTCAATAATGCCATTATGGACAACCAGAATGGAGCGATCCTTATTAAAATGTGGATGAGCATTGGTATCGGACGGACTTCCATGAGTAGCCCAACGGGTATGCCCAATCCCCACGGTTCCGGGAAGTACCGTGCCTTCTTTTGTCAGTTCTTTTAAACGTTCCAGACGTCCTGTGACTTTTTCCATTTCGATTTTCTTTCCGTTATAAACTGCAATGCCCGCTGAATCATACCCGCGGTATTCTAATTTACTTAAACCATTTAATAAAATTGGTGCCGCTTGGTCATCTCCGATGTAGCCAACGATTCCGCACATGTAATTTCCTCCATAATTGTATGATTTGTATATTGTCGAATTGCTATGAAATAGTATATGAATATACGCTTATCTGTCAATACACTTAAAAAAAACTTAATAAAAAAAGCAAAAATATTAGAAAAAAAGACGTTTTATCAAGTTGCAAAAAATAAGTTCTGTACTTGACAAAAATGGAAAAAAAGTGTAATATAATAACAGGAACAATTACTAGAATTAAATCATATAAATAGGAGGAATTAAGATAATGGAATTAAAGGGAAGCAGAACAGAGCAGAGTTTGATGACAGCATTTGCAGGTGAATCACAGGCTAGAAATAAGTACACATATTTTGCAAGCGTAGCTAAGAAAGAGGGTTACGAGCAGATTTCAGCTATCTTTGACAAGACAGCAGCAAATGAAAAAGAGCATGCAGAATTATGGTTTAAGGCTCTTGGCGGAATCGGAACCACAGCAGAGAACTTAAAAGCAGCAGCAGAAGGCGAGTATTATGAGTGGACCGATATGTATGCCGGTTTTGCAAAAATTGCCGATGAAGAAGGCTTTACTGAATTAGCAACTAAGTTTAGAAGCGTTGCCGCAATCGAGAAGACTCATGAAGAGAGATACAAAAAACTTTTAAGCAACGTTGAGATGCAGGCTGTATTTGAGAAATCCGACGAAGTTATGTGGGAATGCAGAAACTGCGGACATTTAGTAATTGGAAAGAAAGCTCCAAACGTTTGTCCTGTATGTGCACATCCACTGAGCTACTTTGAAGTTCATGCTGAGAACTATTAATTTTG
Source organism: Clostridium sp. (assembly GCA_036634775.1). GTDB lineage: Bacteria > Bacillota > Clostridia > Lachnospirales > Lachnospiraceae > Otoolea. Next base: position 12,579 of record JAVWRQ010000046.1, read on the forward strand.
ATTAAACGATAATTAAAAAAGATAATGAGCAAGTCATAAAAGAAAGAGACTGTGTCCTGAAAATGGAGACAGTCTTTTTACTGTAATAAGAAAGTGCTTCTATTACAGTAAAACGCTCCGTTGTGGATGCGCACTCCGCGCTAAGGAATATGGTCACTGAAGTGATCACGCTTTGGTGCGAGTATCCTCGGAATTTTTAATCAGATTATTTAAAATCTACTTGACAAATAAGCAGATTTGCAATAGTATAGGTGCAAGTTAATAAACAAAGACATTGAAGAGAAGAGTAATGAGCGGATACTTGTACAGAGAGTTCCCATATGCTGAGAGGGAGTGGAGATAGGCTCACGAAGATGGTCTCGGAGTTGCATGATCGAATTTTTCAGACCATGACGGGGTGCGCCCGTTATAGCGATAGAGTATAAATCATCGGTGATCGAATCAGATATCCTATGATCGTACTTGAAGAGGTCTGTGGGCGCAAGCAACAGACAAAATTAGGTGGTACCACGAAGCGGCAGCTTTCGTCCTAATACGGACGAGGGCTTTTTTTGTATAAAAAAATAAAAAGGGGGTAGAGACTATGATAAAACTGGAACATGTAAGTAAGACATTTGATACCGGATCCGGTAATGTGGATGCCGTAAAAGATGTGAATCTAGAGATTGAAGATGGAAAAATATTTGGAATCATCGGTTTCTCAGGTGCAGGAAAATCCACATTGGTGCGGTGTATTAATTTATTGGAACGACCAACTACCGGAAGTGTGGTGATGGATGATATAGATTTGATGAGCTTGGACGAAAAAAAGCTGCGGGAAATTAGAAAGAAGATAGGTATGATCTTTCAACATTTTAATTTGATGCGTTCACGAACCGTTTACCAGAACATAGCATTTCCACTGAAGAAGAGCGGCTTGACGAAAGATGAAAAACATCATAAAATTATCCGCCTCCTTGATCTGGTAGGATTGACGGATAAGATAAATGCCTATCCTTCCCAGCTTTCGGGAGGACAAAAGCAAAGAGTTGCTATCGCAAGAGCCCTGGCCAATGATCCAAAAGTATTGCTTTGTGATGAAGCCACCAGTGCCTTAGACCCACAGACAACCAAGTCGATTCTCAGCCTTTTAAAGAAAGTAAACGAGGAACTGAACCTGACGATTGTGTTGATTACGCATGAGATGGCGGTAGTCAAGGATATCTGTGACCGTGTTGCTATTATGGAAGATGGGGTTGTGGTAGAGACCGGAGAGACGCTCCGTGTATTCTGCCATCCGGCACAGGCAATCACCAAGAGCTTTATCGATACAGCCAGTAATATCGGAAAAATCCATGAATTGATCGAGGCAGATAATATTTTGACGAGAATTAATCCGGGAGATAAGATGGTGCTGCTCACCTACTCCGGTGACAATGCAGGAGAGCCACTCATATCCTATTTATCGAAGGCATTTGATGTAAGAGCCAATGTCATCTATGGAAATATTGATTTTCTAAAAGGCAAACCTTTGGGAAAATTAGTAGTGACCTTAAGTGGTGAAACGGCAAATATGGAACGTGCGATGGAGTATATCTACTCCCTGGGCGTAGAAGTGGAGGTAATTAGAGCATGAGTCTTCTATATACTATATTTCCCAATTTGGAACGACTGGGAAGCGAACTTTTGAAATGTATGGTTCAGACCTTTCAGATGCTGCTGGTTTCAGGTGTATTTGCATTTATCTTCGGATTGTTTTTCGGTGTTTTATTGATTGTTACGAAGAAAGGCGGACTGCTTAACCATGTATTTATATATAAATTTCTGGATAAAGCAATTGATATCATTCGCTCCATTCCATTTATTATATTGATGGTTCTGTTAATACCGGTCAGCCGTGCTATCGTGGGAACCGGAATTGGTGTAAAAGGTGCTTATGTAGCCCTGATCGTGGGAACCGTTCCATTTTTTGCCAGACAGATCGAATCCGTGCTGTCCGATGTGGACGAAGGCCTGATTGAAGCCAGCGCAGCGATGGGATTTTCACCTACGGAAATTATCTTTGGTGTATATCTGAAGGAGAGTATTCCCGGGATTACAAGGGTAACGATGATTACCTTTGTAAACTTAATGGCGATCACGGCGATGGCGGGTGCAATCGGTGCCGGTGGTCTGGGTGATTTCGCTATCCGTTACGGATATCAGATGGGAGAACGCGATATGATTTGGATCACGGTCATCATCATACTTTTGATAATCAGTGCCATTCAACTAATTGGCAATGTGATTATAAAGAAAACAACCCATTAACAAAGCAGATGAATCAAAAAAACAGGAACAAAAAGGAGAAAATTATGAAAAAGAGAATTTGGAAAAAGGTAGCAATTACAGCAGTTACGGCACTTGCCGCATTATCCTTATACGGATGCGGTTCTAAAGAAAGCACAGCTACGACCGAAGCAGCCGAAGCGGAAGTCACCACTGAAGCAGCAACCGAGGCGGCAACCGAAGCAGCAGAAGTAACAACCGTCAAAGTGGGAGTGGTAGGGGAATACAATGCTCAGTGGGATACGGTCAATACACTTCTGGAAAAGGACAATATCAAAGTAGAACTGATTAAATTCACGGATTATGCAGCACCAAACCGCGCTTTAAATGATGGAGATATCGATTTGAATGCATTTCAGCACAAAGCATTTTTGGCAAATGATGTAGCAAAGATGGGCTATAAGATCGAGACCATCGGTGATACCATTATTGCACCTCTTTCAATTTACAACAATAAAGACAAAATAACTTCAATTGAAGACATCAAAGATGGCGATATTATCGCTATTCCCAGTGACTTGACCAATGGTGGCCGTGCCTTGAAGCTGTTGGAAAAAGCGGGACTTATCGTATGTGATCCGGCTAAAGGATATACACCATCCAAAGCAGATGTTACGACCTATAATAAGAAAATCGATATTAAAGAAGCAGAGTCTGCAACCTTAGCCAACCTTCTTCCTGACTGTGCTGCAGCAATCATCAACGGTGGTAATGCATTTACAGCAGGACTGGATCCGATTAAAGATACTATTTATACGGAAAATATAGATCCTAAGACAAATGAGGCTGTTCCACAGCTGATCAATGTAATTGTTGCTCGCAGTGCAGATAAAGATAATGAAGTATATAAGAAAGTCGTAGCAGCATACCAGTCAAAAGAATCTCAAAAAACCATCGAAGAAGCATACCATGGTGCATTTATTTGCGCATGGGAAGGTGCAGAAACAAAATAAATAGCAAAAGGTAAACATAAGAAGGGATGGGAAGTATGGCAATCAAACAATATGTATTGGATGAAAAAGAATATTTAATTAATTTGAGAAGGTATTTTCATTCCCATCCCGAGGTGAGTCTGAATGAATATCATACCTGTCAGAAGATAGAAGAAGAGTTGGATCACATGGGAATCCCTCACCGGCGTGTGGGGGAAACCGGGGTCTACGCTCAAATCGATGGTGAAAAAAACGGTAAAAAAGACAGTGGAAAAACCATTGTTTTGCGGGCAGATATGGATGCTCTGGCGATGCAGGATTTAAAAACAGTAGAATATCACTCGCAACATGATGGATGCTGTCATGCCTGTGGGCACGATGCTCATACTGCCACGCTCCTTGCCGCGGCCAAGATATTAAATGATAAAAAGATGGAATTTAAAGGTCATATCCGTCTTATCTTTCAACCGGCAGAGGAGATTGGTCAGGGTGCCCGATTGTTTGTACAAGAGGGTCTGCTAAAAGGAGTTGATCGTGTCTTTGGCGCTCATGTTGCCAGCGGCATCGACAGTGGAACGATTTCGCTGACGGCAGGTCCGCAGAATGCCAGCTGCGATTACTTTAATATCAAGGTAACCGGAAAAGGCGCACATGTTTCCAAACCACATTTGGGAATCGATGCGGTCTATGTGGCATCACAGATTGTAGTGAATTTGCAGACGATTGTAGCCCGAAGCACAGATCCGCTAGAAACCGTAGTCGTAGGCGTGGGTGTTTTAAAAGCCGGAACCCAGTATAATATTATAGCAGAACATGCTGAAATCGAAGGAACGACCAGAAGCTTCACACCCGAAGTCAGAAGTTATACGAATGCCCGGGTCACAGAAATCGCCCAACAGACAGCTGCCATGTACGGTGCCGAAGCAGTCGTAGCGTTTAAGGATTACGCAGCGCCTCTTGTTAATGACGCAGAAGTGGTAGAAGAAGTAACGGCGGTCACCAGACAACTGATATCAGAAGATGCCATAATCAATAATAAAGAAAAAGAATTGGGAGCAGATGACTTTGCAGACTACTTGGCTGTAGCAAAAGGAATGTATGCATTTGTGGGAACGCATAATGTCAACATCCCCAATACGGGCGTAGCACATCACCATGGACTTTTTGATTTAGATGAAAATGCGCTGCTTTTATCCTGCAACGTATATGTAGACTAT
>JAVWRQ010000047.1:0-16932 GCA_036634775.1 Clostridium sp.
CCCTGACCTGCCGGTCTCTGACCCTGGTAGCCCTGACCTGCCGGTCTCTGACCCTGATAGCCGGTTCCCGCCGGTCTCTGACCCTGGTAACCGGTTCCTGTCGGTGCAGTCGTACCCGCTGCTGCCTGATGTGCTCCTGCTGCTGGCTGTCCTGAACCGGCTTGTGTTGGTACCGATGCCGATGCGGCCGGTGAGGTGGCTGTTACCGATGCTGCCGGTGCAGTAGCTGCTGCAGGGGCTGCTGATACAGTAGGTGCTGCAGATACAGTAGATGCAGGGGCTGTTGCTGCTGACGACGATGCAGGTGCTGCTGTCGGTACAGGTGCTGTGGTTGCCGCTGATACAGGTGCGGTTGGCTTTACTGCTGTATTATGTGCAGGTGCTGCCGGCTTCTGACCCTGATTTGAATATCCGCCTTTTGCCTGTGTGCTGTTTTGAGGACGATATACCGCTGCAATCCTCTTTTTTGGTGTTTCTGTTACTTTATCTGCTTCTGCCTTAACTGGCTCTCTTTTAATTTCTTCCACGCTTACAGTTTCCGCCTTTCCCGTACCTGATTTTGAAATCTCTGCCCTCGGCATCTCCGCCTTATGCGCCGTCTGCCCTGCGGACAATGCCCGTTTTACGGCATTCGTCTGCTCTTCTGTAATTTTAGAAGCATGGCTCGTAACCTCAAAATGATTCTTTTGCAATATTTCCAGAACTTCTTTATTTGTCTTCCCCAGTTCTTTTGATAATTCATTCACCCTCATACTCACTACCTCCGTTCAGTAAAATCTGCTTCACGAGTGCTTTTGAGAAACCGGCATCCACTACCGCCAACGATGCGCGCATTTCTTTTCCAATGGCATGCCCCAGTTCTTCTTTATCTCCAAAAATGTAAATTGGGACTTTATAGTAAGTACACATATTAAAAAACATCTTTTTGGTATTGGCCGATGCATCAGTGGAAACAACTACCAGATGCGCCTTGCCATCTTTTACCGACTTTTCGGTTGTGAATTCACCGCTGACTGTCTTGCCTGCCTTCGTAGCAAGCCCCAGCAAATTGAATATTTTTTTATTGTCCTCCAAGCTGTTCCATCTCCTTTTCTAATGCACAATACACTTCTCCGGGAATGGCCATTTTAAGAGAACGCTCCAATCCTTTACTTTTCACTGCTCTTTTAAAACAATCCATAGATGCGCAAATGTAAGCACCACGACCATTCTTTCTGCCGGTAGCATCAATTGTAATCTGATTCTCAGCATCTTTAAGCACTCGAATCATCTCTTTCTTGTCTTTCATCTCTCCGCATCCGATGCACTGCCTCATCGGTATTTTCTTTATACTCAAAAATTCTCACTTCCCAATCTGCTTTTCTGTTTTACACTGTAGTTCGATTTTACTGTTCTTCCACCGTTTCGGTAGGAGCGTCGCCTTTTACGCTATCTGTTTCATAATCCTCAAATCCCTGTTCATATCCAAGTTCCATCTCATCAAACAGCCCTGATTCTCTGGCTTGTGTTTCACTCTTTATATCAATCTTGTATCCGGTCAGTCTGGCAGCCAATCTGGCGTTCTGCCCTTCCTTACCGATTGCAAGCGACAACTGGTAATCCGGCACAATGACCTGTGCTTCTCTTGTGTCTTCATCCGCTGCAACGAGAATTACCTTGGCTGGACTTAAAGCATTTTCGATCAGATAGGCAGGATTTTCATCCCAATCGACAATATCGATCTTCTCTCCACGTAATTCGCTTACAATTGCATTTACCCGGGCTCCGTTCAAACCAACGCAAGCACCCACGGGATCCACATTAGAATCATTGGATTTTACTGCAATCTTAGTTCTGGAACCGGGTTCACGGGCAATTCCCTTGATCTCCACAGTACCGTCCCTCACTTCTGCTATCTCGGACTCGAACAATCGTTTCACCAGATCCGGATGCGTTCTGGACACGCTGATTCTCGGTCCTTTATTGGTATCTTTTACTTCTAAAACATAAAGTTTAATGCGCTCGGTCGGTTGGAATACTTCCCCTTTGACCTGCTCGCTCTCATTAAGAATTGCATCGATCTTACCCAAATCAATGCAGACATTACGGTTTACATAACGTTGTACAATGCCGGTAACTACATCTTTTTCTCTGCAATACCAATCATTATAAAGTGCTTTGCGCTCTTCCTCACGAATCTTTTGAAGGATGACATTCTTTGCATTCTGTGTTGCAATTCTGCCAAATTCTTTGGAGTTGATCGACACCTGGACAATATCGCCCAGATCATATTTGACATTCATCATCTTGGCTTCTGCCAGACTGATCTGCAGCATCGAATCTTCTACCGTCTCCACCACTTCTTTTTCTGCGTAGACGGAAAAATCTCCTGTTTCTTTATTAATGCTCACCTTTACATTATCTGCTTTTCCATAATGGTTTTTGCAGGCAGTCAGCAGAGAATTCTCAATTGCTTCTAAAAGAATATCCTTACTTATATTGTTTTCCTTCTCCAATACATTTAACGCTTCCATCAATTCCTTATTCATTTTCTCTTATCCTCCTACCGTTTAAAAATCAAAGGCCAGACGTATTAATGCAATGTCTGCTTTTTCAAATACCATATCGCTGCCATCTTCCATCGTCAGTGTTACTGTACCTGCATCGAAAGATTTTAAAATACCTGTATATTCTTTTTGTTTATTTAAAGGTTTATAAAGCTTTATGTCTACTTCTTTTCCTGCACTTCTCACAAAATCTTTTTCTTTTTTTAACGGTCTGCCCAGCCCCGGAGAACTGACTTCTAAGATATAGCTGTCTTCAATAAAATCTTCCGTATCCAGCCACTCTCCCAGTTTCCTACTGACTTTTTCGCAGTCATCTACCGCAATACCGCCTTCTTTGTCAATATAAGCACGCAAATACCAGTTACCTGCTTCTTTGACATATTCAACATCTACCAGTTCAAATTGATTTTCTTCAAGAAATGGTAGAAGCCATGCTTCTATTTTCGGTTCATACTGTTCTCTTCTTGTCATATCTACACCACCTTTTACTGACGCGGACTAACCGGGCTGTGCAATTACACAAAGTGAAAGAGTGGACGTCTGCCCACTCTTTCTAGTTAGTCTATTACATTATCATGACAACTATAACACATCTTTATAAGAAGTGCAAGGTTTATTCCGTTGTTTTATCAATTACTTCATATAAATCGCTTCGCCTGTTCTTCAAAGATGGTATCTGCCCGCGAATCTTTTCTAAATAGTCCAAATCGATTTCCGCATAAGTAATTCCCGGTACATCTTTCGCTCTGGCAATCACCGTTCCCCAAGGGTCTACAACCATACTATTACCATAAGCCGTATAGGCCGGCTTGTTTCCGATCTGTCCCGCAGCTACAATATAACAGCCATTTTCAATGGCTCTGGCTCGAAGAAGCGGCTCCCAGTGATCTTTGCCGGTTGGCATCGTAAAGCTGGCCGGAGCAAAGATAATCTGAGCTCCCCGAAGTGCCATAATACGGTACATCTCCGGAAATCGGATATCATAGCAAATCGACATGCCAAGCATCCCCAGTTCCGTGGAGACCGTCACAATCTCCTGCCCCGGTCTCACTTTGTCCGATTCATTAAATGGAGTGCCATCTGCCAGCGTAATATCAAACATATGAAGTTTTCTATAGGCTGCCAAAATTTCTCCTTGAGGTGAAATCAGAACACTTGTATTAGAGGCGGCCGCTTTACCCGATGTCATTCCCGGTATCTCTTCTGTAATACTGCCTCCCTGAATATAGATTCCATGCTCTTTTGCTTTTTTCTGCAGCCGCTCCGTCGTATAGCCGGGAATTGACTCTTTCCCACCGCCTTCGCCTACATTTCGCCCAATTAAATTCATTACTTCGGGAAAACAGACAAGTTTTACGCCATGAGATGCCGCTTCATCTAAGTAGGCACAAGCCTGTCTCAGGTTTTCGCCTTTGTCATTCTGACTGTCCATCTGAATCAGTGCGATCATATATTTCTGCATAAATTTTTCCTCCATTTTATATTTGCTATTATACTCTGCGTTTTTAGCAATCGTCAAGTAACTGAAATTCACCAGTTTGTGTTTTTTTCATATTCTACAATAAGCCACATCTTTTCAGAGGTATCTTATGATTCCAAAATTAGAGATTTCAGCCTTAAGTTATGCCTACCACACTTTGGGTGGAGAGACGCAGGCTCTTTCAAATATATCATTTTCAGTTGCGCCCGGAGAATTTGTCGCCATTGTTGGTCCTTCCGGATGTGGAAAATCTACATTGCTGTCGCTTTTCAGCGGTCTTTTGATTCCGGATGAAGGAGATATTCTGATTGATGGAATTCCTCTGTCAGAAAGCAAGGTAAATATCGGTTATATGCTTCAGAGAGATCACTTATTTGAATGGCGCACGATTCTTTCCAATGCTTCTCTGGGTCTGGAAATCCAGCACAAGTCGGATATTGTCCATAAACAAAAATTGCAGGAATTGATGGAAGCCTATGGGTTAAAACATTTTGCGAACTCCCGCCCCTCCGAATTATCCGGTGGAATGCGCCAGCGAGCGGCTCTTATACGAACGCTTGCATTAGAACCCGATATCCTGTTACTGGATGAGCCATTCTCGGCTCTGGACTATCAGACAAGACTGTCCGTATGTGATGACATCAGCAGTATCATCCGCAGTCGAAAAAAAACGGCTATTTTAATTACTCACGACCTTTCCGAGGCAGTCAGCACCGCCGACCGGGTCATCGTACTATCACGTCGACCGGGTACAATCAAGGCAATTCTTTCCACACCATTTTCACCACCGGATCTGCGGCCGCTGGAACGCCGTCACGCTCCGGAATTTTCCGGTCACTTTAATAAAGTGTGGGAAATTCTTCAAAATTAATATTTCGATCTATTGTTTTTAAATGGAGGTATCTCATGGAACCACATGATACCCCGGCCCAGCGGGAATTTATTGACCGGCAGAAACGACATCGCCAAATAGTTGTGTTTTGCCGTATTTTACTTCTTATTACCATCCTGGCTCTCTGGGAAATCTGTGCCGATTTGGGCCTGATTAATGACTTTATTTTCAGTTCTCCATCCCGGGTAGTGCTCTGTTTTGGCAGCATGATTGTGGATGGAAGTATTTTTTTACACACAGGTATTACGATTTTAGAAACTTTGATCAGTTTCTTTTTTGTAGTCATTACCGGTCTTTTAGGTGCAATTTTACTGTGGTCCAGTAAAAGTCTTTCTGAGATTTTGGAACCATATCTGGTCATGCTCAACAGTCTTCCTAAATCGGCACTGGCTCCGATCCTCATCGTATGGCTGGGAAATAATGTTAAAACGATTATTGTAGCAGCTGTTTCTGTCGCGGTGTTTGGCTCTATTATAACGCTTCATCACGGTTTTTCCGATATAGATCCGGATCAGATCAAGCTCATCTACTCACTGGGAGGCAAGCAAAAAGATGTATTGACCAAAGTCCTGCTGCCCGGTTCCATTCCTCTCATTATCAGCAATATGAAAGTCAATGTGGGACTATGCCTTGTCGGTGTCATCATCGGAGAGTTTCTGGCTGCCAGCAAAGGACTGGGATATCTGATTATCTATGGCAGTCAGGTTTTTAAGATGGATCTGGTTGTCATGAGCATTGTCATCCTGTGTGTACTCTCGGCGATCCTATACCAGGGAATTGCCACGTTAGAAAAAAAGATGGGATAAAAAAACTGCAAAAAAAGCAGGCAGAACGTTCAGTGTTCTGCCTGCTTATAATCAATATACGGAAAACGACTTCCAATCGCATATACCGGAATTGTCTCAAATCGTTCTCCAATTCCGCCTCTTGACAATGCCGCTTTTACGCCCCTATTCACCATGCCCTTTTCCTTAAAATACTCCAGTGATTTAGCCCTGCTATTTCCAGTTTTAATTTCAAGGCCGAATTTCACATCATTTTTATCTACCACAACAAAATCAAGTTCATAATCACCACAGATAGAAAAGCAGGGTTTATCGCCACGAACCTGTTTCTTTCTAACCGGCATCTGATAAAGGCGGTTCAATTCTGTATAGGCAAATGTTTCGGTCAACATTCCCTCTATCGCATCCTTCGGAACGGTTACCATATCTGAAATATAGTTAGCAATTCCGGTGTCTGCAAAGTAAGCTCTACGATTACTTATTACATCCGTCACATCCCCGTTGTTATATAAGTCACAGTAACCAATAATTCCGGAATATAACAGCCAGGACGCTGCCGCTCTTACCTCATTTCGACTGACCGGCTCCTTTACAGATTCCTTCACAAAATTAGTGACAAACTCCAAAAAAGTCTTTCCGGTACCTTTCTTTTCCTCCGCGACTTGTATCAGAACCGCTTTGTATGCCTCGTGAAAAATGCTAAGCGCCGTACTATTTGCAAAAAAACGACTGGACTCGGATGTAAAAGTCTGAACCAAATCGCCTAATACTTCCATACAATCATCTATGCTTTTTGTTTTTATATAAGTAGTTACTACTTGCGGATATCCTCCAATACGGCGGTAGGCTTGATAAGCAGCTTCCAAGCACATATAGTCCTCTTCCGGAGAAGAACTATGCAAGTCGATTTTCATCAAGGTATCTTCTAATTCCAGGGCACGACAAAACTCTCTAAAGGATAAAGGAAACATACGGAGGTAAGCTATGCCGGCAGGAAGGAAAAAGTCCTTTGAGTTGACCGTTCTGGCAAGATAGCTTCCGCTTACAATAATATCGCAGGAAAGTCTTTCTCTCAAATCACGTATTGAATTATATATAACGGTACTTTCTTGAATTTCATCAATGACTAATACCGTGCTGTCATCATCAGTAAATGTTCCGATTCCGACTTTTTGACAGTACTGCTCCATAAAATCATTCGTTAATATCAAATCCTCAAATCCAAACTCGTCTCGAACCAGATTTACATAGATTACCTGCCGATAGCTGTTATACACAAATTTACGTACCTCATGTGTTTTTCCCACCTGACGTGGTCCTTCTACTTGCAATACAGTCATATGGCGCTTTTTTTTCCATTCGGCTAGCTGCTCTTGCACATCCCGCTCTAATTCAATCTCATTTTTCTTAAATTTCTGTATTGGCATACTTCACCTTCTCTCTTTACAATCATTTTATGATACTAAATTATGCATTCATATGAATCGTCTTTAATACGCCGGTTCTTTGAAGTGAGTAAAGCAGCATGCCCGATAACACGGAACCGCCCACCGTGGAAACCAGGAACGGAATAATGTAGGCATAAAAAGCAATATCTCCGGCACTTTTCCCCATAAATAAAATGGCAATGGGATAGGCACACAGTCCACCCAAGATTGCAGTTCCAAAGACTTCGGCAACCAGTGTCAGTGGAATCTTTTTTGTTTTCCAGTAGACCAGACCGCATAACAGGGCTCCAAACATACTGCCCGGGAATGCCATAAGACTGCCCAGTCCCATAAGATTACGTATGAAACTGGCCACAAAGGCCACTGCCACACCATAAGTCGGTCCCAGAAGGACCGCGCAAAGAATGTTCACCATATGCTGGACCGGCGCACACTTACTTCCAAACACCGGAAAGGAAAACACACTGCCGGCAACCGCAACCGCACACAGAATTCCGGCAAAAGCTAATTTTTGAATATCGTTCTTTTTCATTTTGAAAAACTCCTTTGAAATAATGTAGAGAAAACGGCAGCAACAGCATCGTTTTCCCAAAATTTATACGGATGCAGAACACCCGCAGGAAAACGGTCGAGACTTCTGGTCTCCTCTCACGCCGGAACACGGCTTCCCATCGCTGTTATATAAGACATAAGGCGCTCCCCTTCTGTCTCGTCACGGACTGACCGTGAATGCTGCCACCACATCCTTTCAAACTGAGTTTTTATGAAAAATCGATGTCTCCAAAACAATCGGTTTCTCCGATTCAATCGTAGTAAATACTAGCACGATGTGGATTTTTTGTCAATATTCAGGGGACTTTTTCACCTGTTCCATCGTCTCTTCCGAAACAGCATCCAACAGATATCGTTTGCCTCCCGGCGTTGTCTTTTCGCAGGTCATGTGAATCTCTTCGCGCATACGTTCCACCACTTTCTCCAGTTCCCTGGCGGAAATCAGATGGCAGCCCTGTCCCTGTATAATAATCTGTTCCAGACGGTCTGAAGTGGCCACTGTCACATGATATTTTCTACCATTTTCATGAGCGAATTTCTCAATATACTGATCGGCTGTCTCCGCTTCTTTGGTGTAGACCACATGGATATTGTGATAATCTATGTACTCGGTAACATGTCCCAATACCCGGTATGCATCAAATACAACAATTAAATTGCATTTGGTAATCCCTTGGTAATTACATAAAATATCCAGTAGCTTCCCCTTGGCACTGTCCATATTAATATCGGCCAATTCTTTCAGTTCTTCCCATGCAAATATAATATTATAGCCATCCACCAGCAGATATTCTACGATTGGAGAACCGATAGCAGCTGCCCCGGCTGCATAGCTTCCGGCTGTAGATGCCTTGACTTCAGGCGGATTGGCAGACGATATCTCCATGGCAGCCGTATCGGTCGTATTTCCTTTGTTTCCCCAGCGTTTCTTTCCTAAACCGGATTTATCACGACTATTCGAGTAATACGTGCGTTCCAGAATCGCATTCACCTCATCGGTACCCATCGATTCTCGTCTCAATTGCCCACTGTCTCCGACATTTCTGTCCTTATTTCCGTCCACGCCTTCACGATTGCCTTCACGCATTGGTTCTAGGCAGCTCTTTAGGTGCATATGATGTTTCACTTCATTCCACGCTACCGGAAAACCGGCTCCATGTGTGCAGAATACCGAATAGGAAGGGTTCTCCTGATCACTCTCTGCCTCATATCCAGCAGCTGCAATCACCTCTTCGGCATTATGGCATGGGGCATAGCCACTCATGACGCAAGACAGTCGGCCCTGCCCACCGGTATAGGAGACTACTTCCGTTCGATACCCATCGATGCAGGCCACAGGAGCCTTGCCGGATAGGATGGCCATCCCATGCTCGATTCGGGGCGGTGTAAATACGTCATGCATCTTTTCCATATCATTCATAGCTCTTCCCAACATCTTTTCCGGTACTTCCAAAGAAAATTCATAAAATGGCTCCAATAAAACCGATTCCGCCTGCTGCAGTCCCTGACGCACCGCGCGATAAACCGCTTGTCTAAAATCTCCGCCCTCTGTATGTTTAATATGAGCCCGTCCACTCATTAATGTGATTTTCATATCTGTAATTGCTGCCCCGGTCAATACTCCTTTGTGTTCTTTTTCTGCCAAATGAGTTAAAACCAGATGCTGCCAGTTCTTATCTAAAACATCTTCACTGCAGGCAGATGCAAAGGACAGCCCACTCCCCGGTCTTCCCGGCTCCATCAGAAGATGTACCTCCGCATAGTGCCTCAACGGTTCAAAATGCCCCACACCTTCCACTGTATCTTTAATGGTTTCTTTATATACAATACTGCGCCCACCAAATTCCACATCGATTCCGAAACGTTCTGCAATCAGACTTTTTAGCACTTCCATCTGAATCTCGCCCATGATCTGCACATGTATTTCTTTCTTTCCCGCTTCCCATATCAAGTGCAGCTCCGGCTCCTCTTCCTCTAAACGATTTAGCTTAGGCAGGATAGAGGCCGCATCTACCCCCTCGGGCAATTCCAGACGATAAGTCAACACCGGTTCCAGTACCGGATCATTCGATGCAGGTGTAATGCCCAGTCCCTCCCCGGGTGTTGTTTTAGTGAGACCCAAAACAGCACAGACCGTACCTGCCTGTGCCTCTGTTACCGCATCGTATTTCTCTCCGGAATAAATGCGGATCTGATTTACTTTTTCCTCACCAATGACATCTTTAACACGGAGACAACCTCCGGTTATCTTCATATAGGTCAGTCGGTTCCCTTGCTGATCTCTCACGATTTTAAAAACTTTTGCACCGAATTCGTTTGGGTATTCCGATGGCTCCATATAAGTTCCCATTCCCTTAAAAAAAGCTTCTACTCCATCTAATTTTAAAGCCGAACCAAAATAGCAGGGAAATAACTTCCTCTCCCTGATCAGTTCCCCGATCAGCTGTGTCTCCACTCTTCCGGTCTCCAGAAAACGTTCCAGAACATCTTCTCCGCACAAAGCTATATTTTCATAAAAAGCATCGGTATGATCTTCCGCAAAATCAATGCAATTTTCATTTAGCTGTTGTTTTAATTCACACATAATAGTAGCTCTTTGAGTCCCGGCTAAATCCATCTTATTAATAAATAAAAATGTAGGAACACGATACCCCGAAAGCAATTTCCACAGTGTGTGAGTATGTCCCTGCACACCATCTACACCGCTTATTACTAATATGGCATAGTCTAGCACCTGTAAGGTTCGTTCTGCTTCTGCCGAAAAATCCACATGCCCCGGAGTATCTAAGAGCGTAACCTGGCGGTCTCCCTGCCGCAATATCGCCTGTTTAGAGAAAATAGTAATGCCCCGCTTCTTTTCCAGTTCAAACGTATCTAAAAAAGCATCGCCTTTATCCACTCTTCCGGGTTTTCGTATGCTTCCGCCCACATAAAGCAAGGCTTCCGATAATGTTGTCTTTCCTGCATCTACATGAGCCAGAATGCCGACTGCCAGTTTCTTCATCTATGTTTTCTTCTCCTCATGTTATTCATTTATGTAATCTTTTTGTTCAAATTCTCCAAATCCATCTTTGGTTGTACGTTTAACGGCATACATCGCATAATCTGCATGCTGCACTAATTCATCATAAGAAAAAGCATCCACACCGTACCATGATATTCCTGCGGAAATTCGGATATAGACCCGGGTTCCGTCCGAGAAAATCAAATCATTGGTTCTCAATTTTTTATAAAATCTTCTTATTATTTCGCGAATTTCATCTGCATGGTCATACCCATAAAAAAATGCATAAAACTCATCGCCGGAACGACGTCCAACTATTGCACCATCTTCTGCCAGTTCGGATAGACGAACCGCTGTTTCTTTAATGTAGCAATCGCCATAACCATGTCCCATCGTATCATTCACTTGCTTCAGTCCATCCAAATCAAGCATCACAAGAGCGGTTACCTTTAACTGTTCAGAGAGGAGCAACTGCTGTATCTCCCTTTGAAATGCACCCCTATTGTATATTTTCGTCAGAAAATCATAATCTCGTTCTCGCTTAATCTGGTGTTTCTCCCGTATCTCATCGGTCACGTTGCGAACCGCTCCCAGGCAGCCCTGATCATGAATGGTCATCGCTATTTTGACCCACTGTTCCGGACTCTCCTGTATCAGATATACACCCGCTTCTTCACCCTCCGGTCGTTTTTTGATTTCTTCTATCTTATCCCAAAATACCGTTTTATCAACCAACAGGGAATTAGCTTCTTCCCGAGTCAGGTTCAGTACGTCAAATACTCCATTCGTAACCTGAACCTTGTCGGCACCGGTTTTATATTCAAATGCCCCAATGGGAATTTTAAGTAAATCCATAATCTCCGACATCCTAAGTGTTGAATCAATTAAGTTATGATTCGAGATTTCTATCGCTTTGGACAATTCATCCAATTCGGTCAGTCCGGTTTTTTTCAGTGCTATTTTCTTTGTATAGTCTGAATATCTCACTTCATCCACCAGTTCTACAAAGGGAGCCGTAATTCTCCGATTAATAATCACTCCGGTAATGATTCCTAAAATCAGAGAAGTCAAAAATGCCAATATAAAAATATGCTGTAAATGAGTTACAAAATCAAAAAGCGTTTTTCCTTCTAATAATCCTACCATCATCCATGGTTCACTGTCATAAGGAACATTCTTCTGATACTGCTTAATCGGTTGAACACAGCCATATACATCTGTTTTCTGTCCATCCACACTCAGACGATAAATCGAATGATTCGCATCATATAAATGCAGTTGAAGCTCTTTTGCGTCTTTGAAAAGTGCATTCTTATCCTCCCCTTCAAATAGAAGTGGAACCAGCGCATCCGAATTTTCTTTTTTCAATGCAAGCATGTAGCCATGAAAATCCCGTGGTGCTAATTCTTCCGCCGGAAGGAGTTCTTTTATATAACTGGTGGATATCTCTACCCCCATAATCCCGCGCAGTCGACTGTTTCCATCAAATATTGGAACGGAATACGTGATGACCGGCTGTTCTCCCTCTGATAAAACAAAGGGTTTACTCCAATATCCCAATTCTTTTCCATCCGGAAATTCGATAGCCGCCTGATAGGGTTTCATGTAAAAATCAAAATTATCCTGCCGCGGTACAAAGCCACAATGCCAAGTACTATCTGTGGGAATTCGCAGTTCTTTTACAAGATTCGGTGATCCCATGACCATATAGAGGTCTTGATTGTTGGCATAATTACCGGTAGGTGTATAATCCCTGAAATACAATGCTGCATGGTTTCCTGTCTTTAATTCACTATCCGTGATAAAAAAACTTCCGGTTGCCCCGGAAACCCGGAGCATAGAAATTAAGGTATCCGATATGTCAAGTAAAAAGTCCTCGGTTTCAGTCACAGAACTATAGATTCCAAGATTTGTTACTTTTTCAGATACAATTTCCACATAAGGTTCAATTCGGGTCCACCGGTTATCCATCTCATTCTGGAGATACTTCGTTCGGCTCGCAACCGTTGCATCAAACGTTTTGTATACATTCTCCTTACTTTCTCGTAGGGCACCGCCTGCTATCAATGCCCCAATTAAAAGTATAGACTGAAGAAATATAATAAACGTTATAAATACCGTATATTGAAAAGCAATCGAGTGTTGTTTTTCCTTCCATTTTCCATGAAGTTTCACTTATCAAATCCCTTTAATCCAATATACATTTTAATTAATTCAGCAGTCTCATCAAAAGTTAATTTTGTTGTATTAATGGGCAAATCATAATTCTTCATGCTATGCCATTCACTGCCGGTGAAATATTTGTAATATGCTTTTCGCTCCTGTTCTATCTTCTTAATACGCCTTTTAGCCCGCTCTTCATCGATACAGTCAACTTCCATAACACGCTGTACTTTCTTTACTTTATCGGCGTACACAAAGATACGGATCAGACGTTCCATCTCTTCGTCCTGATCCAGTACAAAACCGGCTGCACGACCCACGATAACACAAGATTCTTCATTTGCCAGTTCTCTGATGACTGATGATTGAAATTTAAATAAATTCTCCGGAGTAGTAAGCTTCGCTGTAGATGATGGCTTTTCTGAAAGATCCAGCTTTCTCCCGGCACCTAATTTATAAAGCAGATTATTACCCGCTTTTTCATCAGCCAACCGGAAAAACTGCTCCCCAACTGCACTTTTCTCTGAAGTCAATTTTAGAATTTCATCATCATAAAAATGTAGTCCCAACTCTTCGGCCAATTTTTTCCCAGCGATACGTCCACCGCTTCCATACTCTCTCTCGATAGTGATAATCAGATTCTTGTTTCCCATAATCATCCCTCCAGACTTTCAAATGTTACTCCGCATCATCGCTTTTTATTGTAATTTTTCATTAATACAGATGGCTCCATAAGGGCGAATATTCATACGATATGCATTGCCTTCACCCAACTCTTTCTCCATATATCCCACATATTCATCCACCAGATGGTTGGGCAGTATCGCCATAATAACTCCCGCAAATCCACCGCCGTGAACACGGCAGGCACCACACTTTTTTTCTGCAATAAAAAGCTCGGTAAGTGCCAGCGCTATGCTGATTCCCTGCTCCTGTACATCTTTGGTCGTATATATATTCTGCAGCCATTTCCATGAGGAATTACCGGATGCCGTAACATCCGAAAGGAACGTCTCAAAATCTCCTTTTTTCAGGGCGGCTACTTCCGCCTCTACCCGCTTATTTTCTTCAAAAAAGTGGAGTGCACGCATGACCGAGCGATCCCCCGCTGCTTTGCGGACTTCAGCTAAATGATCCAGAACATCAGACTCCTTAATCTCCGCGCAGACCTCTTTACCAAAATAAGCAGCCACCTTCTTCATCTCCAATGGTACCGAAGAATAGTCTGCGCTTAAATCTGCATGTCCTTTTCCGGTATTCACAATAATCAAACTGTGATCCATGGCGCCAAAGTCAAAATCGATCTTTTCTACTTTTGGCTCTTCCGGTTTCTTGAAATCAATGGTAATTAATCCGCCTACGGCACAAGCCATCTGATCTAAAAGTCCTGATGCTTTGTTCCAGAAACAGTTCTCTGAATATTTACCAATGTGGGCATAAGCGACCGTATCCATACCCCCACCATTAAAAAAGGTGTTTAATATCGAACAAATGAGCATCTCATAGGATGCCGATGAGCTGACTCCGGCAGCACTGATGACATTACTGGTAATATAGGCATCAAACCCACCGATCTTATATCCTCTTTCTTTAAAACCCTGTAAAAGTCCCTTCGTCAAATCAATCGTTCCGCTCATCTCTTTACTTGGATTTAAATCTTTAAGGCTGATAATGAATTTCTGATGAAATGTTTCGCTTAAAATACGCACGGTGTCGGTTCCGTTCTTTGCAGCTGCTCCTATGCAGTCCAGGTTAATACTTCCGGCCAATACTTTCCCATGGTTATGATCGGTATGATTACCGCTGATTTCCGTGCGCCCCGGAGAGCTGAACAATTGCACATCACCATCTCCGTAAGTTTTTTCAAACCCTGTCACCACTTGGCGGTATCGGTTCATATTCTCCGCTATACCCACTTCCCCATAAAGTTCTTCCATCAATTTTTTTGCTTCCGCTGTATCAAGTTTATGAAGTGTATCCTGTACTGTCATGCTGCCCTCTCCTTTTCCATCTATCCGCAAATCTTATGAACGGAATTTCCACCTATTGTTTCTGTCCTAATTATATCATCCTTCCCTTTATCTCTCAATACGTTATTCTTGGATTTTTATAAAAATGCCGGGTTTTGCTTGCCAGAAACATATTTATTGCTCTATACTGAAACCAAAAGAGGTACGAACCTATGAATACGATGATAGAAAAGCCTTATTATGCTCTGGATTATTATTTAAAGCAGACCTTTGGCGAAAAAATATACAAATTAGCCCTGGATGGTGGCATGAATTGTCCTAATCGGGATGGAACTCTGGGATTTGGCGGCTGTATCTTCTGCAGTCACGGCGGTTCCGGAGATTTTGCAGAACCTATGAGAACGTCGGTCACCGACCAGATTGAGCGAGCCAAAGAGCGCGTTTCCCACAAGATAAAACAAGGACGTTATATCGCATATTTTCAATCTTACACCAATACCTACGCCCCTGTTTCATATCTTGAACCTTTATTTTCAGAAGCCATCGCCCATCCGGATATCGTTGCTCTGTCTATTGGAACAAGACCGGACTGTCTGCCTCCGGATGTGATTGAACTATTATCTAAGCTGAATAAACAAAAACCGGTGTGGATTGAATTAGGACTTCAGACCATCCATGAAACCACTGCAAAAACCATTTGCCGCGGCTATGAACTGCCTTGTTTTGAAGATGCCGTAATACGTCTCAAAAAAGCTGGCATCGATGTCATTGTCCATGTGATTTTGGGTCTCCCGGGAGAATCACGAGAAAATATGCTGGATACCATACGTTATCTTAGCCGGCTGAACCCACCCATTGACGGAATTAAGCTGCAGCTTCTTCATATCCTGAAGGATACAAAACTAGCCGCACTCTACGAGGCGGCCAGTTTTCCGATTCTATCCATGAATGAATATATTGATTTAGTTTTAGATTGTATCCGCTTGCTTCCCCCCGACGTAGTGATTCATCGTCTAAGTGGAGACGGGCCAAAAAATCTCTTAATTGAACCTCTATGGAGCGGTAATAAGCGACTGGTATTGAACTCGATTACCAAAGCATTCAAAGACACCGGTGCCTATCAGGGTGAGTATTTTAATGGCTTAAAGGGTTAAAACGATACCTCCATCACCCGCATAAACAGTGGCGACTCCGGCTGTATTGGTAATAACTACATCCCGAAACGAGGTCTGATGAACGATCAAATCCCGCACTTGCTCTGCTCTGTCCCGATTGTTGCAATGAGCGATAATCAGACGTTTCCCCGATGTATCACCGCCATTAGCAATGGCAATCTCGATCATACGTGCCAATGCTTTATTTATGCCTCTGGCTTGTTCCAGTTTGATAATGACGCCTTTATCACCTGCCATAATTGGTTTAATGTTAAGTGTCGTGGCGAAAAATGCCTGAAGACCGGTCAATCGTCCATTTTTCCGAAGGAAATCCAAGGATTCCAATACAAAATAGGTCTGCATATTATCTCGGTATAATTTCGTTTGTCTGACTACTTCATCAAACTCCGTCAGACTTTCGCAGAGTTCCTGAATCTTCAAAGCGATATTCAGTTCTCCCGAAGATGCCGACAAAGAATCAATCACAACTATGTGCTTATCCGCTCCGTGCTCTTCTTCATAAAGTTCTTTGCCCAGAACGGCTGCATTATAGGTTCCGCTCAAATGGCTGGAAAGTGTCACTGCAAAGACAGCTTCTGCGTCACATTCAAAGGCTTCTTTAAATCGCTCCGGGGAAGGGCACGCCGTCTTTGGGCACCCTTTGCCATTCTTCACTAATTGTAGAAAAGACTTCTGGTCGAAACTCTCATCATCAATCACCTGCACATCGTCCACTTGCAGCGTGAGGGGAATCGTTTGAAAATGTGGATCTTTTTTTAATTCATCGGTCAAATCGAGACAACTGTCCCCTATAATCTTATATGTCATCACTGTCCTCCTGACGTGTACCTATACGTAGCACTTATTTACTATTTATGTAACTATTCCTCCGATGTGAAAATAGCTGTAAAAAGCCGCTTACAAGCAAGCTTGACGCT
>JAVWRQ010000048.1:0-16756 GCA_036634775.1 Clostridium sp.
CCCGTGGAACGCCTTTCATTAAAGCATTCCACGGGTTTTAACTGTCAAAGATGGGGTTATATCACTAATCACGATTTTTGTCAACTTTTTGTACTTAAATAAATACATTTTAATAATTTCTTTTTATTTTGCCTTATTTAATTCTTTTTTTAGTCGCATTAAGCAGAGAAAAGCCACCGCCGCAAATATCGTACCAACTCTAAATACAGTCTGCATCCCATATCCGCTTCCAAGGATCAAACCGGTTATGACCGGTGCTCCGATAGTGGCAATTACAATTCCAAGCATAACAAAACCATAATTTTCTCCCGAATGTTCTATGCCAAACACCGAACTGGTAAAAGAAGGAAAACTTCCCATAATTCCTCCATAGCAGCCATACATCAGCACGATTGCCCCTGTCACAGCATAGGAATCAGATATAGAAAGAGATGCCATGGCTATCATACAGACCATTAAAACACCTTGAATACAAACAATTCTGCCTACTTTATCGGATAGTGCCGGCAGCACCAGCCGCGTTCCTGCATTCACAATGGAACCAATCATGACCGCACTTACTGCAATCGCCGGTGAAATCCCCAACTGAATCTGATAAGTCTGAGAAACCGGTGATATCATAAAGTAGGACATTAATCCAAATAGCATAATTACCAATAAAAGATAGAAGCTCTTGGTACGCATCATCTCTGAAGAGGTATACTGTTTCTGCTGTACAATGCCAGCCGTCTTGTCGTTCTTTAATGCCAGCTGCACTTCTTTTTCCCGGCGCCATTCCTGATCCGGGACAAAAAAGAAGATACTGCAGAGAATCCAGGAAACAGCCACAGCCATTCCGATAATCAGTAATGTAGGTCCCGGACCTTTTAGTTCCAAAAGATTCCGACTGATGGGTGCCAGAAAAAAACCGCATAATCCATTAGCTGTCACTACTACTCCCGAAGCAAAACCCGTGCGTCCCGGAAACCATTTTTGAGCGGTAGAAATAATCGTCGTATAAATCATGCCTTGCCCAAATCCCTGCATAACACCATAAGTGATATACATCGGAATTGGTGAGGGAATAATTAAAAATGAAGAGAGCAGAATTCCCGCTGTAAAGATTCCCCCACCGATGAAAATTACCATTCTGGGGCTCTGCTTATCTTGAATGCGGCCGCCAACGATATTTCCAAATACAAAGGTCGCAAGTGCCAGATAGAAGCATGCAGATGCCTGTCCCTGGGACCATCCTGCCTGTTCCATAACATAAGGCTGATATATGGACCAGATATGAGGATATCCCGTAAAAAATATGGCGAATGCTCCCACTATCATCATTAACATTCTTTTCTTTTTTTGAGTATTTGTCATCTCGATCTTACCAGAGATTTTTGTATATTTGTATAATATCAGTTTCTGTAATACTTCTTCTTGTATTCTGTGGACTTCCACTTTCCATAGCATCATGAGCCATTTTGGGAATCACAGCAAAGAAGGCTTCTTTATCGATGCCAAATTCTGCAAGAGTTGGTGTTTCCAGTTCCTCTGTTAACTTTACAAGAGCTTCCAGAAACTTTTCACTGGCTTTTTTATCTGAGTCCGAAGCTTCTGCTGCGCCGATGCTTCTTCCCAGCTCTGCAAATCGGTCATAGGCACCTTCCAGCGCATAACTTAAGCACTCTTTTAAAAGCATAGCATTGGACAGGCCATGGGCTACATGAAACATCGCACCGATTGGACGACTCATACCATGAATCAAAGTAACGGAAGCATTGTTAAATGCAATTCCTGCCTCTAATGCTGCTACCGACATCTCCACTCTCGCCGTCTCATTTTTTCCATCGTAAAATGCCACTGGGAGATATTTGAAAATACGTTTAACAGCGGATAAAGCAAAGCTGTCGGACAAGGTCTGGTCTTTGACCGACGTATAAGATTCAACCGCATGGCAGAGCGCATCCAGACCGGTTGCCGCTGTGATCTTAGGCGGTGCGGTCATCGTGAACTGCGGATCGATAATCGCCAGTGATGGCATCAATACCTTTCCTTTTAACAACATTTTGATATTTTTCTTTGTATCTGTAATAATTGTAAACTGAGTCGCTTCTGACCCGGTTCCGGCGGTCGTAGGGATAGCCGTCATCGGTGGAACTTCCACATTGATGATTTTGCCCATGTAATCCGATATATTTCCGCCATTTACAGCCAGTGATCCAATGGCTTTCATCGAATCAATCGGACTGCCACCGCCCAGAGCAACCAGAAAATCACAATTTTCTTCTTTATATTGTTTTAAGCCATTCTCGATCATCGTATCCGTAGGTTCCCCTATGATTTCAGAATATATGGTATATAAAATACCCTGATTGGCTAAAGCTGTTTCTACTTTTTCGCAATTTCCAAGTTCAATCATTACTTTATCCGTTACGATCATTGCCTTTTTTCCCAGCTGCCCTAAGATAGGTTCTGCCATATCAAGTGCGCCTGATCCTGTGATAATCTGTCCCGGTACAATAAATTCTCTTGCCATAATTTTTCTCCTTTTCTTAAAACTGCGCATCATGAAGCCATGTATAGCGTTCATCTTCGCAGCGGTCGGTCTGCAGCCATGGATTTCCTTCCAAATGACGAATCATCCAGCAAGTATAAAGTTGGAACCCGGGAGCTGCCGACTGTGGGTGAAGTTCGCCGCCCGGAATCGCCGAAAAGCTGTTATCCACACTCTTAAACACCTGTTCTCCGATAAAGCTGGCACCAAATCCTTCCGGACGGTCAAATTTAAAGAAGTAGACTTCCGGTTGTGGATGTCGATGAGGCAGATATCCGGACCAGTTTCCCCTGTCATTCAGTACCTCTCCCAGAACCATATTGGATTCCGGAGAAATCTCATGATCAAAGATCGTATTCACACGGCGTTTTGCCACGTTCCCAAATTTTCCCACGTTGGAATAGCCCCAGGGAGCATCTTCCGGTTTATATAAATGACTGGAAAATTCTCTTTCATTCTTAGCACACTGCACTAAAATCTCAGATTCGGATTCTGCCGTCACCTCTACTTTGTGCGCCTTACACACATGTACGCACCACGGTCCTTCCGTGAACACATTCGTTCGAGCCGCGGTTGCTTTTTGTCCGTCCCATGTATAGGTGATGGTTCCGGACAGGAGAAGAATGGCGGTCTCTTCTCCCTCTCTATCAAATTTCCTCGCTTCTCCTGCTTTCATATGATATACGCGGACATCCATCATCATGCCCTGATATGCATTATCATAAGTTGTGAGAATCATCTCTCCCTGCTCATCTGCTATCGGATAACCAAATACTTTACTCATCTGCATCCTCCTTAATACTCTCTGGATTCTCTTCTGCCTTCCATCACGCCTTCACAGGCTTTTCTGACGGTTTCTTTCTTGGATGTTGTTGCAATTCCCACATTCCACCATGATTCATATCCGTCTGTCATCGTCTTGGGAATGACTTTTAAGTCTAACAAACATGCAATATCCTGCTTTTTGGCATCTTCTAAAGCGGCTTCCAGTTCTGCAATTGTTTTACAGGTATATGACTTCAGACCATAGCCCTCCGCCACTTTTGCATAGTCTACCGGGATCAAATCTCCACACGGTTTTTTCCCGTCCGTATAACGGAATTCTGTAGCAATGCTGCCGATTCCATGGTTCATCTCCAGGTTGTTGATGCAGCCAAAACCGCAGTTATCAAATAACAAAATATTCACTTTCTTGCGTTCCTGCATAATCGTCATAATTTCACTGTGAAGCATCTGAAAACTGGAATCACCGACTACACAATAGACTTCACTGTCCGGTTCTGCAAATTTCACACCCAGAGTAGCTGCCACTTCATATCCCATACAGGAATATCCATATTCCGCATGGTACCCACCGCGCTTATTCGTTGTCCACATCCGCTGCATACAACTGGGAAGAGACCCTCCTGCCGTAATAATGGTCGCATCTTCGTCAATGACTCTGCGAATCGCTGCAATGGCTGCCGTCTGCGTAATCGTTCCTTCGGTCATCTTTACAAATTCGGGAATCGTCCTTAAATCTCTCGCCTTAATATTTGGTTCAAAATCATCCCCTGTATATTCAATACCCGCCAAACGAATCATCTCTAACTCCCAGATTCTTTTTGCTTCTTTTATTTCATCGGTATAAGCTGAAACATAATTTCTTGCTCTCAGTTTTTGCGCCAATGCTTCTAATGTGACTTTTGCATCACCCACTGCTTTTACAGCATCCATTTTATATGCATGATATCTGCAATTATTGATAGAGACGAACTGTACTCCCTCATTTTGAAATAGATGTTTAGAACCGGTCGTAAAGTCCGACATTCTGGAACCAATGGAAATCACGACATCGGCATCTTTTGCGATTTTATTTGAAGCATAAGTTCCTGTGACACCGATGCCTCCCAGGCAGTATGGATGACCGGACTTACAGGCACTCTTTCCTGCCTGCGTTTCGCTGAATGGGATATGAAACTCTTCACAAAACCGTTCAACGGTTTCTCCTGCTTCAGAATAACGGACACCACCGCCTACGATTATGATAGGATTTTTAGCTCTTGCTATGATTGCTGTGATGTCATCCAGTTCTTCCTCTACTGCCACAGGTCTGGTGATTCGGTGAATCCTTTTTTCAAAAAAGTACTCGGGGAAATCATAGGATTCACCTTCTACATCCTGACACAGTGAAATACAGCAGGCTCCGGTATCGGCCGGATCGGTGAGCACACGCATTGCATTAATTAAAGCAGTCATAATCATCTCCGGTCTGGTGATTCGATCCCAGTATTTACATACCGGTTTAAATGCATCATTGGTCGTTACTGCCAGACTGCTGCTCTGTTCCAACTGCTGCAGAACCGGATCCGGCTGTCTGGATGCAAATGTATCGGCCGGGAAAACCAACAGTGGAATATTATTGACGGTAGCGGTGGCGCAGGCAGTTACCATATTGGCAGCTCCGGGACCAACGGAAGATGCACATGCAATTATTTGTTTCCGCTTGCTCTGTTTTGCAAAAGCAATTGCCGTATGACACATGCCCTGTTCATTTCTCCCCTGAAGGACTCTCAGTTCTCCTGCATCACTATCCAGAGCCTCTCCCAAGCCTACTGCAATTCCATGACCAAAAATGGTGAAAAATCCTTCTACAAATTTTGTTTCCACTCCATCCATGGATATATACTGATGATCCAGAAATTTCACAATTGCCTGCGCTACCGTCATTCTTGTTGTGTTAGTCATGTTATTTCTCTCCTTTTATTATCTATACTCTGGCAACCATTTCGCCAAATTGTGCCTTTTCTTCTTTGATAAATGCATGTACGGCATCCGGTCCGGGAAGAGAATCAGAACAGTTATTGCTGCGTACCATCATCGATGCTTCTGCTGAACCAAATTCCAAACAATCGATGATTTCCCATCCCTGGTATAAGCCATACAGAAATCCGGAACCATAACCATCACCGCCGCCAAATCCTTTTCTGGCGTCTACCGGAAATGGTTTAATACTGTAGTTCTGTCCATCGCAAGTATAGGCGGTGGAGCCCTTCATTCCGTGCTTAATTACTACTATTTTTGCATGAAAGCTCTGCCACAATGCGGCACTTTCTGCATCCGTCATCCCCGTCCGAATTAATTTTTCTGTCAGGTCAAACTCCTCGCGGGAACCCATGATAATATCTGCTTCTTTTGCTACGATGGAATAATAGATAGCGATTTCATCGCTGTTCTTCCAATTATATTCTCTGTAGTCAATGTCAAAAATAATCTTAGTGTCGTTTTTCTTTGCCAGCATCACCGCTTTCATCACGGCTTCTCTGGATGGACTTTCCGCAAGTGCGGTTCCTGAAACCAGAATTGCTTTGGCACTTTTGATGTATTCCTCACTGATATCCCCGACACTGAGCTGCAGATCGGCAATACAGTTGCGATACATTAAAATACTGCTCTCTTTAGGTGATAACATCTCCGTAAAGGTCAGACCCAGTTTTTCACCTCTGGTGCACCTGCTGATCTGAGAAGTATCAATGCCTTGTTCATCAAAATATTCCGTCACAAAATCTCCGAACTGGTCATCTGAAACTTTTCCGATAAATCCCGCTTTCATTCCATGATGGGTAACACCTACCGCAATATTGGCCGGAGAGCCTCCTACAAATTTTTCAAACACATGTACCTGTTTCAATGGTTTGAATTCTTCTTTTACCTGATCATTATAAGCCGGGTTAAAATCAATCGCGACTCTTCCCAACAGGATCAGATCCAATGGTCTGGATAAATCAAATTCTATATATTTCATTCCTTTTTCCTCCATTCCGCTTTTGTGTGCCTGAAAACCTGCCGGCTGTATCTCAGCTGACAGGTCTTTTCCGACTCACCGATCTCTATATCTACCGATGTTTACATTTTTATTTCAGATATTTTCACAGGACGATGTTCTTCTAATGATTTTTTAGCAGCAAGGCCCATCAGAACCGGTTTTAATCCATCCAGAACTCCAATCGGTGTTTCTGTATCATTTACAATTGCATCAATAAAACACTTGATTTCTTTTGCATAAGCTTCCATGTAGCGCTCTAGGAAGAAGTACAGTGGTTTTTCTCCTGTCACACCATTGACATTACTGATTACTGCTGCTGAAGCAGTGTCATTGCCGGTTGCTACCATGCCTAATGAACCAAATACTTCCGCTCTCTGATCATATCCGTAAACGGATTTTCTGGAATTGTCGATTACTGCGATTGCACCATTCGCCATCTTTAATGTAATAACTGCTGTATCCACATCTCCTGCTTCTCCAATGGCCGGATCTACCAGTACAGCTGCTTCCACATATACTTCTTCTGCATCACAGCCTGCCAAGAAACGTACCATATCAAAATCGTGGATTGTCATATCCAGGAACATTCCGCCTGATACTTTTACATAATCGGCACAGGGCGGTTCCGGATCTCTGGAGGTGACTTTAATGATATGAATCTCTCCGACTTTTCCTCCGCTGACTGCATCTTTCACCGCTTCAAAGTTATGATCAAATCTTCGGTTAAATCCTACCTGATATTTCACCGGATTTTCCTTTAATGCCTGAATGACTGCCTGAATTTTATCTACATCATGATCGATTGGTTTTTCACAGAATACATGTTTTCCGGCCTTGATTGCTTCCACTGAAATCGATGAATGTGTATCCGTTGAAGAACAGATTAATACGGCATCAATTTCCGGGTCTGCTAAAATCTCTTTATAATCTTTTGTTGTATTCTTAACGCCTATATTTTTTGCCCATTTTTCAGTATCTTCATTCATAAATGGATCTGCCAGTGTCTTGATCGTCGCATCAGCTACCTTTGTGCAAATACTTTCGATATGTACTCTTCCGATTCTTCCTGCTCCAATAATTCCTACTGTTACCATAATTTTATTCTCCTTTTTATAATCCTGTTTTTTCAGCGATGAATTTTCTTGCTCTGATTGCATATTCCAGAGGGTTTGCCTTAGCCGGATCCTGCTCTGCTTCCACCAACATATATCCCTCATAATGATTTTCTTCTAATACCTTAAAAATCGGTTCAAAATCGATGCATCCGTCTCCCGGCACTGTAAATGTTCCCATTCTCACGCCATCCAGAAAACTAAGTCCTTCTGTTTTTACTTTTTCTACTACTTCCGGACGGATATCTTTCAAATGTACATGTTTGATTCGTTTCACGTATTTTGTTACCATTTCCAGTGGATCGGCTCCGCAATATGTAAAATGTCCGGTATCAAATAACAGATTGACATATTCCGGATTGGTATGTTCCATCATACGTTCTACTTCATCCGGATTCTGTACTACGGTTCCCATGTGATGATGGAAAGTAAGTGCAATTCCATATTCTTCTTTCGCAATTTTTCCAAGTTTGTTCATTCCCTCACAGAATGTATTCCACTCTTCATCATTCATGCTATATTTATGTCCAAAGATCGGTGTATCCTGCTTCCCCTGAATGCTGTAGCTCTGCTCGGACGCTCCGATGATCTTAGCCCCCATTGCTTTTAAGAAGGTGAGCTGTACACGGAACTCTTTTTCTACTTCCTCAAATGGCTTTGAAATAAGAAACGATGAAAACCATTGATTGCAAATTTGCATTTTTCTTAATTCCAGGGCTTTCTTTAACACTTCAGGATCTTTAGGATATTTGTTTCCTACCTCTGAACCTGTAAATCCGGCCAATGCCATCTCACTGACACACTGCTCAAATGTATTCTCTTTTCCTAAATCCGGAAGGTCATCATTGGTCCATGCAATTGGAGCAATACCTAATTTCACTTTACTTTTTTCAAACATTTTTTCTCCCTCTTTCTTTCACTGAACATTAATCCCACTATGCAAAAGAAGACCTGTCAACTGGATCCTACACTGACAGGTCTTCTCTTTATTTTCCCTTATCAGCGTTGGTCTTACCTGCTGATATAAAGATATCATTTATATGCTGTTCAAAAAATCAGTATTATTTTTAGATTTGGTGTCTTACAACTGGATTTGGGTCTTATTTTTAGATTTACTATTTTCTTTCCTGTAATCAATGGGACTAACTCCATTCAATCGTTTGAATGTTTTCGAGAAATAATGATAATCATTAAACCCGGACTGCATGACAACATCTTTCACCTTATAGTTCGTACTCCGCAGCAGTGCCTTGGCGCATTCCATCCGCAGTTCCAGCAGATAATTAGAAAATCCATATCCCAGTTCCTGCTTGAACAGATAGCTGAGATAAGCCGGGTTCAGGCTTACGGTCTCCGCCGCTTCCGTCAGACCAATCGGCTCTTTATAGTGTTCCCTGAGGTATTCTACCACCGCACGAACTGCCGGTCCCACATGATCCGGAATCGTTGTCTGAGAATCCATGAATAATTTTCGCCTATAATCTTCGCAGACTTCCATCAGCTGTTCGATTTTCACGATGCCTGCATATTGCTCCTGTGTTCGTTCGATTCGAAGTTTCTGATCCATGGATTTTAGCCAGTGGAGAACCAGTCGACTGTCGACATGCTGCTTCCTGCATATTTCTACTAATTTTTCAAATGCCCGCTTCAGGTTTTCATATTGGTGACATTCCACAAAACCATCCACCTCACTTAACAATTTCTCTGCCTCTTTGGGCAGAATCTTTCCAAGCTGAGCATTTTCTTCATAATAAAGGATACCACCATCTTCATAAAAGCTGAATTTAATCATCTCTCTCGCCTGCTGATAGGCCTGCCTGATTCCTTCTTTCCCAAAACATATATTGCTCACACCGACTTCAAAATCATAGTTCTCATCTTTACAGCAGCGGAAACAGGTCGTAGCCACACCAGTCAATCTCTGTCTCATTACGCTGCTTCTTCTTTCTTCTGACAAATCTAAGAAACAGCAGAAGACACCTTCGCCCAAGTATACACTTTCCACATAAGCAGATTCTTCCTCATTGCCATTTAATTGCTGTAAAACTTTCTGCAGGAATCTCTGACTGTATTGCTCCAGTTCCAATTCTGTGATTCTGCCTTTTAATTCCGCCCATTTTATAATGCACATATTAATGACGGCGCTATTCATATACTTGGCACGGATTCCCGCTTCCACTCTTTTTTGTTCTGTTTCTTCCGGAGAAAAACTGCCTGCCAGAAGTCCATTAAAAAAATGATATTTCAAAGTGTGACGTCCCATCTCAATCAATCGTCCCGATTCATCGCTCTCCCGATTATCTTCCTTGCGACTGATCATCCGGCGTTTGGTCTCATCTAATATCTTAAACAGAGTCTCTTCATTAAGCGAATTCTTCAGTACATATTCATCTGCCCCTAACTGCATCGCCTCTTTTACATATTCAAAATCGTCATGGCAGCTCAGAACCATGATATATACCGATTGATTTTGTTTTCTAATTCGTCGTATTAATTCAATCCCATTCATCACCGGCATAGAAATATCGGTAATCACTACATCCGGACCCAGATTTTCCACCGCAGCCAAGGCCTCTTCTCCATCCCTGCAATCTTCCACAATCCGATATCCGGCTTTTTCCCATGCATTCAGCTGTTTTAAATAACTACGTACTAAAAAATCATCATCTGCAATTATTGTCCTAATCATTTTTCCTCCTGCCGATTACAATGCATATTGGTTCTGTTCTTTATATGCAGGCAAATAAATACAAGCCTTGGTTCCATTTTTACTGCTTTCATACATAATTCCACCATCTGTTCCATAATATAATTTCAGTCGTTCCAGAACATTAACAACTCCAATTCCGGACATCCCTCTTGTCTTCTTTTCTTTTATTTTTAAAAGTTCTTCGATTTGTTCGTCTGACATCCCTCGTCCATTATCCTCTACCGCCAAATAAAGCATATTATGCTCTATCGTCCCACGGATGGTGATATGACTGTTTCCTGTCTTTATATCCATACCATGAAGAATCGCATTCTCTACCAGTGGCTGAAGCATCAGTCTGGGAAGAAAACACCCTTCCGCATCCGACTGTACCTCATAAGAAATGACAATTTTATCCTCATAGCGCATATTTTGAAGAACCATATAATTTTCTATAAAATGCAGTTCTTCGGCCACCGTAACAAAAATTCCTTTTTTATTGATGCTTGCCTGAAGAAGTTCTACAAAACTTTCAATCATACCGCCGATTTTTTCTTCTCCCTTTAACAGGGCTGCATATTTAATAGAATTCAACGTATTGTACATAAAATGAGGTGTGATCTGATATTGAAGTGCCTCCAGCTCCGCATCCTTTTTCAGAATTTCTTCTTTTACCAATTGATCGATAAGATTCTGAATATGTTCCAGCATATGGTTAAAATTATGAGACAGCGTACCAATCTCATCCTTTGTGGTAACCTCCACCCTCTGGTCTAATTCGCCCTCGCTTACCAGTTCCATCGTCCTCGTCAGGTTTTTTAATGGCTGATACATCGCCTGAGTAATAAATACGGTTGGAATCAGTGCCACACAAAAAACAATCAGCAAAATCACTGCCAAAAAGTAGCGAAATTCCTTCAAATCAGCCAGTACTTTATCTTTTTCGGTTTCTAAGAAAAAAGAGTAGCCGGTAAACTCGGTACGATAGGTGGCACGAATAACTTTATTGTCTTTTTCATTATTCCGGTAGATCGTCCCAATATCCCGGTTGTTCTTAGTGGATACAACCGCCGAGTCCTGATCTAATATCATCGTTCTTAACGTTTTGCCATCTTCCAAACTGTCTAAATATTTATAATAAAGAGCCCTCTCCTCGATATTACTCATAATATAGGCAATCGTATCTCCATGACTGTTTTCTATTGAACTTACAAATGAAAGTATATCAGAAGTCCGACCTACCGGATTACGAATCATCGCCGGAGTCAGGGCGTCTTCGGATATCATTTTAATTGCTTCCATGACATCCGGATCAATTTGCCTTCTATAGATCGGATAATCTTTAGAGGTGACGATCATCGATTTATTAGGCAGTACAAGATACACGGATGTAAGATCGGTACAGCGTTTTGAATACGCTCTCAGCTGCTCCGATATTTCCTCCAGTTCAAATTCATCCTCCGAATCCAAATAAGCTTCGGTCTTCTTTAATAGTTCTTCATCACAGGCAGCCAAAGTGGTCAGTTGATAAATTTCTCTTAAGGAGCTGTCAAAGGCATCTCCCATCTGGTGAATCCTGGCATATAAGTTTTCCTTATAATTTTCCTCTATCATATCAGAAGATTTCCAGTAGAACAAAACAGTAATAAGCAACCCGGCAAAAACGGTCACTCCGATAATGGCTGCCAGTACTTTTCCCCGCATGCTATGAAACATACTTTTTTCACCTCCGCCTGTGTTCTATTCCATCTATTCCATCTATTCCTTCCACTGCTCCACATTCTCTTTTGTTATGATTTCTATGTCCAAAATCTTATCTTCCATCTCGTTTATGTTTTCATCTCTGTGTTCCGCAATATATTCAATCGCCGCATATCCAATATCATAACCCGACTGAGCGGCCAATGCCGATATTCTTCCATTGCTAACCGCTTCGATGGCATCCCGCTGAGCATCTACGGTCATGATCTTCACCGGTCTGTTCTGCATATATTCCATAATTCCCAACGCGGTTACCGCACTGGTGGCAAAAATTCCATCCAAATCCGAATGTTCTGTCATCAGTTTGGATATTTCCTCTTCTGACATCAGCAGATTACTGTATCCACTTTCGACAAAAGCAATGTCTATGTCTGTGTTTTTCTCAATATAGGAACGAATTCCCTCTGTGCGTTCCTTGTGGGATGTCTGTTGAAAATCACCGGATACAATCCCCACGGTTCCCACATCTCCCAGTTGTTCTGCCATCATTTTGGCCAGTTCTTCCCCTACTTTTTTATTATCAATCCCAACATAAGGAATTCCGTCTTTGACAATCCTAGTATCATAGGAAATCACAGGAATCTGTTTCTCCTCTGCCTCTTTTAGATACTCGGTATCATAGGATTGAATGGGAGAAACTGCCAAAGCATCTACTCCTTTTTGAATCAAATCATGAATCATCTTTTTCTGTACCCTGTCATCTAATTCCGACTCCGGCGAAACAATCATCACCGATATCCCAAAATCTTTAGCCGCCTTCTCCATACCGGAACAGACGCTCATCCAATACTCACTGTCCTTGGATTTTGTCACAACTCCTACTATATAAGGCGTTTCGCCTGACTCCGGTTCTGCTTTCTTCATACAGCCGGATACATTTCCTAAAAGTAATATAACTGCTATCCATATAACTAACTTTTTTTTCCGCTTTGTCCCCTGCATTTTGCCCGTCCCCTATAACTTTTGTATTTAGGAACATCGTATCATAAATCCAAAAAGCACTCAATGGAAATGCGTGCTTTTTGCCTGTTTATTATATTTTAGTGGTTATAAATCCTATCTTTTATAATTCTCCCTGAGATTCTCTCTGCATCAGCTCTGTCATGATCGCCGGATACTGTTTATCCAGTTTATAAAAGAACAGTGTAATGACTGCCAAAGCTGCCACAATAATTGGACCAAACTTGTATATTGATACAATCATATTTAAAACTTCCTGTGGCTGAACCACAGCTCCGGTTGAAGAGCTGATATATCCGGCAACGGATAGCAATCCGGTCATGGCAGCGGAAGCCACGCCCGCTCCTACTTTAGTTCCAATGGAACCGCCTGCAAATACCAGACTTTCCTGGCGCATATGGTTTTTCCACTGCCCAAATTCCACCACATCACCAATCATTCCAAACACAACTGCATTAAGTGGTGCTAAGCCAATGGCTCTGGCAACACAGCTCATGACCATCCATGAAAAGCTCTGTGGATTAAGGAAAAATAGAAGTTGCCCGGCAAGCGCAATCACGGCTCCTGCAAATGCCACATTTCTTTTTCCGAATTTGCGGATGAATGGTGTACATGAAAAAATACATGCCACTAAAATAAGTGTTTCAGTCAAATACAGGAAACTGTACATCCAGGTATCATTATGGAATATGTATTTACAATAGTAAGGCAAAATCGTACCGGATATACCAAAAGATACGCTCTGCAGCATCCACAGGATCAGAACTGCCCAGAAATACTGGTTTTTAACTAATCCTTTTAACCCTTTTTTCAAAGGAATGGCTTCTTTGTTCTGCTTGGCTGAAATGACCACGGTTTCTTTACATCTCCAGAAACAGATAATCAAAAGAATCAAGGCTACAACGGCCCATACGGACATGGTTTTTACCCAGGCCGCCTGATTGTCACCGAACAGCTTTACCAACGGCAATGTACAGGTAACTGCCATGATTCTGCCTAAAGGAGACAGTCCCATTCGTACGATACTGAGCATATCTCTTTCGGAAGAATCTCTTGTCATCATAGCGGACAGACTTCCGTAAGGCAGATTGATTGCCGTGTAGCAAATGGTCGTACAGAAATTATAAGTAACAAATAGATAAATAGCCTGTACCAGTGCCGTGGACTTGGGAACTGAAAAGAGCAGCACCGCAGACAATGCATAAGGCACGCTCATCCACAAAATCCAAGGTCTTGATTTTCCCCATCGAGAATTGGTTCGTTCTACGATAATTCCCATAATCAAGTCCGATATTCCGTCAAACAGACGGGAAACTAACATAACCATACCTACCGTGGCAGGATTGATTCCCACATAGTCCGTGTAAAAAAGTGTGAGTAATGTACCAATCATACCAAAAATCACATTACAGGCTACATCGCCGCCTGCATAAGAAATTCTGGTTTCCCAAGTAAGTTTTTTTCCTCCCATACTATCATTTTTCATTTTGAACTCCTCCGCTTTATTTTACTGGTCTAATCTTTGTAAAAAAAGTATAACAAAGATAGAGGGTTCATCCTATCTGCACTTTCTTTGGATTTGTTATCCTATTATTGGCTAATTTTTTTGTTCTTTTTTTATGGGTCTTTTTTTTAGATATGAATTGATTGTAAATAGTTGGAAAATAGATAGAAATAATATTTGACATACTACGCTTGATATGGTATTATACCTTGGCAGGCAATTTTTAGGGGAATAGTTCAATGGTAGAGCAACGGTCTCCAAAACCGTAAATGGGGGTTCGAGCCCCTCTTCCCCTGCTAACGTTTTAGAAGCCGTAAACTATGATATTTGCCATAGTTTACGGCTTCTTTTGTTTCTGTAATAGGAAGTGCTCCTATTACAGAAAAACGCTCCGCATGATAAGATAACTTTATATCAAACTGATGGCCTCTCGGATATTACTGACACCGGCCAGGATAATATCATCTCTCTTTTTCATCTTATCCAGGCAGACCTGGGGTAAAATACAGCGTTTAAACCCCAACTTGACCGCTTCATGAATACGCTGCTCCGCCATGGAGACCGAACGTACCTCTCCCGATAGTCCCACTTCACCGAATATTACGGTCTTTTCATCTACCGGTTTATCTTTATAGCTGGAAATGATCGCCATCACCATAGCCAGATCCAGAGCCGGTTCGCTCATCTTCATCCCTCCGGCGATATTGATGTAGGCGTCAAACTGAGACAGTTCATAGCGGCATCTTTTTTCCAATACCGCCATCAGCAGGTTGACACGGTTATAATCCGCTCCCGCTGCGGTTCTCCTGGGCATACCAAAGTTTGTCCTAGTCACCAGTGCCTGTACTTCTAATAAAATAGGACGGGTACCTTCTATGGAACAAGCGGCTACAGCTCCCGAGGCATCGGCAGGTCTTCCATCCAGCATGAATTCAGATGGATTCTTCACTTCAAAGAGTCCCTGTTCCCGCATCTCAAATACACCGATCTCATTCGTAGAACCAAACCGGTTCTTTACTCCTCTTAAGATACGGTAAGAAGCATGTCTATCACCTTCAAAGTACAGCACAGTATCCACCATATGTTCTAATACCCGGGGACCTGCCACCACACCTTCTTTCGTCACATGTCCGACGATAAAGATACTGACGTCCGAACCTTTGCCAATCTGCATCAATGCATTGGTACATTCTCTGACCTGACTGACGCTTCCCGGAGCAGAGGTGATATCTTCCAGATACATGGTCTGAATTGAGTCAATGACCACCATATCCGGCGATGTTCGTTTGATTACTTCTTCTATAATTCCCACATTGGTCTCACACAGAAATGAAAGAGGACCGGTTACCGTCCCGATTCGATTGGCTCTGAGCTTTATTTGCTTTAAAGATTCTTCTCCTGAAATATAAAGTACTTTTTGATTTTTTCCTGCCATATTTCGACAAACCTGTAAAAGGAGGGTGGATTTGCCGATTCCCGGATCTCCGCCTACTAAAACTAAAGAACCTCTTACGATACCATCTCCCAGTACGCGGTTCAGCTCTTCATATCCGGTATCGATCCGGTCTTCCTCATCCAGTGTAATCTCGGACAGCATCACCGGATGAGAATCGGCCGCCATCTTTGCCATACCGGCATTTTTCCCAGTTTTTCCGGCGGTCTTAACTGTGGAGATTGGTTCTTCTACCATGGTATTCCATGCCTTACATGCCGGGCACTGTCCCATCCACTTGGATGATTCGTTTCCGCAATCACTACAAAAGAACGAAGTTGTTCTTGCCTTGGCCATAGGATATTCCTCCTTAGAATTTATCCTTACATAAAAATGGGATGCCGTGAATTCCAGCATCCCATCATCACATGCATTATTTTTTTACAATCTTGACCTTTGCCGCCTGTCCTTCGTTAAATTCCACACTGACTGCTAATTTACCGCTCACATTCGTCTTCATCGTACCCACGCCGATATCATCAATGAATACCTCATACTCGCTGTCATCTTCAAGCTGAACTGTAATCTGGGCATCCTCAGCACCTTCGACTATGAACTCCATCTCTGTATCATTCACAGAAAAACGATTCACAGCAGTTCCCGGTACGGACTCATACACAAACATCCCGTTTCTCTCCAGTTTTGTAATCTCATCGTAGGTCTTTACTTTGTATAAATCCCCTTTGTATTCAAAGTCCTGCAGTTTGGATTTTGTCTTCAAATTATAATCACCAAAACTGACTGTACCATCATCCTCAATCCGGATTAACTCACTAACTACTGGCATATGTTTGCCCTCCTGGTATTCTTATGTGTATTACCTCACTAAGCTCGTGAAGTACCTCACCAAGCTCGTGAAGTACCTCGCTAAGTGTTCATAGTATATCATATATTTTTTTAAAT
>JAVWRQ010000049.1:0-16710 GCA_036634775.1 Clostridium sp.
CACGGTAATAACCGACATAAGCGGTCTCGTAATCAAACCCACCATCCATAGGATCAGAGGGATAAAACTGAATATCGTAATCGCAATCTGGTACATAAAGTAACTCTGCCAGTTCAAGCGGTTGACCAGAATAAGGAATACGATGGCAATCACATCAAATAGAATCACACTGGGAATCGCAAAGTTAAAGGACCAACCGCGAAACCCCGTCATATAGTCCAAAAGCACCATAAATGCTTGCGCTCCCAGTGATTGTATCACTAGGATTCCCGCCAGACTGGCTCTTCGCATAATCGAATAACGCAGTGTCATAGCGGCATAGGCGATTCCACCGATTGCGATGACCGACCACCAGTTTTGTGTCAGCTCATAAGTGGCCAGGTTAACCAGTCCGGTCACGATCGCAACGGTAAAAAGCACCAGATAAAATATATTCATCAGTTTTTTAACACGATTTTTATCATAGCGAATCGCCGGATAGGTTCCTCTGTTATGTTTCGTATCCACCACACCATTACTCTCCAGCTCTGCCTCTACTCCATGTTCTTTCAGAAAGCCAAAAAAGTAATCTGAAAGTCTGGTGTCATTTAGAATGCTGCTAAATGTAATACAGAGTTTATCCTGAAAAGCAATCATCCCGCACTTCATCTTCTGCCGCCCCGATACCCCGAGGATCACTTTGAAGCTGTCAATGAACGGAACCAGGTCCGGTCTTATATGAATCAATCCCACATTAGTCAGCGTCATCGTATACGCCCGGCTGCTTTGCATGAATATAAATCCCGTAATCATATGCTTGATGAAAAGAGGGGTAACTCGGACATACCATTTCTTCTCATTGGATACATTATAGGAAATGGTCTCTTCAAGTTTTTCCTTCACGATTTTCTCATCCATCTGACGTCCGGTTTCTTGAAGTACCTCTTCAAAACTATCAGGACGTTTCCCGGCAGGCCAGCTGATATTCGTGACTGCAAAAAAATTGGCCATCGTTTCCGAGTCAAAAAAACCTCTTAAATTAATTGGGAGATTCACTGCGGTCTTATGTTTTAGGTTTTCGCCCTCTCCATAGATCTGAATCAGCGACCAGAGCAGTAAGGCCGTCAAATATTTTGTGATACTGACGCCTTGGCTCCTGCACAGTCCCTTCAGCGCCGCCAGATCCAGATAACCGTGTATTACTGACTGACTATCTAAGGGAAGCACTTCACCCTTTAACTCCGTTGCCCGATCCACTCCGTAATGCTGGTTAGAACATTTCTTATAGTGCTTTAAATATCCGTCTTCCCCCCATGGTTCTTCTTTTATCGTCAACTCCGGAATCGATGCTGAGTCATCATCCAAAAGAGAAAGTTCCAGATAACGCTCCGTCAATGCCTGCATAAAATGAATGGCACCCATCCCGTCAGTCAGCGCATGAAATATCTCCAGATTAATTCTGTTTTTATAGTAACTGGCACAGAGGAGATACTTATGACTACTGTGAGGATCGATGTATTTGCAAGGATAGGTACTTTCCTTTTCAATCAAAGGCTCTCCGCTATTCGCTTCAAAATAGTTCCAAAAAAAGCCCCTTCGGAGTTTTACCTTAAAAGAACCAAATTTTTCCAATACTTCGCTCAATGCCTGCTTTAAAATATCCGGAGACACATCTTCTTTCAAGGACACCGAAATACGAAATACGTTTGTCAATTCTTCGCCGGCTACTGTAGCAAGTAATTTGGCTGTATTATCCAGTTTTCTCCACTTTCCTTTTTCTGTCACCTGTTTTTGCTCCTTTTACTGGTATTCTATTATTTACGAGCAAAAAGAGCGTAGAACTGCCTGTTTTCGCATCTCCCGCTCTTTCCACTAAACTCTGAAATAATATCCGACTCCCCATTTTGTATGAACATACTTAGGATCGCTGGGACTTGGCTCAATTTTTTCACGAAGTCTTCTGACATGCACATCCACAGTACGTACATCGCCTGTGACCGCTGCTTTACTGCCCCATACAAAGCGCAGCAGTTCGTCTCTTCCATATACTTTGTTTGGATTACATACTAAAAGTTCCAACAAGTCAAACTCCTTCGCCGTCAGATTAATCTCTTTCTCTGCGATAAATACACGTCTGCTGTCTACATCCAGTTTCAAATCACCGGATTGAATGACCTTGCCAACGACCGGTTCATCTTTCTTAGATTTCTTTGCATTACGACGCAAAATCGCTTTAATTCGTGCTTTTACTTCCAAAATATTAAAAGGTTTTATGACATAATCATCGGCTCCGTACTCCAGACCCAGGATCTTATCCATATCTCCGCCCTTTGCGGTAAGCATGATAATCGGCATCTCCGAAAACTCCCGAATCGCCTGGCACACTTCAAAACCATCGTACTTTGGCAGCATTACATCCAGAAGAACCATATCGTATTCTGTTTCTTTTGCTTTCTGAATTGCCTCTTCCCCGTCATAGGCACAATCTACTTCCATGCCATCCTGCTCCAAACTGAATCTAATTCCCTTTACGATCAGTTTTTCGTCGTCTACCACCAAAACCCTTGCCATTTCTTTCACCTCACCGTCACAGTTCTACACTGTGATATTCTCTCTTATCTTCTGAAATGCGGCCTCCTTAATTCCGGCGACCTTCATGATGTCTTCAATTTTGTCAAAAGAACCATACTCCTTTCGATAGGAAATGATATCTTCTGCCCTGCTTTCTCCGATTCCTTTTAACGTCATCAGCTGTTCCTTCGATGCCGTATTAATATTGATCTTCGCTGACGTATCTCCTTGTTCCAAAATCACCTCGGCCGCCTTGCAGTCCGGAACCATGATCTTCATGCCATCCTCTAAGACCTGAGCCATATTAAGAAAATCCGACGCGGCATCCGTGGTATAGCCACCGGCTCGTTCCACCGCTTCGTAGATTCGACTTCCCACTTCCATCTCATACACCCCGGGGGAAATCACTTCCCCGCAGACATGCACCAAGATCTTCTCCGGGGAATTCAATGTCTTTAATTCATCCGGCTTCGCATCCGGCTCTACATCCGGCTCCACACCTGATTCTACCGGCTCGTTTGTCCCACCGCCATCTACGGTAAATACCGTTTGGCTGCCGGTTAATAATCCGCTTTCGCAGGTGACATAACATATGCCTGCCACCAGTACACAGATGCATACTATCATCCATTTGATCTGTTGTTTCTTCATATGTATCGGTACCTCCCTCAAATTAGGAAGATACTGTTTTGTCCACATTACTATTCTAACTAAATAGACCTATAAACACAAGACATAATCAAAATTATTTTTATGGATTTCCCTTCAGTATCTAAAAATAATAATTCCCGCGATCGCAATTACGCCGCCGATGGCTTTTCGCCACTCAAATCCCACCTGTTCCACACCAAACAGTCCCCATACTTCAATTCCATATGCTACCAACAGCTGCGCTACCACAATTAAAAGTGCCGCTTTCGCAGGTCCCAGAGAACCCATGCTCTTTATGACCGTATAAGTAATAAAAGCTCCCATAATCCCGCCGAGCAGCATGTATTTAGGCGTGACAAGCACTAATTTTCCCACATCACTGCGTCCGGTGAACAGCCACATCACGATACACATCACAAGGGCGGAGAGCTGCACCCAACCGGCTGACACCCATATACCGGTCTGTTTCGTCACCTCTGTGTTAAAAACCCCCTGAAGACTCATTAACGCTCCGGAAATCAGTGCAATTATAATTCCCCACATAGATAAAACCTCCGCAATCATTCGATACGATTAGTATCTCTTGCTTGCGAAGGTTTTATACACTGATTTATTCGATTGAGAATTTTACATTAATATTCGCTTCTACTTCGATTTCTCCCGGCATAACAGCCATATCAGAGACTCCCATCTCCTGATTTGCCATGCCTGCTGCCTTATAGGTATTCGTTCTGACCGCCTGATTATCTCCATACTCTTCAATATTCACGATCTTGCCCAGTTTACAACCGCCGGCTTCTGCCATCGCAGCTGCCTTGACTTTCGCTGCTTCAATCGCCTTCGCTAAAGCCTGCTGATAATTCTCGTCATATTTGCTAGACATGTAAGTAACCGAATTGATATTATTAATTCCTGCATTCACCGATTCGGAAAGCAGCGTGCCCACCTGATCCATGGAAACATTAGAAACCGTTACATCCGTAGTCATCTCGTATCCGCTGATCGTCTTACCATCTTCCCAGTCATAGACCGGATTTAATCCATAATTAGAAGTCTGTATGGATTTATCGTCAATTCCCTGTGTCTTAAGTAACGCCAGTACTTTATCCAGATCGGTACTGTTCTGTGTCTGACAGGTCTGAGCATCCGATGCCTGCGAGTATACACTGTATATGATTTCCGCCACATCCGGCTCCACTTTGACCTGTTCCCGGCTGGATACCTTAATGGTGTTTTCACCTACGTTCTGTATCTTCATCGTATCCGGTACCGATGTCTGACTACATCCGCCCAACATGATTGCTCCGGCAAGTACTACCGTCCCGACCAATATCACAGGAATAAAATTTGATTTTTTCATATGTTTTAATACCTCCTTATCTCTTGAGTTTTAGTATACCTCAAAAAATGCAAAGATGTTTTTCTTTTCTCTTAACATTCACGAATAATTTCTTACTGTTGAGCCAATGCCGCACTCACCAGACGGCGTGCCAGGACCGCAGTCGTTACATCACCGATTCCGCCGGGCACCGGTGTTGCCATAGATGCCACATCTTCTATATCCTCAAAATTCACATCTCCGCAGAGATGCCCGTTCTCGTCTACGTTAATCCCCACATCGATAACGACGGCTTCTCTTTTGACAAATCTATGGTCAATCAGTCCTTTGCTTCCCGCTGCCGTTACCAGAATCTCTGCCCGTTTGCAGATATCCTGCAAATCCAGGGTCTTCGTATGGCACACCGTCACCGTGGCATTCTCCTGCAGGAGAAGCATCGCCAGCGGCCGTCCCACTACCATGCTGCGTCCTACGACTACCGCACGTTTTCCTGCCATCGGAATGTGATTTAGTTTCAGTATATTCATGGCGGCTTCTGCCGTACACGGTGCAAATCCACTATTGTCCCCACTAAATACTTTGGCAATGTTCACCGGAGAAATCCCATCCAGGTCTTTGAGCGGATCAATCATGCGGTCAATATCATCCTGCTGAATCTGGGATGGCAGCGGTTTTAAGACCAGTATTCCATCAATATCTTTATCTTCATTAATCTTCCGGAATGCCTCTTTGAATTCTTTGTCTCCTATATCACTGGGAAATGTGAACTTCTTAGCATGGAGACCAAAGCTGCGCATTCGTCTCACCGCACCCTTCTCGTAAGAAATATCATCGGGGCT
This sequence comes from Clostridium sp., assembly GCA_036634775.1. Lineage (GTDB taxonomy): Bacteria > Bacillota > Clostridia > Lachnospirales > Lachnospiraceae > Otoolea. Next base: position 5,380 of record JAVWRQ010000049.1, read on the forward strand.
CTCGCCTACGCGGACAATCGCCAGTTGAGGAATGCGTTCAAGTCCCTTTAGCATCTCTTCTACCTGTACTTTTAATATGGCTGATATCTCAGCGCCTCGTAATGTAATCATCCTGGTTCCTCACTTTAGTTTTTGGTGTTTAGATATGACGTCAGAACATAAACCCGGAAAGAAGTTCCAGCACATACACTGCGGTGATGGCAGCTACTGCCACAACCACAAGGCTCTTTCCTTTATATCCCAAAATAATCGCTACCACGGTTCCGCCTACCGCTGAATAAATATGACCGGCAGAAGTGAATACATCCGGAAAGGTCAATGCCCCCAGAACTGCATAAGGCGTATAATCTAGAAATGACCGGATAAATCTCGACTTAATTTGTTTTCTAAAAATAGTGACCGGGAGCACTCTGGGAATATAAGTAACCATCGCCATCAATGCTACGCAAATAAGTACCCGTTTCAGTTCCATCCTACGGTTCCTCCTTTGTGGGAAATAGCCATGCACCAAGTGCCGAAGCGGCTATCGTTGCCAGTATAATCCGGAAACCGGATGAAATGAATGCAAACTGCGGAACATACTTTAAGACACAAGTCACAAAAACAGCAGTTGCAATTACATAAAGCACATGACGGGACTGCCTGGCTGCCGGAATAATCAGCGCAATGAACATCGCATATAAGGCAATTCCCATGGCATTCTGCAGTGCTTGCGGAAGGAGCATAGAGATTGAGCCCCCCAGAAGGGTTCCTACGTTCCACCCGATAATCGGCATGATCATAAGTCCAATCATAAATGCCGATTTTAAAACTCCGGTTTTTAAAGAACTGATGACAAATGTTTCATCCGTTATTCCAAATGCCAAAATCATGCGTTCCCATGTAGTCGCCCTCTGTTCCAGCTTCTGTGACAGGGAAAGTGACATCAGCATATAACGTATATTGATCACAAAGGTGGTAAGTGCTACCTCCGCATACCCGGCTCCCATAAAAATCAGATTCGTGCCTGCAAACTGACCCGCACTGGTGAGATTTGTAAGAGAGATCAGTACTGCGACCCATATGGGCAGACCACCCGAAACCGCCAAAAAACCAAATGTAAATGATACCGGCAGGTATCCCAGACCGATCGGCATCCCGCTCTTCAGCCCCTGCTTAAAATCGTGTTTCCACCCCATGTTATATATCCTACTCTCTCTATAATAATGCAGCATAATTATATCGCCCGGACAGGCAAAAGTCTACCTGAATTTGGGATACTGTTCATTTAACCATGCTACGCCACTTACGATTCCATCCTCTGTAAATGGAAGTTCTGTTTTGATCTTCTGTTCCTCCGGTGTCGCTACATAACCATAAGGTTCCGGCCAGGCCGTCACTACCAGGATTGTATCTTCTCCGTCTGCGGCTTTCTCCATGCGGTAACGCATGCCCCGATCACTGCCTGTGAAGTTCTCTTTTTTTAAAAAATTAATCGGCATGACATCTTTTCTCTCAATCATCGTGAGCCCCCTCCTAATTCTGTGGGAATTTATACTTCTTTATAACAGCCTGTATACTCCGATTTCCATTATATTCATTCATCTCCGGATAATAAATCACATCGATGATTCTGCGTCCGTCTCTCTCCTCTTCAAATGCCAATCCGTCTCCAAAGTATATAGCATCCACGGCAAATCCGCCAACTCCTTCCAGAGTCAGTTTGACGACATTGCGATTTTTTCCCATGACCCTGCAATTTCTGATTATCAAATCCTTCTGAGCAAAGAGCGGTTTTTCATTCCCCTGCCCAAACGGTTCCAAACACTTGAATTCTCGGATCAGGCTCTCTTTTATGTAATTCATAGGCATAGCTGCATCGATCCAGACCGTAGCACATAAATCGACTTCGCTCAATCCTGAATGCTCATTAAGTCTCTGCCTGAATTCATCTATGTCTTCTTCTCTGATGGAAAGTCCCGCTGCCATAGGGTGTCCGCCGAATTTCAGCAACAGATCTTTTACCTCCGACAATTTTCGGAACATGTGATAAGCTTCAATGGAACGACCGGAACCTTTTACGGCATCTTCGCCCCTGGTCAGCACAATCGCCGGCTTTTGGTACCTCTCTCGCAGTCTTCCTGCGATGATTCCTGCCAATGATTCATGACAGTCCGGCAAATATACGACTAACACCTTATCCTCGCTGTAGCGGCTGTCTACAAGGAGTTTAGCCGCCTCGGTTCCCTGTGCTGTCATATCTTTGCGCATATCATTTAACTCTTTTAACTGTTCCGCCAGTGTATCGGCCTCTTCTTCACTCTCCGAAAGAAGAAGTGACAGCGCCAACTTGGCAGTCTTCAGTCTTCCGCCTGCATTGAGACAGGGTCCTATAACAAAACCGATGTGATATGCGGTCAGATGAGAAGCATCCAGATTGTTTTTATCAATCAGCTTCTTAAGACCGATATTTTGTGTTTCCCCGATTTGTTTTAAACCATACTTTACAATAATCCGATTTTCATCCTGCAGACGCATAACGTCACCTACCGTTGCAATTGCTGCGAATTCCAGTAGGTTTTCCCACTCTGTCTTAGGCACTCCCAGTCGTTCATACAGCACCTGAATCAGCTTATAAGCTACGACGGCACCACAGATTTCAGGAAATGGATAACTACAGTCTGACTGCTTTGGGTCAATCACGGCATCGGCAGGCGGCAACACTTCCCGCTCCTCATCTATAGGCACTTCATGGTGATCCGTCACTACAACGGTCATCCCCAGTTCTTTAGCAAGGCGAATCTGGGAAAATGCCGCGATTCCATTGTCACAGGTCAGAATCGTATCCACGCCATCTGCGGCTGCTTTTAAAATAATCGATTCATTAATCCCGTATCCGTCCTTCACTCGTTCCGGAATCTCGTAGTCCACCCGTGCACCCAGCCGCCTGAGGGCTGTCAAAAGTAGATAAGTGGAGCAGACCCCATCGATATCATAATCTCCCACGATTCGAATTTTCTTTTCTCCCGCTATCTTTTCCTTTAATATGGACACCGCCGCTTCCATATCCTTTAAAGAAAGCGGATCGTATAAAGATTCCGGTGTCCCATTCAGATATTGATTCATGCCTTCTTCGCTCTCGATCCCGCGGTTCCTGATGATTCTCACCGTCACCGGATCTATATGAAACTGCTTGGCTATCTTATCGAAATCCGCCCTTTTTGTTTGAATCATCCATTTTTCCTGCACCGTTTCATCCCCCCGCTTTCTACTGTTGTGCCCCGTATTCTTTCAGCCACCTGCGCCGTTCTTTATAATCCGGTATGATTTTTTCCACCTGTTTCCAGAAACGATCGGAATGATTCATCTCGATTCGGTGTGCCAGTTCATGTACCAGAACATAATCTAATATCTCCGGTGGCATCAGGAAAAGCTTCCAATTAAAATTCAGATTGCCCTTTGCGCTGCAGCTTCCCCATCTTGTTTTTTGATCTTTAATCGTGATCTTCTGATAGTTCACACGCATCATGCCGGCATAATAAGCAGCCCGGTGTTCCAGCACCGGGCGCAATTTTTCCTTATATTCTTCGATTTCCTCGGGGCGGTAGACCGGTCTGCTTTCTTTGCGATTCACCACTTTTGCATAGTTCTTGGCCAGCCAGTTTTCATGCTGTTTTGCAAAATCCACAGCCTCTTTTGTAGATACACCGTAAGGCACGCGAATCAGCAGTCTGCCATCTTCTTTTATCTCCAAAGACATCGTTCTGCGCTCCGAGCGAACAATCTCACCACCCGCTATTGAGATCCAGGGGAGTACAGTCTGCAAATACTGCAAACACTCTTCCGTCGTCGGTGTATTCCATCGTCTGTGCTGCATCTTCCATCACTCTTTCCATCTTCTTCTCATATTCAAAAATAGGTGAAGTTTCGGTGAGACACTGCCGAATCTCCACACATACATTCTCCGAAAGTTCGGTCAGACAATCATAAAGTGCATCTAGGTTTTCTCCATAGTATTCAGGAAATCCCAACTGTTCTTTTAGGTACTCATGAATTGCTTTTTCGCTCTGCATCTTGTTCATATCCAGTTCCACACGTCTCATATCGTTCTCCATTTCTGCGATTTTGTATCGACCGCCTAATATAATTGTTCAAACGTCTTATAGTGATCACCCGTGTAATAAATCAAGCCATCATTCGAATAGATCATCCGCTTGGCTCCCCGATATGATCCGTCAAAATCAATGTCACACTCCTGCCAGTTTCGTCCATCTTTTTCCGGAAGCTGTTCATCATAGTTGCCGAACTTACTTCCACCGATACTTTTACCGGGAGCCACCTCCCAGAGATTTCCCTCTTTGCTGATCCAACCGGCTTTCTCCGCCTGCTTCTTCGTAATGAAGTTACCGGGCAGCTTGTTATAGGTGTGAATGTATAAAGCTACATCCTCTTTCCCGGTGTAAGAACCGTCCTCGTCAAGTTGTGACGAATTGACTTCCGTCTCAATAGATTTTGACATCGCAGCTTCCGTCTGTACTTGATTTGGATTTGAGCATCCAAACAGTAAAAATATCGCTGCTACAAATGGTATCAGCCATTTGAATACCTCTTTTGACTTCTTTAAATATTCAGTTATCATGCTGCTCCTCCCTACACCACATAATCTGTGGTTTTTTCCGCCCAAGCGGCGAAAAGGGGCATCAAAAATGATGCCCTATTAGGTGTTATTATAAAGTTTAAAGAGAAGCGTGTCAATCGAATATTTTCTATTCTACCTATTCCTACTTCCTTTTCCCGGAAATTTCCCGAGTAGCATGTTTTAACCACTCTGCTTCTTCTGCCGTAAGATAAGGCGATATCTTTGCGTATACTTCTTTGTGATAATGGTTCAATCTTCGCAGATCGTGCTCATCCATAAAATCTGTATCAATCGCTTCTAAATCAATCGGGGCAAATGTCAAAAACTCAAATCGCAGGAACTGGCCGTATTTGTTTTTTTCATCTGCGACACACAAAATCAAGTTTTCAGTACGCACGCCGAATTCACCCTCAAAGTAAAGTCCCGGTTCATCGGAGCAAATCATGCCCGGTTCTAATATCGCACTGTCCTGACGCTCCGGAACGATTTTCCAACGAATTCCGTTGGGTCTTTCATGAACACCGGATAAATATCCCACCCCATGACCGGTTCCGTGGTTAAAATCCAACCCTCTCTGCCAAAATGCTTCTCTTATGGTGTAATCCAGATTCAGTCCCCGACAGCCGTGAAGAAATTTCATTTCCCCTGCTTTTAACATACTCATAGAAACCAGGGTGAAGTATTCTTTTTCTTTTTCAGTCAATGGTCCCAGTGCAAAGGTTCTGGTAATATCCGTCGTTCCCTCATAATACTGTCCTCCTGAGTCCAGTAAAAGCAGGCCTTCCGGTTTTAACTCACGACATTCCTGATTACTTGGGTGATAATGACACATGGCAGCATTGTCATGGTAAGCGGCAATGGTCGTAAAACTGGGACCCAGATATCCGGTCAATTCTTTCCTCATCGCTTCCAGACGGTTCACAACGGTCATTTCCGTCATTGGTTCTGTGCCAATGTGATGTTTTAGCCAGTACATGAACTTCGTGACTGCCACACCATCTTTAATGTGTACCTTTTTCATATTTTCTATTTCAGTCTTATTTTTAATTGCTTTTTTTAATACGCATGGATTCATGGCATCAATGATTCGATTGGAAGAATCCAGCCCTTCGCAAATCGCATAATTAACTTTTTTTCGTTCGAGCAGTACCTTTTGATTTTTCAGACTGCGCGCATACTCGTACATCTTCTCATAAGGACATACGGTAACCCCGTTATCTTCTAAGTAAGAACAAACGGTTGCATCGGTCACGCCATCCTGCACGAACAGGAAAAAATTATCTGCTGTAATGGCTCCATATGAAAGAAAGATAGGATTACAGGGGATATCATTGCCTCGCAGGTTGAGAAGCCATGCAATCTCGTCCAGTGCAGTGAGAATATGTACATCAGCGTTTCTTTCCCGCATCGCTTCTCGAAGTTCTCCGATCTTCTCAGATGCTGATTTCCCTGCATAGCATTCTTCCAAAATCCACAGTGGTTCCTTCGACATAGGCGGCCGATCTTCCCATATCATTCCCACCAGATCCTCTTCGTAGCTAAACGAAATTTCTTTTCCATCCAGGAGATTTGCAAGATTGCTCCCCATCTCATCGCCCACGACCCGTCCATCAAATCCCAATCGTCCACTCTGTGGCAGCTGCTCTTTTAGGAATTCTTCCACGGTAGGTACTCCGTCATCGCCCATTCGGTAGAGCGTAACGCAAGTACCGGACAACTGTTTTTCTGCCTGAACAAAATATCTTCCGTCCGTCCAAAGTCCCGCTTTGGTTTCTGTAATCACTGCGGTTCCCGCTGTTCCTGAAAATCCTGTCATAAACTGGCGGCATTTGAAATATTCTCCCACGTACTCCGACTCATGAAAGTCTGCTGTAGGAATTAAATAAGCATCGATGCAGCGTTCCTTCATCAAAGTTCTTAAACTATGAATCCGATTATTAATAATCTGTTCTGTCATGTTTATCCTTTCTTTCCTGTCAGTTTCTAACTATAGGAACATGCCTACGCCGGGTCCCAGTGGAAGATTAAATACGATCCAGACTACCAGCAGCGCTGTCCAGCCAATCAGAAATACGATACTATATGGCAGCATAGTTGATACCAACGTTCCTATGCCTGCATCCTTGTCATATTTTTTAGCAAAAACGATGATCATGGCAAAGTAAGACATCATCGGTGTAATAACATTCGTACAGGAATCTCCGATTCGATATGCAATCTGTGAAAATTCCGGTGTATATCCCAACAGCATGAACATAGGAACAAATACCGGTGCCACAATTGCCCATTTAGCCGATGCCGAACCCATAAATAAGTTGATAAATGCGGCAAACAGTACAAATAATATCATCATTGGAATCGGTCCGATTCCTGAAGTACGGAAGAATTCTGCCCCTTTTAATGCCAAAATAGTTCCCAGTTTTGTATATCCAAAATAGTTGATAAACTGTGCTGCCACAAATGAAAGAGCAATATAACCGCCCATACTGGACATCGCTTTTCCCATAGCTGCACACACATCCTTCTCGCCCTTATAGACACCGGTCATTTTTCCGTAGATAACCGACGGAACAAAGAATAGGATTGCAATGATAATAATGATACCTTCCATAAATGGAGAATTGCCAAGGATAGAACCATCTTCCGCTCTTAAAAATGAAGTGGCCGGAATACACAGTGCAATCATGCCCACAATCATCAGTACCAGGGCAAGTCCGGCATATTTTAATGCTTTCCGTTCTTCTTTTGTAACTTTATACTCAGCCATTCCATTTTCCATCGCAGCGCCTTTGTATTCACCAAAACGCGGGGAAATTATTTTTTCTGTGACAATCGTACCTAAAATTGTGATAAGAAATGTGGATACGATCATAAAATACCAGTTGCCTGTCGGTTCTACGATATAGGATGGGTCTACCATCTTTACGGCTTCATTCGTAATACCGCAGAGAAGTGGATCCAGTGTACCAATCAGCAAGTTGGCAGAGAATCCACCGGACACACCGGCAAAAGCTGCCGCGATACCTACCATAGGATGACGGCCATAAGCCATATACATCAGTGCTGCAATAGGAATAACCACGATGTATCCAACCGCATCTGCCAGGTTAGACATAACGCCTAAGAATACAATAACCGGTGTGATTAATTTTGCCGGTGTGATTTCTACCGTGCTTTTTAAAAGTCCACCAATAAAACCGCTGTCCTCTGCCAAACCGATACCAAACATGGCTACCAGAACCACTCCCAAAGGTGCAAAACCGGTGAAGTTACTGATTGCATGCGTAATCATGTAAGCAAAACCTTCTCCATTTAATAAACTAATTGCTTTAACGGTTTGTTGTTCTACGATTCCTTTGCTCCGGTTGACCAGTTCTCCGGTTGCCGACACACCAAGTACCTCGCAAAGTGCCGAAACCAGAATGACGGCCAGTACCAATATGGCAAATAATGATATTGGATGAGGCAGTTTATTTCCTACCCTCTCAATTCGATTAAGCCAGCGATTGACCAAGGATGGTTTTTTGACCGCTTTTGTTTTTTCCATTGCATTTCCCATTACTTTTCCCTCCATTTTCCATTTCTCGATGAGTGATTTTCCTTTTACTTATACGTATAAGTAAATGTTAAAAAATAGGTACAAGCCTTGTATTTTATTAATCTAGTTGATATACTAAATATAATAAAAGTCGGCTTATACGTATAAGTATCTGTATGCAATTAGATTACCATATTGCATTCCATTTGACAAGAAAAATCATATGTGAAATTCACGAATTGTTATATTTTACATATTTTATTGTGTATTTTTTAGTAATACTGCACAAGAGCAAATGTTACATTCACTATTGTGAATTTTAGTAATCAGTTCATCATAAGTTATGATCGGAGGACCGGTATGAAGAAGAATGTTACAGCAAAAGATGTTGCCAAAATGTGTGGTGTATCCCAAGCTACCGTTTCATATATCGTCAATGACAGTACCAACCAGAAAATCAGCGAAGAAACCCGTCAAAAGGTTTTAAACGCAATCGAAGAACTGCACTACTTCCCCAATGTCTCTGCCAGAAATATGCGCAATCGGAACTGTGCTTCGGTGGGGATTGTCTGTGCTAAGGATTACAGCCGTCAGGCTTTTCTGGATTCTTTAGTGGGAATCAGTCGTTATTTTGATAAAATCAACTATACGATTACGATTTTTAATGCAGAGGATTTTAGCGAAGATTCGGACACGCCCCAATATGTAAAAAGCTACTTCTCCAATATTATTGACGGTCTGATCTATATCTCCAATGATAACCATAATCGTTTTATTGAACCTGCGGTAAAACACGGAATTCCTTATGTCGTCATCTGTATGGATGGTGTCTTTTCAAAGAACTCTCCTGTGCCTCATGCATTCGACGATGTCCTGACCGAATGTGCTATCTTCTGTAAAGAGCATGATCTTGATCAGATTCGATACTTTTCCATTGATAACAAAGGTCTCTTTGTCAACCATAAATACCCCGTATTTAAAAAGGCTCTGGAAACGGTCTACCCGGAGTGTCATATCCAACATATAGTCTGTCACGTGGAAAATCGTGAAATCAAACACTTGGTTCCCATCCTGGAAGATTATGTAGCGCACAACTCCTTTGATATTGCATTCTCACAAAACTACGACATTGGCCTGATTATTCAAAAAGAACTTCTCAAGAAGGACTTTTTAATCCCACAGAAAATAAAAAATATTTTTCTCAATTATGTAAACTTCTATGAACTGACCTACCCTTCTATCACCGGCATCATGATTCCCTATGGCGAGATGGGTACTTACGCCGCCAAACTGATTATGGCTATCATCGATGGCAAAGAAGAAAGCTTTTGCTATGAGAACTTTAAGTGCCAACTGATTCACCGTCAGTCCACGGAATTTTAATGCAGGATAAAGAGTCTGCTTTGACGCGGAGTGCGCATCCACAGCGGAGCGTTTTTACATAAAAAAAGTACCTACCTTTACAGTAAGTACTTTTTTTGGTGAATATCACCATTTGTCCGTGCGTTAGAAGATTCGAACTCCCGGCCTTTTGGTCCGTAGCCAAACGCTCTATCCAGCTGAGCTAAACGCACTTATTGAAGAATATTGTTCTTCAACAACGTTCTTAATTCTACAATATTTTAGCGCGCTTGTCAACCTACAAATGAAAAAACTTTTAAAAACTTTTGGAAACGATTTTACGCCTTTCAAATATACATTTCAAATATACTATTTTCTTGGATATTTCCCATTCCATACAATTGATTTATAGTTTTCTTGATCCGTATCACCCTCTGTGCTAAAAAAAAGTACCTTGGAATTTTCATCTAATTTCAATTTTTTCTTGATATCTGTAAGTAGCGGATCCCTCATGATTTCTGCCACACATCCAAAAGTAGATGCACCACTTTCTCCCGAAATAACCCGGCTGTCACCCATCATCGGATTGCCAAGTATTCGCATCCCCTGCGCCGCTGCATAATCCGGGCATGAAATAAAATTGTCTGCATAATTTTTCATCACATCCCATGCGATACTGCAAGGTTCGCCGCAAGCCAGACCCGCCATAATTGTATTCATCTCACCGGATACGATTCGCATTTCCCCATCATTCGCTTCTGCTGTGCGGAAAATACAATCCGCTTTATTAGGTTCTACAACCGTAATGATAGGACGCTCTTCTCCATAGATTGCTGAGAAAAGTCCTATAATCGTTCCTGCCATTGAACCAACCCCCGCCTGAAGAAAAATATGCGTTGGCTTCTCAGGCAGCTGCATATAGGTCTCGTAGCCCATCGTACCATAACCTTGCATAATCCAAGCCGGAATCTCTTCATAGCCCTTCCAGGCTGTATCCTGCACCATGACCCAGCCATTCTTTTCTGCCATATCATTGGCGAAACGTACCGTACCATCATAATTAAATTCTGTAATCAACGCATCTGCATCCTCTGCCTGTATATTAGCAAGACGCTCCGGAGCACTTCCCTTTGGCATATATACAACGGATTTCTGATGTAATTGTTTTGCCGTCCATGCAACGCCTCTTCCATGGTTTCCATCTGTAGCAGTGACAAATGTAATATCTCCCAACTTTTTCTTCACTTCATCCGAAATTAATTCTTTATATGTTATATCAAAAATATTTTTTCCCAATTTTGCAGCCAGATAATTTCCAATGGCATAACTGCCACCCAGCACCTTAAACGCATTTAATCCAAAACGATAAGATTCATCTTTAATATAGATATTATCAAGTCCCAATTTTTTAGCTGTATTTTTCATTTCCACCAACGGGGTTTCATGATACATCGGAAAGCTCTGATGAAAGTTGCATACTTTTTTTGCATTCTCAAGATTCAGAAAATCCAAATTATATTTAATTCCCGATTTTCGTTTTAACTGAACTACCTTAAAGTTTTCTTCCATCTTAAATTCCTCCCATTTCGTTAAATAATCTTTATAGAAGCACTTTCCTATATCATAAAAAAAGTCTGAATTCCTTACTTTCATAAGGTTTTCAGACTTTTACCCATGCCGCAGACCGGAATTGAACCGGTACGGGGTCAACCCCCGCAGGATTTTAAGTCCTGTGCGTCTGCCGATTCCGCCACTGCGGCATATCTGTATCTCTACAGAAGTGGGACCTATAGGGCTCGAACCTATGACCCTCTGCTTGTAAGGCAGATGCTCT
>JAVWRQ010000050.1:0-16442 GCA_036634775.1 Clostridium sp.
AGTTGGGTCGTACCTGTAATCGTAGCGGTGGATGTGCCCAGACCGGTCAGTGTTGTTGGATTACTGCCCAGTGTCGTGAATAGATTCCAGCCGCCTCCATCCGTGGTAAAGACCCAGGACTCTCCGATATTGGTATTCTCTGCGTCTGAAACCACAGTCGTGTAATTCGTAACCGGATTCCCATCAGGATCCTTTACCACGATATTACTTATCTTTAGCGTCGACGGGTCATAAGAACCAATTCTTCTATTTTGCAGCAGTACATTACCCAAGATACCGGTATAGCCGGTATAGCCAAAATAACCGGATACCGGTGCCGATACCGCATCAAAGGTCATAGACGAGGATGCCGGTGCCGACAAATCAAATGTGACCGTTGTTCCATCATTTAAAGTACCGGTCAGACCGGTTAAAGAACCACCCGGATTTATCGTTAAGTTACCAAAGTTAAACCATCCAATTCCGCCCGCACTGGGACCGGAACCCGGATTTGCATATGAAAATGACATATAGATCGCTCCTTCTGAGTTTTATATACTCATTCCATTATATGCAAAATGATACAAGCCGGTGCGGTCGGTGATTTTTCTGTTTTAGCAGCGATTACTTTGGCAATAATTCGTATAATGTGTGGTAAAGTAATTCGATATCAATTGGTTTTGCTAAATGTGCATTCATACCTGCTTTTTTAGACTTGATAATATCCTCATCAAACGCATTGGCTGACATGGCAATAATTGGTACGGTCTTTGCCCATTCGCTATCTAAATTGCGAATCGCCATAGCCGCTTCCAGTCCATCCATCACCGGCATCCTGATATCCATAAGAACGGCATCGTATGTATCTTCTTCGGCAGCGGCAAACATATCAAGTGCGATTTGACCATTTTCTGCCACATCCACATCGGCATGTTTGAGTTCCAGAAGTTTTTTAGCCACCATAATATTAAGCTGATGATCCTCTACCAATAAAATCCGTGTTCCGCTAAAATCGTATGTATTACGAGGTTTTTTAATCGCATCTGCCGAAGGTATCTCTATATCATGTTTTACAACACCAAAAGGAATCTCAACTTTAAAAGTCGTGCCTTCGCCAAGTACACTTTCAACAAAAATATCTCCCCCCATGAGCTGTGCCAGATTTTTTGAAATAGCCAGTCCCAGACCACTGCCACCGTATTTGCTGGTAGAACCGATATGTTCCTGTGAAAAAGGATTGAAAATATCCGGTAAAAATGCTTTGCTGATTCCAATTCCCGTGTCGCTGATTTGAAAGCAGATATTTGCATTATTTTCATCGGCATACAATTGATAAATATTCAATTGGATTGTACCGCCCCGGGGTGTGAACTTAATGGCATTAGAAAGAATGTTAATTAATATCTGCTGCAGCCGAACGCTGTCTCCTAAGTAGCTATTTTGACAATTCTCACATTTTCTCACCACATAGTTCACGCCTTTTTCCTCTGCCTGTGCCCCAATAATTGTGCCCAGTGCATCTAAAAACTGCCGGCAAATAATCATCTCATTTTTTATGGTCACTTTTCCGCTTTCAATTCTGGACATATCCAAAATATCATTTAACAACAATAATAGGTATTTAGAAGCATAGAGGGACTTCTCGATACTTTCTGCCGCAGCGGCTTTATCATCTAAGCTTTGCAATGCGATATGTGACATCCCAATCATAGCATTCATCGGAGTCCTGATCTCATGACTGATTCGAGAAAGGAATTCTGATTTTGCGGCATTGGCACTTTCTGCCATCTTCACAGCCGTCACAAGTTCTTGATTCCTTTTTTCCTGTTCTTCCACTGCCACAGTTATATCCACCCTGGTCATCAAAAAAAGCTTCATTTCACGGTTAATATAGCTGAATCGCAGTTGCTTTTGTAATATTCTACCTTCTGAATTTGCTACTTTATAAAAGATATTATACGTTTCATGATCTTTTAACTGAGTTTGAATATTTTTAATGGTAATTTCCTTCACTACACGGTCAACATCCTCTTTGCAGATATTATTCTGTATGTATGCCCTGGTCTCCTCTTCAAAATGTTCACTTTCAGAAGCATAGTTATTGCCAAGATTCTTTTCGCTATAGCGGATCGCTGTGTTTTGCTGAGCATCTATGACCACTAAAAAATCATAATCGGTTCTTACGACCGCATTCATAATATTTTGCATCATTCGCTCACTGGTTATATCGGTGGAATATAAAAATGCAACAACCTCGTTCGTATCCTGTTTCTTCATCATGTGAACTGTAACTACGATCCAATAGCTGCGTGCACCGATTTTTCTTCTGAATTCCAAAGATTGAGATGTTTCCCCATTTGCAAAATGCCGAAGCAGTGCATCTCGGTTGAAAATAGTCCGGTACTTCTTCTGCATCTCCGGAGTCATCACTTCCGTATATACCTGATCAAAATACTCCTGCGCAGTTTTCACCATACGCATATGAGCCGTAATCTGTGGAAAAATACTTTTATAATCTAAAATAGTGTTTTGGGTCAAATTTACATTAATCGATGCCATCGTTGCTTTCTGCATGGCTTCCCGATAGGACAATTCATCATGATAGCGCTTCTCTGCTTCCTTTTCTTTTGTCACATCATGACCAATGCAATAGGCTTTCACCGGATTTCCGGCTTCATCAAAAATATTGGTATATGTCACCCTCTCACACCAAAATTCGGCATCGCCCCGGTTTCGAATCCAAAGATCGGCAGATGTCACTTCTGCACCGGCTTTAAGTTTTTCTATCATATCAAAAAACAAAACGGCGCTGTCCTCCCTGATATGTCCTTCTGCAACAACCGATTGAAGATAATTCGGAATTATGACATTGGGAGAATCCACTCTGGGCGATGTGGAAAAAATAGTCATCCTGTCCGCACTGTAATCATACTCCCAAATATTGATGTTGGAAGCCTTGACCGCAGTGGCATAGCGGAATTCACTTTCTCGCAAATCCTGCTCCAACTGTTTTTGTGCCGTTATATCCATATAATAGGCATATACCAGCTCATCTCCATTATCATCCTGCATATGTTCAGAGCACTGGGTGACCCAGATGAGACTGCCATCTTTTTTAACTAAACGATAGGCAACTTTATAAAGTTCCGAATTGCCGTTGCGATTGCTGGCTGCATTTTTTAGCCAAACTACATCGTTGGGATATACATAATCCCATGCGGATGTATGATTAAGACTACTATTCGCATTTTCATCCTCAAATCCAAGCATTTCACAGAACTTTGTATTTGCAAAAATAATATCATATTCCGGATATGCCGTAACGATAATCAATCCGATTGGGAGTGACAGTTTCATCAGTTCTTCTTTGATCTCTGAAAATCTCTTCATACCTATGCCTCCCGGCTCAAAAAGTATTGCAGTGTTTGATATAAAAGCACCGGTTCAATTGGTTTTGCTAAATGTGCATTCATCCCGGCCATTTTTGTCTGTTCGATATCTTCCTCAAATGCATTGGCGGTCATCGCAATAATCGGAATGGTCTTTGCATCATTTTTCCGCATCTGGCGGATCGACTTGGCGGCAGTCAACCCATCCATGACCGGCATTCGAATGTCCATTAGAACGGCATCATAATAGCTGTCTCCATGCTGCGCAAATATCTCAATCGCCTGAAGTCCGTTTTCAGCCACATCCACCTCCATATGCTTTGCATTCAAAAGTTTTTTAGCAACCTCAATATTGAGCAGATGATCTTCCACCAGCAGAACACGTTTTCCTGTAAAATCCACTTCCCTTATTGTTTCTAACTTGCCTTTATCATCTTTTTCACCATATATCTTTTCAAAAGCAGAACAAAGTGAAGATTTAAAAAGTGGCTTTGAAATTAAGAGATTGACTCCCGCCTTCTTCGCTTCTACCTCAATGGCCGCCCAATCATAGGCCGTCATGATAATAATTGTAACCTCCGGACCCACAATTTTACGAATTTCCCGAGTTGTTTCAATACCATCCATATCAGGCATCTTCCAATCGACCAGAATAATATCATAGTATTCTTTCTTTTCCCACTTCTGCCGTACGGCATTGACTGCTTCGGCACCAGATATGACATATTCTGCCTTCATATGCATATCTTGCAGCACCTGTTTCGTATGCTGGCAGATCATGATATCATCGTCCACAATCAATGTTTTAAGATTTTCAAAATGAATGTTAGAATTAAATTTCACCGTTTTTTTTGTTTCCTCGGAAATCCCCAACTTGACTTCCACCACAAATTCACTGCCCACTCCTTCAATACTATTAACACTGATCCTTCCGCCCATTAAATCAATCAGATTTTTACAGATGGCAAGTCCCAATCCGGTTCCGCCATAAGGCGTAGTGGCACCGGTGCGAGCTTGTTCAAAAGGTTCAAATAGGTGTGGCAGAAAATCGTCCCTGATTCCAATTCCTGTATCGTTAATCGTAAATTTCATCAGAGCTTCTTCCTGATTGATCTTTTCCTGGTGCACAATAAATTGTACTTTTCCACCCGGTTTGGTAAACTTAATTGCATTGGAAATGATGTTAATAAGCACTTGCTGCAGTTTCATCGCATCACCGATATAGGTATTCTCGGTAAAACTAGTCAAAATCGAATCGTATTCTACCCCTTTTTGCTGTGCCTGCTCATGGCAGATACTATTAATTCCATTTATAAACCCTTCCAACGGTATTTTTTCATGATGAATCATGATCTTTCCGCTTTCGATTCTGGACATATCCAGAATGTCATTAATCAGAGAAAGCAGGAATCGAGCCGATAGTCCGACTTTAGAAAGATAGGATGCGACCTGCACCGGATCATCCACGCAGCTGGCTGCTAATGCTGACATTCCAATGATGGTATTCATCGGCGTCCTGATTTCGTGGCTCATGCGGGAAAGGAACTCTGACTTGGCGACATTCGCCTGCTGAGCTGCCAAAAGTGCATCTTTCAATGCCTCGTTTTTACGCTGTTCTTCATTATATATATCCGTAATATCGCTTCTCGTTAAAATAATCCTTTTTTTGAGATTGTCCAGATAGGAAAACTGGAGTTTCTTTCGACTGATGCTCCCGTCTAACTCATAAACGCGGCAGTACGTTGTAAATAGATCCTGTTTTTCTAATTGCTCCATCACATTTTCCAAAGACATCTCGCGAATATTTCTCTCAATCTCTTCCTCCGGCAGAAATTGCCTTGCATACCGTTCTACTTCAACTTTGTAATCAATACCATTAGAGGGTGGAAGAATCGTTTTTTTGATGTTTTGCGCAAATAGAGTATAGGTTTTTGTCGTAATATCAATCATCGCCAAATAGTCATAATCGATTTTAACCACTGCATCTACTAGGGCACGTGCCGTCCGTTTTTGATCGATATCCGTAGCATAGATATAACCTTCTATATCTCCATTCTTGGGATTCAGGAACATATCCAGTTCTACTTTAATCCAAAGAATCTTATCGTCGCCAAAATTCATATAAGTTTCCTGAGAAACAACCGTTCTTCCTTCCATGTAGGATTTGAGCAGACTTTCCCGATTGAAAATCTTTTTGTATTCGATTAAATCGGCTTTATTTACATGGGCTTTATATTCATGGGCAAAAAAATCATCCACGGTTCCATTTCCCTGAAAACTGAGAATCATCAAATTATTACTTTGACCATCCTCGCAGATATTTTGTGTTAAATTCAGTTTAAAAGAACCAAATACATCTTGGTTGTGCACTTTTCGCCATTTGATTTCCTCCTCATAGCGTTCTTCTAATCGAACACGTTCGGTAATATCAACAGCAGTACCCAGGGCTTTAACCGGTTTTCCATCATCATCAAACATCGTCGTATAAGAAATCTCATACCACCACCATATTTTATGATCTTCATTCCACCATCGGCTCACACTCTTTGCCCCTTCGGCACCGGCAAACAGCTCCTCGAACATCTTAAAATAAGCCGGGGCATCATCCGGATGCAGCGGACTGTTATCCGTAGTAAATGCATCCGGAATATTATTTATAATACTGACACCATCAAATGCCTTAATATGGGAAGCATTATCTAGATCGTAAATAGTTTTTGTTGCAAAATCAAACATCCAGAGAGTAATTCCGCATTGCTTTACCGCCTGTGCATAAGTCTTCTCCAATTGTATCATTTCTGCTGTCTTTTTACTTTTATACATATCCAACTGCTCTCCCATCGTTTTATTTCTTTGAAAATATAGAAACTGTATTTCTTCCATGGCACTTGGCATCATATAACGCCTGATCTGCATTCCGATAAAGTACACCAAAGGAATGCGTCTTTCCTGTAGCAATGGCAATACCGGCCGAACAAGTTATCTCTGTTTTGTTTCCATTAATCATGATATCTGCCATACTTGCGCAAAGCTGATGTGCTTTATTTTTAATGACTTCCATATCGGGAATCTCTCCAACAAATATAGCGAATTCGTCACCTCCCATGCGCGCAATAATATCTTCTTTTCTAAAGAAAAGGCGAAGTTTATCGGCTACTGCGCAAATGGCTTTATCTCCATAATCGTGACCATAGGTGTCGTTAATTTTTTTGAAATTATCAATATCCAACATGATCATCACGCAAGTTGATGTGGCGCTCAACAAGCGCTGTGTCATCATCTCTTCGGCACTGACCCGGTTAATAAGTCCTGTCATAAGGTCTGTTTTTGCCTGTGTTGACATGCTATTGTATTCTTTTACCATCTCTCGGAAGCGATAGTTGGACTCCAATACATTTTGTACACGTCTGGTCACTACCTCCGGAATAAATGGTTTAACAATGTAGTCATTGGCACCTAAGGAAAATGTAATCACCTGCTGCTCCGGACTATCATCGGCCGTAATCATAATAACCGGTATGCCATCCAGTTCCGGCACATTCTTTTTATACTGTAAAAATTCTTTTCCATCCATGACCGGCATACTGATATCTAACAGAATCAAATCGATTTGATTTCGATGACTCTGCAAAACTCGAATTGCCTCTTTTCCGTTTTCGGCTTCCAGAAAAACAGAGTGCTGCTGTAATATTCTCTTCAAAATGGTTCGATTAATCGCTGCATCATCTACAATCAATACCGTATGCGTATCTTGGTTGTTAGCAAGCAGTGAATCTCTATATTTTCGAAGTTCTGTATTCAGTTCTTTACGCATCGTAATATCACTTATTTCGCCAATTAAAATATGTTTTTTGCCCATCGTCGAAATGTAGTGAAGCTTTGTATTGATCCACAAGGGAGCTCCCATGGTACGTCGGCACATATAATCGTATTCGGTGTTCTTTTTCGTCCGGGCACAAAGCTTAAATGCGCTTAGCAAAGAGGCATGGTATTGTGGCTCGACCACATCCAAAAGATTCGATGTATTAGTCATCATGGCATCATGACCAAACAATGCATAGTATGCCTCATTCACTCGAATCGTCTCAATCCGGTCATCTACGAACTCATACATGGCAGTGGCCTGTAATGCATTGTGAAATAAGTTCTTCCCTTCTTGTTTGGATGTAAATAAATCATCATAGCAATAATTTTCGATCATCTTATCCTCATCGTCTTGTATCGCAGGCGATGAGCTCAAATAAAGTGTTTCGTATTCATGAACCGGCATCGGACGTGCAAAATAATATCCCTGCACGTAGTCGCAGCCTACGCTCCTCAAAAGTTCTACCTGTTCTTTGGTTTCTGCACCTTCGGCAATCACAGGAATATTCAGCCATTTGGCCATGCGAATCACCGAAGCGATGATATTCTCACCTCTTCCGGCCGTTTCGGTATCCGATAAAAATCGCATATCAATCTTTAAAATATCAATCTTGATATCTTTTAAAAGACTGAGAGAGGAATACCCGCTTCCAAAATCATCCATCATGATGGTAAAACCGTGGTTCTGGAGTTGTGTCATCGCTTTTTTCATCGCAGTAGGGTTGTCTGTATAGGCGCTTTCCGTCAGTTCCAAATTGAGCAATGCAGGTTCTAATTGGTAGCGATCTACCAGTTCAAGCAGAATCTCTACTAATTTAGGATTATATATATTAACTCGGGATACGTTTACTGAGATGGGATAAGGCGTTATTCCCTGGGTTTTCCACGTGTGAAGGCACTGGCATACCTGTTCCCATACATAGTAGTCCAGCTTTGTAATAAAGCCATTGCGTTCAAATACAGGAATAAAGGCATTGGGAGAAATGATTCCCTTTTCCGGATGATTCCATCGAACCAGTGCCTCTGCGCCCCAAGGTGAATTTGTGTAAATGTTATACTGGGGTTGAAGGTATACCTCAAATTGTCCGTTCTTTAATGCGGATTTCATCTCGTTGGTTATGGCCTGCTCCTTCGCCAGCTCTGTACTCATATTTTCATTGTAATAGGCAAAAAAATCTACATAGTTACCTTTGCAGCTCTTAGCGGCAAGGGTGGCCCGATTATACATCTCCTCTACCGAGAGCGTAATGTCATCAATTATATAGATTCCAATCGATGGTACAATATCATAGTTTGAATTGTATTTTGCCAGGGTCTCTTTGGATTTTTGAGCGATTCCTTCTACTTTCGCTTTATCATATGGCAGGCACATCCCAAAAACATCAGATTCAATTCTCCCATAGGTTGCTTTTTCGTATGTAATCGCATCTTCTTTCATACATCCGGCAATATAAACCAAAAGTTTATCGCCCTCTTTTGCACCAAAGAAGGAATTAATCAATTGAAACCGATCTACATCAAAACGAAAAAAGGCAAAACTTTCGTCGCGATTCGAATCAATTAAGTCCCGAGTCGTAGAAAAAAATTTTGTCTTATTATAAATGCCTGTCAAGGCGTCATATTCTGATAAATAGTTCAACTGTTTCAATGCAGAAAGCTGACTTCTCTCAATCGCATTCTTCAGTCGAAACATAATGATCTCCATGTTGTATGGTTTTGTAACAAAATCCCAAGCACCAAGAGTCAATGCTTTTATTTCACTTTCACTATTGCCATTCTCGGTTGTTACGATAATGGGCAAATTCTGATAATGGACATCCTCCCGGATTGCCTCTAATACAGCGTATCCATTCATAATGGGCATAACAATGTCAAGCATAATCGCAGCAATCGCATCACCATGCTCCTTCAGTATTTTTAATGCAGTTTCTCCATTATCAGCCTCCAGTACATGATATTCTTTGGCTAATATCTTTGATAGGATCGTTCGGTTGATTACGTTATCATCCACTACTAAAATAGTTTTCAAAGAAGGCATCTTTCTTTCTCCATTTTCATGCGAAATAAGTTGTGTTTTAGCGTTTACTTTCTCCAAACTTGATGGGTTCTCTAATCAGTTCAGTAAAAAGATTCGCCGGCATTGGTTTGGCATAATAATAGCCCTGCACTATATCACAATGTAGCTCCCGTAAAAAATCAATATGTTTCTGCTCTTCAACACCTTCAGCTACAATGACGATTCCCAATTTTTCTGCCATCGTAATAATACTTCCCACCACGACCTTCGATCGCACTTCATTCTTTTGATTATCAAAAAAACTGCGATCCATCTTAATAATATCTACTTCCAGATTTTTCAGCATACCAAGGGATGAATATCCACTGCCAAAATCATCCATCGACATGGTAAAGCCGTTTTTGTGTAAATCAGCTAATATCACTTCCAGTGTATCTATGTTGTCATAAATCGCGGTCTCGGTAATCTCGATTTCAATCCATCTTCGATCAATTCCAACCGCATCCACAACTCTACATAACTCTTTCACAAAGTTATGATTATTTAAATGCATTCTTGAAAAGTTGACAGAGACCACTACCGGCTCTATTCCGTCTGCAATCCATCGCTTGATGATATGGCAAACTTTGTCTAAGATATAAAAATCTAACTTTATAATAAATCCGTTTTTTTCAAAGACGGGAATAAATGCATCGGGGAAAAATAGATCTGTATTGGTATCTTCCCAACGGGTCAATGCTTCGGCACCGCTGATCATCTCACTGTCCAGGTAATATTTGGGTTGGAGATAAACAACAAATTCACCGTTCTGCAGTGCATCCGCCATCTTGTTTTCAATCTCTTTCGTATGCAGTGCTCTCTCAATCATAGCGGCATCATAAGCCATGATTTTCTTCGTTTTATCGGTCTTAGCCGTTTTATGGGCAACGTTGACCCGCTCAAATAAGTCCTTAATATCTAACTTTTTTGCATCATCCGATGCTACAACATATATACCATATGAAAATGTGCATTTGAATGCAAAATTCTCATCCATTAAAGCATAAAAATTATTAATAAAAGCGTTGTAAAGGATTAAATTCGTCGCACTGTCATGCATAGCAAATAAAGCAACAAATTCATCATTGGATATTCTTGCAAAAATCTCATTCTCGTTTCTTGTGGTTTTTTCAATCGCCCTTGCCACACAACGCAGTACATGATCCCCTTTTTCATAGCCATAGATCTGATTGATCAATTTAAAATTATCAATATCCAATTTGACCAGAAGATGCGGTATATCCTGCTGCATTTTTAAAATCTGTTGTGCATCTTCTTTGAATTTATAAAATGTACGACTATCCGTTAACTCATCCACAGATGCCAACTTCTCTAATTGATGAATATGCTGAATATGTTCTTTTTTTTGCTTCGTAATATCGGTACTCTCAATCAGATAGGCCAGATGCCCATCGGTCCAATGCAAGATGGATGCGACTGATTCTACCCAAATCTCCAGTTTTTCATTATAAATCTCCGATACAGCCTGATAGGTATACCCTCCACTCAGCTTTCTTATGGGACAATCCTTGCACTGTTCTTTCAGCCCTCTGAAAAGCTGATAACACGGGGTATCATTTTTCATATAATTGATTCGCTTAACCGTTTGATTATTCATGAACAGCACTTCAAAGGTCTGTGGATTAATGACGTAAACATAGTTATTCAGGTGATTCATCACCTCTTGCTGCACCTGTATACTTTTTTCTGAAGCTTCATCAATATGCAATTTTACAAAAAATGTCGCCAGAATATTACATATAGCTGCAATCTCATCTATCTCAGTATCGTTATGCAATGCATCACTTTTGCAGTTGTCAAATCCTATAAATCCAAGTAATTGGTTTTTATTAAATATTCCAAATTGGAACATGGATTTAATCCCCTGTGGTTCTAATACCGCACGTTCCATCGGATGTAATTCGTCCAGTGATTTTAGGAGAAAAATTCCATTTTTCCGAAAACTTGCATTAGCCGTAGCTGCTGCTTCAATTGGCACATTCTGTAGATTATTCACTTCGGATGACACACCTTTTGCACACCACTCAAATGTGTTTGAAGTTGTCTTCCCATCTTTACTGGTCTCGAAAATATAACCTCGTTCAAATGAAAAATGACTTGCTACAAGTGCCAGTGCAGAGTGAATTGCTTCTATGGAATTTCCGGAGTGATAGAGTATCTCAAATATATAGTCAATTCTACTTTCCATCATATCCCATCCTCCGTAAAATTAAAAATGTCACAATATACTAATACAATTTTAACATATTCATTGTGAAATATCCACCTTTTCATTGGGAATTATGGAAAAAGTAGCGGCAATAATTGACACTTTTTAGTAAAAGATGCCAATTATTGCCGCTATTGCATAAAATGGAGACGGAGAGGTTTGAACTCTTGACCTCTGCGTTGCGAACGCAGCGCTCTCCCAGCTGAGCTACGCCCCCGAATGATGCTATGGAGATTTCATCTCCATAGCGTATTATAACACCAAAATCTTAAAATTGAAAGTAAAATAAATTTATTTTAGCCGAGCATTCTCTGTCTTACAATCTCATAAGCCAGAATTCCGGTCGCTACCGATACGTTCAAAGAATCGATATCGCCCTTCATCGGAATCGCAGCCGTCATGTCACACTTTTCTTTCACCAAGCGGCTGACGCCCTCACCTTCGCCACCGATCACGAGGCCGATTGGTCCCTTTAAGTCCATATCGTACATCACTTTGCCATCCATATCGGCGCAAACGAACCAAAGTCCCTTCGTCTTTAATTCCTCAATGGTAGCAGTTAAATTCGTCACTTTTGCTACCGGTACATAGTTGATTGCACCTGCAGAGGTCTTGGCTACTGTAGAGGTAAGGCCTACGGCCCTTCTCTTGGGAATAATCACCCCATGAGCCCCGGCCTGATTCGCCGTTCTAAGAATCGCACCCAGATTATGAGGATCTTCTACACCATCTAACAGAAAAATAAATGGCGGTTCGCCTTTTTCTTCTGCGATTTTCAAAATATCATCTACTTCTGCGTAAGTATAGGCAGCTGCATGAGCAATTACACCCTGATGTTTCCCGGTCTCTGAAATCTGATCCAGACGTTCTTTGGTCACATAATTAATAATCGTATCCTGTTTCTTCGCTTCTCTCGTGATACTTTTTACCGGACCGTCCTGACATCCGTCTAAAATAAAAACTTTATCGATGGTTTTACCGGCGCGGAATGCCTCCAGTACAGCGTTTCTTCCCTCTATCGTAAGTTCTTCAAATCTCATGTAATATTCTCCTGCCTGTTTGTTTTATTTTGCTTGTTTTATTTTGCTTGTTTTATTTTGCTTGTTTTATTTTAAATCTCGCCCATCTGCTCCAGACCGCTGCCCAGAATTTGAGCCATCCGCTCAAACTGTTCCGTCAGATACAGGTAACCGATCAGTGCCTCAAATCCGGTTGCCATGCGATAATCTAACATCGTGGCATTCTTCGCCATGGTGCCTGACTTGGCATTGCGTCCTCGCTTATATATGGCGCGTTCTTCCTCATTCAGATTCTCGGCTATCAATTTATAGAAATTAGCCTGCGCCTCTGCTTTGACCAGTGTAGATGCCTTCTTATGCATCTTATTCACCTGCATATTACCACGGTTCATAATCAAACTTCGAATCGCTAATTCATACACCGCATCGCCAATATAGGCAAGAGCCAACGGTGAATAACTGTGAATATCTACTTCGGCCAGTTTAAGCGCCTCTTTGAAACAATCTAGGCGCGTTTCCATTTGACGCCTTCTCTCGTATCTTCCAGAATAATACCCATATCTGAGAGTTTGCCGCGAACTTCATCGGCCAATGCAAAATTCTTATCTTTTCTCGCCTGCTGCCGCTGTGCGATCAACGCCTCGATATCGCTGTCCAGAATATCTTCTTTCTTCTCTGTGATAATACCCAGCACATCGCAAAGTCTCTCTATCGTATGCTTCATATAGTTCACATACTCTTTTGTATTATCACCATTTATTGCGGTGTTGCTCAGTTTGACAATCTCAAATACCGCTGAAATAGCATCGGCTGTATTAAAGTCATCATCCATGGCATCTTCATACTTCTGCACCAATTCTTCTGCTGTTTTCTTAGAGTCTGTCTCAGCCGCTATCATCGCTCCGTCTTTGGCATTCACCAATGCGTCATTCAGTTTCTCTACTGCGGTCAGAATTCGCTCTAATCCACTCTTGGAAGCTTCCATCAGTTCGGCACTGAAATTAAGTGGACTTCTGTAGTGAGCGCTTAACATGAAGAAACGCAGTACCTGCAGATCATACTTTTCGCTGATTTCGCGAACCGTGAAGAAGTTGCCCAAAGATTTGGACATCTTGCGATTGTCAATATTAAGGAATGCATTATGCATCCAATAAGTAGCAAATGGTTTTCCATTCGCAGCTTCACTCTGTGCAATCTCGTTCTCATGATGTGGGAACACAAGGTCTTCACCACCGGCATGAATATCGATGGATTCACCCAAGTATCGTTTGGACATCACCGAGCACTCAATATGCCAACCGGGACGGCCTTCGCACCACTGAGAATCCCAGAATGGTTCGCCATCTTTCTTAGGTTTCCAAAGTACAAAATCGGTAGGGTCTTCCTTGCCGTCGCCGCCGGTCACCTTAATCTCACGAAAGCCGGACTGCAGATCTTCCAGATTCTTATGAGATAATTTTCCATATCCGTCAAATGATTTCGTACGGAAATATACGGTTCCGTCTTCTGCTTTATAAGCGTGTCCCTTGTCAATCAGCGTCTGAATCATCTCCAGCATGCCGCAGATCTCCTGTGTTGCCTGTGGATGCGTGGTCGCCGGTTTGACGTTCATCATCGCCATGTCTTTCTTACATTCTGCAATGTATCTCTGGGAAATGGTGTCGGCATCTACGCCTTCTTCCACCGCTTTCTTGATGATCTTATCATCCACATCGGTAAAGTTGGACACGTAGTTCACATCATAGCCCTTATATTCAAAATACCGGCGCACCGTATCGAATACGATCATCGGTCTGGCATTACCAATATGAATAAAGTTATATACGGTAGGTCCGCACACATACATCTTCACCTTGCCCGGCTCTAATGGCACAAATTCTTCTTTTTTCTTAGACAGTGTATTATAAATCTTCATAGCTGTTCTCCCTTTAATTTTGTTGTTTCGCGCATCCGCCACAGCTGCTGCAGCCGGTGCTTTTCATTATCTCACTATCATAACAGTAATTATCTACTGTAGTCAACAAGGTTATGGCCTGGGAAGCAATTCCTTCTCCACTTCCGGTAAATCCAAGTCCTTCTTCCGTCGTCGCTTTGACGCTGACCTGTCCTTTGTCAATCCCCAATGCCAATGCTATATTCTCCGCCATCTGAGGACGATAGGGCGCCATCTTGGGTCTTTGGGCAATAATTGTCGCATCTATATTCTCTATAATATAGTTGTGTTCTTCTAAAAGTCTACCGACGCATCTTAGAAGTTCTATACTGGAGATTCCTTTATAGGCCGGATCGGTATCGGGAAAATGTTCCCCTATATCGCCCAGAGATGCGGCTCCTAAAAGTGCATCCATCACAGCGTGCACCAACACATCCGCATCGGAATGTCCTAACAGTCCCTTCTCATAAGGCACCTTTACGCCACCTAATATCAGATCCCGTCCCTCTACTAACTTATGAACATCATACCCTTGTCCAATTCTCATCTTTCTTTATTCTTCCTCTCTCTACCGCATCTATCCTATCTATCATATATCACACAATCATTCTCACTTTTCGTTCAATACACTGGATATCCAAATCGCTCTGATAAAGGCAGCTTTCACCGTCTACATGAACCGCCATGGGTTTATCCGTATGAATCAACGCTTCTTTGCACCGATAGGTACGGATTCCCTTGTTCTTAGTCGAATGTGGAAGAAGGGCATGCAAAAGAACCGACACCATATGGAATTTAGATGGATGACTGGCAATACAGAGTTCTAATTCCCCATCACTGTAATCCGCTTTGGGCGCAAAATGAAAGCCCCCACCCTCGGTGGAATGAATCTGAGCCGATATAAAATATATATAGTTAAATTCCACTTTCTTCGCTCCGTCCAAAAGGATATATCCTTTTGCCGGCTTGGCTAAGATAAGCTGTTTCAAACCGACTGCAATATAACCTAGTTTGGCCATATGCATACGGTTGAACATCGTTCTTGCCTTTGAATACAGTAAATTGTGACAGACCGCAGCATCCAATCCGATTCCCGCGCTCACTATAAAGCGACGATGTCTGATTACATCATCACCATACGTCAGGACACCATAATCCAACAGTTTATGATACTTGGGATGCAGGATCTTCTTTAAGCACTTCTTCGCAGACTTTGGCAGTTTCAAGCTTCTCGCTAAATCGTTACCGGAACCGGCCGGAATGTATCCCAGTGTAACGGTTCCGCAAAAGCAAAGTCCATCCAGTACCTCGTTGAATGTGCCATCACCGCCTACGACCACGATGATCCTGGGGTCTTTACAGCCTCTTGTCAGCTCTTCTGCATATTCAGTCGCATGACCCTGATATTCCGTCATGCAGGCATGATATTCAATTTCTTCTGTATTCAGTATTCTCTCTATTTTTTTCCAGACTCTATATCCATTTCCACTTTTAGAATGGGGATTTATGATAAAATAATACATCACAGCCTCCGTTGCTATGTATTTTCTTTAGTCTCGCTTTACTAAATGTGCATGTAATACTTCACTAAGTGTTACTATTATATCATACTTCATAATAAAAGATAAGAAAATTTCTATAAAATATTGTGTAGAAAGTATTGACAATTTAAACAATACATATTATACTAGCAAAGCAGTCGTGATGTGCCTGTCGCACAACATGGATGACCCGGGATCTTAGCTCAGCTGGGAGAGCATCTGCCTTACAAGCAGAGGGTCATAGGTTCGAGCCCTATAGGTCCCATTTTACAACTAAATATTATGGCGGAATAGCTCAGTTGGCTAGAGCACACGGTTCATACCCGTGGTGTCGAGAGTTCAAGTCTCCCTTCCGCTACTCGAAAAAAACCTTGTAAACGTTATGTTTGCAAGGGTTTTTACTTTTACAAATGATAGAGATATTATTCTAT
>JAVWRQ010000051.1:0-15949 GCA_036634775.1 Clostridium sp.
TATGCCGTTGGATTTCCGGAAGTGGTCATTCCATATGAATCATTTGATATGAAGAATAAGTAATAAAAATAAAATAAAATAAAAAGGAGAAACAAGACGATGGAGACAATCATTAAACAGAATGCAAGCGGTGGAAAAGGTCCTATGCAGATTAAGTACATTTTAAATGATCAAGAACTGAATGGCAAATGCCGTATGTTTGCAGAAGTTACTTTAGGTGTAGGCTGTTCTCTTGGCTATCATGAACATGCACACGAGAGCGAGACCTACTATATTATTAAGGGACAGGGCGAATATAATGATAATGGAACACTTCGCACTGTAAATGTAGGCGACCGTACCTTTACACCGGACGGTACCGGACACGGAATTGCGAATATCGGAGATACCGATCTGGTATTTATAGCACTGATTATTTTAGATTGATGTAAAACTGAAAAGAGGTAGGCACTTGAGATTTTTCCATATATCCGATTTACATATTGGCAAGCAGTTAAATGGCTATAGTTTAAAAGAAAACCAGGAAGTGGTTCTTTCACAGGTGATTCAATATGCCGAGAACGAGCGACCGGATGCTATCTTGATTTGTGGTGACATTTATGATAAATCGGTACCATCGGGAGAAGCTTATACTACTTTTGATAGTTTCCTTAATTGTCTGGCAGAATTAAAGCCGGCGATTCCTGTTCTGATTATAGCGGGAAATCATGATTCACCGGAGCGGCTGCAATATGCCGCTTCTTTTTTAGAGCGTCATAAGATATATATTGCTGCGATGCCGCCGAAAACGCAGGATGAATATTTGAAGAAAGTGACAATTGCTGATGCATGGGGAAATGTAAACTTTTATCTATGTCCTTTTATGAAACCGGGGTATGTGCGTCAGTTGTTGGAAGCTGAGGCAGCAGAAGGATACGAGCGGGCGTTTGGCGGACTCATTGCGAGGGAGACGATCGACTCTTCTGAGCGAAATGTTATTTTAACACATCAGTTTTTTGTAAATGGAGGAAATCCACCGGAAACTTGCGAATCCGAACAGGCGGTACTTACCTCAGGCGGTTTGGATCAAATTGATTGTTCGGTGCTTGCCCCCTTTGATTATGCAGCCCTAGGACATATTCACGGTCCTCAGAAAGTAGGACGGGAGACGGTACGTTATAGCGGAACTCCTTATAAGTATTCAGTCAGTGAAGAATATCATAAGAAATCCATTACACTGGTGACGATGGAAAAAAAGGGTGAACCAATTGGCATTGCCACGCTGCCCCTTGCAGGTTCTCTGGATGTGCGACGGGAAAAAGGATTGTTAAATGATGTGATCGCGGCGGGGACAGAGCAGAACCGACATGATTTTATCAGCATTACTCTTACCGATGAAGAAGAATCTTATGATTTTCGAGAGCGTTTAGAAGAAGTATACGATCACATTTTGGATATACGAATCGATAACTCTAGAACCAGAAGGAGGATAGAAGAGGACGGAGAAACAATAGAAGTCCTAAATCCACTGGATGCGTTTCGGCAGTTTTATGAAGCGATTCGCCGCTGCCCCATGACCGGAGAACAGGAACAGGTGATGATGCAGATCATCGAGGATGCTAAGGAGGAAGAGGGAAGATGAAACCGTTAAAACTTACGATGTCGGCCTTTGGCTCTTATGGTGGAATAACCGATGTGGATTTTGAACAGGTGGATCATGGGATATTCCTGATCACCGGAGATACCGGCGCCGGAAAAACGACAATCTTTGACGCTATTTCATTTGCGCTTTATGGTGAGACCAGTGGGGATGCTAGAGATGGTACGATGATGCGCAGTCAGTATGCAAAAGACGATGATGAGACCTATGTAGAACTTGCTTTTTTAGATAAAAATGATAATTATACCGTGAGAAGAAGTCCTTCTTATCAAAGAAACAGTAAAAGAAAAAACAAAGAGGGGGAACGGACGGTAACGACCTCTCTCCCCAAGGTAAGTCTTATTTTGCCGGATGGCAGTGAATTTCCCGGTCGCATCAATGATATCAATGATAAAATTAAAGAAATTGTGGGCGTAGATAAAAATCAGTTTTCTCAAATTGCTATGATTGCTCAAGGTGAGTATTTAAAATTACTTCATGCGTCTTCAAAAGAACGAAAAGAAATCTTTTCCCGTATCTTTAATACCGGAATTTATTGGAGAGTTCAGCAGAAACTTAAAGATAGGAATAATGCACTTTATGGCAGACTTAAGGATAATGAAAACCTTTATACGCATGAGATAAAACAGGTATATATTTCAGAAGAAAGCGAATACAAAGACAGATGGGACATCCTCTCTGCTATGCCTGAAACAAAGGCCGGGGAAATGGTTGCACTGCTTTCGGATATTGTGGCAGAGAGCCATGTACAAGATGAAAAAGGACGTGCAGCGCTCGAGTCGGTCATCACAGATTTATCCATACAGAAAAACAATCTGGATCAGGCCAGGGAAAAGAATAAACGTTTGAATGAATGTCGGATGGCAGGCGAAAAACTGCAGGAACTGAATGTGCGTATTCCTTTTTTTAATGGAGAAAAAGCAAGATTAAAACGTGCGGAACAGGCAGAACCGATATCGCCGGCAGAATCGCTTTACAGAGAAAATCAAAAAGAACTGATTCGGAGCAAACAAGAAATCGTAGAGTTGCATACGGAACTGGAAGAACTTAAAAAACCTCTCAGGGAGGCAAAAGAAGAAGTCAAAACAAAGGAAGCGTGTTTAGAGCGAGAGCAGCCGGTTCTTGTTTCTCAAATCACAAAATTGACGGAGACGATGCCATCTTATCATAAATTAGAAGAAAAAAAGTCAGAGACAGCAGCGGCAAAAGAGGCATGGCTCCTCAGTGTAGAAAAAGAAAAATCCCTTGTGGATGATCTGGGAGAAAAAGAACGAGAAAAACAGAGATTAAGAGAGCAGCAGGAACTTCTGTCCGATAGCAGTCGGCTTCTATCGGAGTCGGTAGAACGAATCAAACGCCTGGAAGAGAGAATGAGGGAACTAAAGAGACTGGAGCTGCTGATTAAAGAAGAATCGGATTTATTTACAGATAAGGAAAAACAACAAAAAGAAGTCATTCGGTGCAGAGATACATATGAGGAATCTAGCAGAACGTATGATTATAAAAATAAATTATTTATTTCCGTGCAGGCAGGAATTATTGCAGAAAAGCTGGAAGAAGGAATGCCGTGTCCGGTATGTGGCTCTTTGGAACATCCTAAAAAAGCAGTTCTAAAAGCGGAAGACGTGACTGAGACTCAGGTGGAATCTGCTAAAAAGCAACGGGAACAAGCCGATTATTTACTTAAAAAATCAGTGGAACTATATCAGGAATTAGAGGTTCGCTATCGAGAAATCAAGAAACAGGTGGAAGAGAAAATTCACAATTTACTGGATTTGGATGTGACGAAATCCCTTGACCTTTCGATGGAAGCGTTGAAAATAAACGTTGCCAGAGCTTGTGAAGAATGTGAAAATCAATATGCAAAGTCATTAGCCGAGAGACGCAGCCTGGAGAAACAGACGACTTTGTGGGAAAGCAATAAGAAGAGCTTATTAAGCTTAGAATCACAGATGGAAAAATTAGAACCACTTTTAGCGGAAAGCCGCGTTCGAAAGAACGAGACTGCTTTGCTGCTGCAGAAAGCAGAACTTCAACTGGAGCAGCTTCAAAGTTCCCTTGTTTGGAAGACCGAGCAAGAGGCGGGAAAAGAATGGAAGAGATTGACCGATCGGAAAAGTTTGTTGGAACATTCATTAAAGCAGGTACAGGAAGTGGCAGAACAGCTAAACAGTGTGATTACCAAAAAAACCGGTTATCTGGCTTCGGAAGAGAAAAAAGTTATTTTTTTAGAAAAAAAGAGGGATGACAGTCTGAATCAGTGGCTGGAATTGGTGGAGCAGCAGGGATTTTCTTCAAAAGAGGATGCACAGCAGGCTGTTTTACCTGGTCAGGAACGAAAGAAACTTAAAACAGAAATCGATGATTTTGAGAGAGAACTTTTGAAAACAGCTACGATTTATGACCAGTATCAAAAGATGACAGAACATGAAGAACCGGCAGAGGAAGCGAAGATCGATGCAGAACTCAGTCGCCTTTTAGAAGAGCGAAAACGTCTGACAAAGGAGAACGGCGAAATTGCTTCTATCTGTGCCAGAAATGAAAGCGCTTTGAAGAATATCAAGAAATTATTTAAAGCAAGAGAAGGATTAAGAGAAGAAAAACAGCTGATTGAAACGCTTTACTCGACTGCGGATGGCAAGGTGAACCGGAGTGCCAGAATTGACTTTCAGACTTATGTTCAGCGTCAATATTTCAAACAGATGATCCGTGCAGCTAATAAACGCCTACTCTTTATGACGGACAGTCAGTTCATGTTACAGTGCCGGGAGATGGATGCACTGGGAAAACAAGGGGAGGTTGGATTAGACCTGGATATATATAGTATGGTTTCCGACCGAACCAGGGATGTAAAGACCCTGTCCGGAGGAGAATCTTTTATGGCGGCACTGGCTATGGCGTTGGGAATGGCAGATGTCATTCAAAATGCAGCGGGAAAAGTGGATATTGGGGCGATGTTTATTGATGAGGGATTCGGCTCTTTAGATGAAGATTCACGGATGAAAGCCATTCAGATATTAAAAGAATTGGCAGGAGGATACCGCCTGATCGGAATTATTTCCCATGTGACAGAACTAAAAGAACAACTGGGACGAAAGCTGATTGTGAATAAGGGTGAAAAAGGGAGTTCTCTGCATTGGGAATTAGAGGAATGACCGTGGGAAAATACTAGATAGAAAATCCTTAAAGTCATTGCATTTTAGATGAAATCTGTTACAATATAGTGGACAATTTAATAATGAGAGAATATTACAGAAATCGAGAGGAAATTGAAGATGAGAAAGAAAAAGATTCTTTCAGGTGTAATGGTTCTTTGTGCATCTGTTGCACTCTGCGCATGCGGAGGCGATAAGAAGGCCGAGAGCACCTCAGCGGAAGGAACGGTTAAGGAATCTTCCGTAAGCGAGAGCAGTAATACTCTTTCAGGAACACCAGTATCAGGTGGAAGTGTTGTGATTGGCATGACACAAGACCTGGCTAGTCTTGACCCCCATAGCAAAACGGACGCAGGAACTAGAGATGTGGTTTTTAATTTGTACGAAGGGCTTGTAAAGCCCGCTTCAGACGGCAGTTTAGTGCCGGCAGTTGCCAGTGATTATCAGATTTCGGATGATGCTAAGGTCTATACCTTTACGCTGAGAGATGGTATTACGTTCCATGATGGAACCCCGGTAACCGTTGAAGATGTCAAATATTCCATTGATCGATGTGCGGAGATTCAAGGCGAATCCTCCGCTTTTTCTATGCTTTCAGAAGTTGTGGTTAAGGATGACAAGACAGTAGAGGTGGTACTGAAAGATGCATATTCTGAATTTTTATCAGAACTTGCACTGGCAATTATTCCCAAATCGAATCCGGATCCGGTGAAGAACCCCATCGGAACAGGACCATTTAAATTCGTGTCTTACACGCCCGGGCAGGATTTAGTGATGGCGAAGTATGATGGTTATTGGCAGGATGGTGTGCCTAGTCTGGATCAGGTGACATTCAAGATGACGCCGGATGTCGATACCGCATTTATGGAATTGCAGGCGGGAACGATTGATATTTTAAAATATCTGACGGCAGCGCAGGCACAATCATTGGGCAGTGACTTTAATATTGTAGAAGGCAGTATGAATATGGTTCAGGGCATGTTTTTAAACAACACCTATGAACCGCTTTCCAAGGCAAAAGTACGTCAGGCTCTCTGCTATGCAGTGGATCGTCAGGAAATCAATAATTTCCTATTTGACGGAAAGAGCCGAATCATTGGTTCCCATATGATTCCTCATATGTCTAAGTACTATGAACCGGCAGCGGAAACCGTGTATACCTATGATACGGAAAAGGCAAAGGCACTACTTACAGAGGCCGGTTATCCCGATGGATTTGATCTGGAAATCGCGGTTCCCAGTTCCTATTCCCAACATGTGGATACCGCTCAGATTATTGTAGAAGAACTGTCCAAAATCGGTGTTCGCGCTACGATTAAGCAGGTGGAGTGGAGTACATGGCTGAAAGAGGTTTACCAGGGCAGTCAGTTCCAGGCTACTGTTATCGGATTTGACGGAACTTTGGCACCGAATGACTGGCTGAAGAAGTATGCATCCGACAGTCCTAAGAACTTTATGAAGTATTCCAACCCGGAATATGATAAGATATACAATGAGGCATTAAAGACAGTGGACGAGACCAAGAAGACAGAGCTATATAAGAAGGCTCAGATGATATTGGCTCAGGACGCAGCTGCGGTCTATATTCAGGATCCGGTTAATCTGGTAGCAGTTAGTAAAAAGTTTGCCGGATATACATTCTATCCGACGGCTGCCGAAGATATGTCCCTCATCTATCAGGTGAGTCAATAAAATAAACAAATAAATCAATAAATCAATAAAATACAAGCAGTAAACGGGCAGGAGGAGCTTATGAAATTTTTCTTTAAAAAACTGATAACTCTCATTATCACTTTGTTAATTATCTCCTTTCTCACGTTTACTGCTTTTTCTGTTATTCCGGGCGATGCGTCTCTGACCCGATTGGGGAAAGACGCGACGACGGAGCAGATCAATGCGCTCAGAGAAGAGATGGGGCTAAACGACCCACTTATGGTGCGCTATGGTCATTGGATTTCGAATGCAGTAAGGGGAGATTTTGGTGATTCCTACCATTACGAGGCAACCAGTGTTCGTTCTCTTTTATCGGATCGACTTCCGGTCACTGTACTTTTAGCTGTGATGGCACTAATTATTATACTGGTATTTTCGATTCCTTTGGGAATCGCCAGTGCACGATTTTCCGGAAAATGTTTGGATGTAGTAACCAATCAGCTGACCCAGATTATCATGGCAGTTCCGCCTTTCTTTTTGGGAATTATTCTCACCTATGTATTTGGCTTGGTTCTGCATCTATTTCAACCGGGAAAATTTGTCCAACCCACCGATGATTTGATGGAATCGATCAAGTATCTTCTATTCCCGGCATTAGCGATAGCACTTCCTAAGATAGCGATGGTAGTTAAGTTCCTTCGCAATTCAGTACTGTCGGAGCTGAAACAAGACTATGTGCGGACGGCATACAGCAGAGGAAACAGTGAAAATAGAGTCCTCTATGTCCATGTACTGAAGAACGCCATGATTCCTGTCATCACATTTATAGCGATGGTCATAGCAGAGATTCTGGCAGGCAGCATTATAGTAGAACAGGTATTTAGCGTACCCGGTGTGGGACGGCTGCTGATCGGCGCGATTTCCAATCGGGATTATCCTGTGGTAGAGGCAGTGATTTTATATGTAACCACCGTAGTGGTAGTGATTAACTTTATAGTGGATATATTATATCAGTTTTTGGACCCTCGGGTCAGGACCTCTTAAAGGAGCCGATATGAAGAAAAAAAAGAATTATAATTTAATTGTTGGAATCGGGATTACCGGCTTTTTCTTTCTGATGGCAGTGATTGGACAGTTTTGGACCCCTTATGGTTCTACCGATATGAATTCAGCGGCAGTAGGACTGGCTCCCTGTCTGATGCATCCGATGGGTACTGATAATTTCGGTAGAGACATCTTAAGCCGTGTGATGAGCGGCAGCGGCAGCACATTCTTTGTGGCAGTATGCACGGTATTGATCGGAGGTGTATGCGGTACACTGGTAGGTGCGGTCACCGGATATTTTGGAGGGTGGATCGATAATGTCGTGATGAGAATCAGCGATATCTTGTTATCATTTCCCAGTATTCTTTTAGCACTGATTTTTATCAGTTTTATGGGACCGGGTAAATACAACATTATCCTGGCTCTGGGGATTTTATTTATTCCCAGTTTTGCGCGAATTGTGAGAAGTGAAGTGATTCGATTTCGAGAATTGGATTTTGTTAAAAGTGCTAAAATTATGGGTGCAGGAGAT
This sequence comes from Clostridium sp., assembly GCA_036634775.1. Taxonomy (GTDB): domain Bacteria; phylum Bacillota; class Clostridia; order Lachnospirales; family Lachnospiraceae; genus Otoolea. The sequence goes on from JAVWRQ010000051.1 coordinate 8,024, forward strand.
TTTCGTATTATCTTTGCCCATATCTTACCCAATGCGCTGGTCAGTATCTTGACGGCCGCCGCCATTGGATTTAATAATGCAGTACTGGCAGAAGCCAGTATGAGTTACTTAGGACTGGGCGTGCAGCCTCCGGAAGCCAGTTTAGGCAGGATGCTTTCCGAAGCGCAGTCTTATTTGTTTAATATGCCTTGGTATGCTATTTTCCCGGGCATCGCTATTATCTTAATTATTTTGGGCTTTAGCATGGTTAGCGAAGGTCTGCGCTCGATGCAGGAATAGGAGATACCCATGAAAAAACTAGCGGAAATAAAAGATTTAACAATAGGTTTTCCAGATGGAAAAACCGTAAAACACGTAGTAGATGGCATTAGCTTTCCAATCTATGAAGGTGAAATCCTAGGAGTGGTAGGTGAATCCGGTTCCGGTAAATCTATGACCGCTCTGGCTGTGATGGGATTGCTTCCGGAAGATGCCAAGGTGCTCAGCGGAACAATTGATCTGCGTGGAACCGAACTGCTATCTATGAAAAAAGATGAAATAAGAAAAATTCAGGGAAATGAGATGGCTATGGTCTTTCAAGAGCCGATGACATCATTAAACCCTGTTATGATAATCGAAAAACAGGTGGGAGAAAGCTTGGAACTGCATACCGATCTTTGCAGTAAAGCCATTCATGAACGAGTGGTGCAGGCTCTTACTTCTGTAGGACTTGCAGGGGCAGAAGAGCTTTGTCACAAGTACCCCCATGAACTTTCCGGCGGTATGCGGCAGAGGGTGATGATTGCTCAGGCTATGATTTCTTCTCCTGCCCTGTTGATCGCCGATGAACCGACGACGGCATTGGATGTCATTGTGCAGGCGCAGATTCTGCGTTTACTCAAGAAAATCCACAAAGAGCAAAATACATCGATTTTATTTATATCCCATGATTTGAATGTGGTACGGGAAGTCTGTGACCGTGTCTTGGTGATTTACAAAGGGAAAATCGTAGAGCAGGGCAATACCGGTGATGTATTGAAGAATCCTACCCATGAATACACAAAACAGCTGATTGCATCAATTCCGGAGGCAACCCGTGATGAAGAGAATGGAAAAGAGATTTTAAGGCTGAACCATTTGAATGTATTTTATGACATTCGCTCCGGTGCCTTTTGGAAACCCAAGATAAAAAAACATGTCATTCAGGATGTGAGCCTCACGGCTTATGATGGAGAGATCCTGGGCATTGTGGGAGAGAGCGGATGTGGAAAATCCACACTGTGCAAGGCGATTCTGGGACTGAATAAGAACTATACAGGTGAGATCCACATGGAACCCAATATCCGTCCTCAGATGGTGTTCCAAGATCCATTCAGTTCGTTGAACCCGGCTAAGAAAATTGGTTGGATATTGGAAGAACCATTGAAACTTCAGGGAATATCGGATAGAATAAAAAGAAAGCAGATGGTATCCGATATGCTGGTGAGTGTCGGACTAGATGCTTCATTTGCCAATCGCCGCGCCAGAGAATTATCGGGAGGACAGCGCCAGAGAATCAGTATCGGGGCGGCTCTTTTGATGGATTCCAGACTAATTATTGCCGATGAGCCGGTATCAGCTCTGGATGTCACGGTACAGTCACAAATTCTTAATCTGCTGCTGCGGATGCACCGTGAGAAACACATGACTATTTTATTTATTACCCATGATTTAAATATCGTCCATCGCATCTGCAGCTGGGTAGCAGTGATTTATTTGGGAGAGATTGTAGAGATGGGCAGTGTGGACGAAGTTTATTGTACTCCGATGCATCCATACACGACACTCCTACTGGAATCGATTGTAGATGGAAATCCTAATACAGAGGAGAAAGCGGTAGCTGATATTGGTGAGACCGCTTCCAGAGCACTTCCGGGATGCCCTTTTTATCCTCGTTGCCCAAAGCATCGCGAGGAATGCAGACAGAGCCGTCCGGAACGTAGGATGATAGAAGGAACGCATTCGATAAAATGTTTTCTTTATGATTAAAAATAACAAAAACAGGTAGATGGAGAGAAGGAATGTCTAACGTATTAATTCATGCAGATGATTACGCCATATCCGATCATGTATCGGAGAGCGTGTGCGAGCTGATAAAAAAGGGTGCTATTGACAGCATCAGTGTGATGCCAAACATGAAAACCACAGAATCCGGTATAGCGATGCTGGCACCTTACGTGAATCAGGTATTGATTTCTATCCACTTAAATCTGGTAGAAGGAAAATGTACAGCCGATCCAAAGAAAATCCCCTGTCTGGTATCTCCGGATGGATTTTTCAAACTTTCATGGATGCAGATTATGATAAAATCATGGAACAGAGAATTTAGAATACAAGCGGCAATCGAATTTTGTGCTCAGATCGAGAGGACACAGAACATGCTGAGAACGGTTGGTTTTATTGGCCGGATACGGATAGACAGTCATCAGCATATTCATATGATTCCGGGACTATTTGCAACCGTATGCGGTCTGTCAAAAGAGTTCGATATAGAGTATATCCGTTTGACCAGGGAACCGCTGTTGCCATTCTTTAAAGCCACAAGCTTATGGAAAACCTATCATGTGGTGAATATCACAAAAAACATACTGATGAATCTATTCTCCCTATGGGACAGGCGCTGGTTAAAACGTCTGAAGTTAGAGTATCACTACTTCTTTGGTCTCCTGATCACAGGAAAGATGGATTATGATAGAGTGAGATATTTGATTTCTCTTATGCCCCATCAACATACATTAGAAGTTGTATTTCATGTGGGTAGAATGTTAGAATCTGAGATTACAGATGAATATAATAAAAAGAGCTTTATCAGAGAACACATTTCGTCCAGACGGCTATTAGAGTTGGAGACAGTGGTGCGTCTTTGGAATCTTAAAAATTGATAGAAAGGGGTTCAACATGGAAGAAACAATTCAGGCATTAAAAAGAATTCTGGATGGGAGTCGGGATACGATTGTACTTTGTGGTTCCGGTATGACCGAAGAGAGTGGATTTGTGGGTATAAAGAAACCGGAGCGCGCCTATGAGATTGAATGCAAGTACGGAGCGTCTCCGGAAGAGATATTCTCCAGTGCTTATTACAGTACCAGAACAGAAGCCTTTTTTGAATTTTATAAGAATGAGATATTGGAACACATTCCGGAACCGGGCGAATCCAGCTATGCACTGGCGGCGATGGAGAAAGCAGGAAGATTGCAATGTATCGTTACTTCCAACGTATTTGAGCAGGAGCAGAGAGGTGGCTGTGAAAACGTAATTAATCTTCATGGAACTGTGTTTGAAAATCGCTGTCCTCGCTGTGGAGAACGCTATTCGGTAGAATATATGAAAAATGCAAAACATATGCCCTATTGCAGTGTATGCGGTGCGGTTATTCGTCCCGGAGTTTCTCTGTTTGGGCAGATGGTGGACAGCCGTGTGATGACGAGAACGACAGAAGAGATTGAAAAGGCAGATGTCCTTCTGCTTTTGGGAAGTACCTTGAGGTCGGATGTATTTTCCAACTATCTTCGTTACTTTAATGGAAGCAATCTTATTATTATACATAAAGAAGCACATTATACAGATACCAGAGCCGATCTGACGATTTTGGATGAGCCCAGAAACGTACTGCGTGAACTGGGATATTAAGAGGTGAACGGATGAATGACAGAATATTGGGATTGCTGCAGATCGCAGGTATTTCCATGGCGATGATATTCATTGCTGTGGGGATGATGCGGGGAGAAGTCGGGATGGTATTCACAAAGGCAGCGAATATCTGCATGGAGTGTATCGGAATTGGCTGAAAGAAAAAAGAGCAATCGTTACCGCCATTGGATCCAGGCCGCCTGGTTTGCTCTTACGAATGGCTATGCAGTGGGTTTTTTAGAAAAAAAGATTTATCGGGGAAAAAGCAAGATGATCTGTGTGCCGGGTCTTAATTGTTATTCCTGCCCGGGAGCACTATCCGCCTGTCCAATCGGAGCCCTGCAGTCAGTGATCGACAGCAGTAAGTTTCAGTTTTCCTGCTATATATTTGGATTTCTGATGCTGTTTGGCTCTATATTCGGCCGTTTTATCTGTGGATGGCTTTGCCCGTTTGGACTGTTTCAGGATCTGATTTACAAGATTCCTCTGATGAACAAGAAGAAGAATATGCCGGGACACCGGTATCTCAAATATTTAAAATACGTAATTCTCGTGGTATTTGTTATAGTTCTGCCAATCACCGTAGTGGGGATTACCGGAATGGGACAACCGTGGTTCTGTAAGTATATCTGTCCCAGTGGAACCCTGATGGGAGGAATTCCCCTCGTTATTTTGGATTCGACCCTGCGTTCGGCAGTCGGATTTTTATTTACATGGAAAGTGTTTTTATTAATTGTAACGATTGTGCTTTCGATGAAGTATTATCGCCCGTTCTGTAAGTATATCTGCCCTCTGGGGGCAATATACGGAATCTTTAATCCAATTGCACTGTATCGCTTTCGGGTGGATGAAAATCAGTGTATTGGGTGTAAAGCTTGCCAGAAAGCCTGCGGTATGGATATACCCGTCTGGGAGAAGCCAAACAGCGCCGAATGTATCCGCTGCGGTGACTGTAAGGCTGTGTGTCCCACGGGCGCAATCAGTACCTCTATCGGATTATGCAGGAAAGAACATCCTCCGCATTAATTTCCGCATTCGATACTGATGGCATTAAATTCATCTAGGAGATCCTGTACCTTCGTAGCACTTTTATCGGAACCGCTTCTGTCTATGACGCTGTTTCCCTGATGCATCATCAGCAGACGGTTACCGTATTCTACCGCATAGCGCAGATTATGAGTTACCATAATCGTAGTCAGATTCTTCTCACGGACTACTTTGTCCGTCAATTCCATGATGACTTCAGCTGTCTTAGGATCGAGGGCGGCTGTATGCTCATCCAGAATCAGGAATTCGATGGGGGTCAGGGTGGACATCAGAAGAGCCATCGCCTGACGCTGCCCTCCGGATAAAACGCCTACCCGTACTTCTAACTTATCTTCCAGACCCAGTCCCAGTGTTTTCAGACTATCTCTGTAAAAATCAATTCTTCGTTTATCGGTACCTTTTCTCAAATTAAAAGATTTTCCTTTTGTATCAGCCAAAGCCATATTTTCCAGAATTGTCATATTTGGACAAGTGCCCATAGCCGGATTCTGGTAAACGCGGCCAATCGTGCGCTGACGCCGATGTTCCGGCATATTGGTAATATCCTTGTCGTTAATCAGAATGCGGCCGCTGTCAATGGGAATACTGCCGCAGATAATATTTAAAAGAGAAGTTTTGCCGGAACCATTGCTCCCTACGACGGACACAAATTCGCCCTGATTAATCGAGAGGCTGAAATCTTCAAATAGACACATCTCATTAATTGTTCCCTGATTATAGTATTTTTCGATATGTTTTACTTCCAGCATTTATTTCACCTTCTTCTTTCCGTTTTCACTTACGACCAATATAATCAGGAACAGGATCGAAGTGATTAATTTTAAGTAGAATGTCTTCAGTCCCAGAGCCATGGCCGCCGAGACACAGGCTTTATAAACAATGGTTCCCAGTATTACGGCTGTGGTTGCTTTCAGTCTTCCAAAACGGGCAAAAACTTTTGTACCAATGATGACACTGGCCAGTCCCAAAACGATGGTTCCTGTACCAATCGAAATCTCAAAGAATCCCTTTTGCTGGCAGTATACACTGCCGGAGAGGGCAGCCAGACCATTGGCCAGTGCCAGTCCCATGATTTTTACAGACCCTTTGTCTTTCGCTAAAGAGGTGACCAATGTATCGTTGTCACCGGCGGCTCGAAGTAGATAACCGGAACGTGTCTTCATATACAGATCCAGAAGAATTTTCACAACCATAACAATCAGAAACAGGATGATAACTGTTGTGAAATTACTGAGCGGTGCCGGAACCGAACTTAACATTTCATTTTCAAAAATGGTCGGTTTGCTGAAAATCGGAAGATTCGATTTATCACCGGCGATGCTTAAGTTGACGGAGTAGAGGCCGGTCATGACAATAATACCTGATAAAAGGTCTCGTACTTTTAGCTTTACATGAATCAGTCCGGTGACCGTTCCTGCCAGTGCACCTCCTGCAAAGGCAATAATTAGGGTGAGGAACGGTGGAACTCCGGCAAGAATCAGAGCGGCAGTGATGGCAGCACCCAGTGGGAATGTGCTGTCTACAGACAAATCCGGAAAATCCAGAATGCTGTAGGTGATGTAGACTCCCAGAGCCATCAGGGCATAAATCAGACCTTCATTTAAAATACCAAGTAAAATTGACATGAGAAACCTCCAAAAGTAAATTTATTGTGCAATCGTATCAAACATTTCTGCTGCGGAACCGGTCAAATCGGTGGGAAGTGTCATTCCCAGATTCTCAGCAACTTTAGTATTACCGTAGAAAGCAGCACCTTTGATTACTTCAAATGGAATCTCGGAAGCTTTTGCTTCGCCGCGCAATACTTTGGCAGCCATGTGTCCGGTCTGCTTGCCCAGCTCCACATAGTCCAAGCCCTCGGAAGCGAGACAGCCAACTTTGACCTGCTCTACTTCACTACCAAATACCGGAATATTCTGTTTGTTAGCAGCATCTAAGATTACCTGAAGAGAGCTTACTACCGTGTTATCAGTCAGGTTGTTAATACAATCTACTTTTTGAACTAACTGATCAGCAGCCAGAGGGATATCGGCAGTAGCGGAAATGCCGCTTTCTACAATTTCAAATCCATATTCAGGAGCAGCCGCTTTGTATTCTTCAATGGTAGATAAAGAGTTTACTTCACTGGTGCTGTACATGATACCGATTTTCTTTGCATCCGGAAGTACTTTGCGAATCATCTGAAGCTGTTCGGTAACAGGAAGTTTATCGCTGGTACCTGTGATTTCTCCTACCGGTTTGCCATCGGCATCGGCAAGCTCTGCTTTAATCGGATCCGTAACAGCGGTGTAAATAACCGGAATATTATTCTTTTTAGCGGCGCCATAAGCACTTTGAGCAACCGGAGTTGCAATGGCGCAGATCATGTCTACTTTCTTAGAGACGAATTTGTCAATAATCTGAGCGGATGTACCGCCGTCGGCATTGGCATTTTCATAAATAAGAGTGAGGTTCTTTCCTTCGATGATTCCTTCTTCTGCCAGTCCCTGAATGAAACCTTCACGGCAGTTGTCTAAAGAACCATGTACGGCAAACTGTCCGATGCCAATCGTGTAGTTCCCAGCTGCAGCAGTGGTATCTGTCTGAGCAGCATCTGCTGTGGTTTCTGCTGCTGCGGTCGTAGCGGTTTCGGGAGCAGAAGAGCAGCCGGAAAGTGTTGTAATTGCCATAGTACCGATTAATAATGCTGCCAGTGTTGTCTTTTTCATAGTTGTTTCCTCCATTTTTGTTTGATTTGATTTGGTTGATGAGTTGCGTTTGCTTAGAGGAAGGAGTGGGGGGAACGTATATAGCAGCACCTCGAAAAACCTTTGGTTTTCCTCGGTCGCTACGCTGGTCTCATTGGTCTGCACGCAAAAAGTCCCAGATACAGTTTCCTGTATCTGGGACGAATTATTAATCCGCGGTACCACCCAAATTGACTTATAAAAAGTCCACTCTTTCATATACTAACATATATGCCGCTAAATAACGGTCGCGGTTTCCGTCAGTCCCTACTGTTATTCAAGACTGCCCTCAAAAGTCCATTCGGCTATTCGCTTCATACTGTGCTTCCACCATGCACGGCTCTCTGGAATGTTGCAAGTTAGCTTACTTCTCTTTCTCAACGGTTTTTTTATTTCCCTAATCCTAATCCTTTTAAACTTGTTTGTCAAGAGGAAAATTAAAAATAATTAAAATAAAAAATTATAGCTTTTTAAACTCCGTCTGATGCCCCGGCTGGGTCATCGA
>JAVWRQ010000052.1:0-15774 GCA_036634775.1 Clostridium sp.
CGGTCGGAGTCTCAGGAACGCTAACCGCCTCGGTCGGAGTCGTAGTTTTCTTTTCTTCAGTTTCATTTGCATCATCTGCGATATCCGGTGTATCAAAATACCCCTTCACTGTACTATAGGCACCACCATCTTTGGAAGCAACCCCACCCAGTGTAAAGGTGCAGTTTACGCCTCCCGGTAATCCAACTACCTCGATCTCACAGGAATCCGATGCTGTATCTGTAAACTTGGCCGAATAGCTCTCACCATTCTCATCCTTTACCGATACCGTGGTATTCTTCCACTTTACTTTATCTTTAAATACCACATTCAGTTTACCGCCATCGTAATCTACATAATCGATTTTTACTTTTTTATTATTTCCTGTATTTTCGCCATCCTGGCTTTCCGAGGCACCGGTCGTGGCCGATGTCGTAGACTGCACTGACGCAGCGGGAGTCGTTGTACCCGATGTGGTTCCGGATGTTGAACCGGACGTCGAGCCGGATGTCGTACCCGATGTGGTTTCTTTTAAAGGTTCGGTGGATGGTTCTGTTTTCGCGGATGCTGAAGATGAATCCGCTGTCGTAGTCACTTTTCCTAAACTTTCTTCCGAAACTACAGAGTGTTCATCGGTCTTAGTATCTTTGTCTTTTCTTATATTATAAGAACGTTCTGCAATCTCTCTGGAAATCTCCTCCATCGTCATACCGGCAAATAATTTCAAATCTTCATCACTCAAGTTATTCTCTGCCACCAGTTCCTGAAGAAAATATGCCTTCCCATAAGAAAGATCGTATTCCTTGGAAATGCGTTTCACTTCGTCTGTCACATCTGCCTGTTGGTCATATACGACCGCTTCCAGCTTATGTTCTTCCAGTGAGCTTTCAATATCACCCACCACATCCTTGCGAAGTGATGCTGCCTTCTCCTGATCGTCATTGGATACTGTCACCAGAATCGCATTCTCTACTTCATCCAGATATCCATGGCGCACCATCGAGCCGATTACCGCATTCACTGCAATATTCAAATCTACATTCTTAAGTTTCATATCATCCAATATCTCAGTTGCATCTTCATTCAGAGCCTCGGCTTTTAGCACCTTGTTATTACGATTTACCGATAACTCAATACTTGGGTTCACATCAATCCCAATAAATGATTCCACTCTGCTATTCTGGAATGCTGCCACCCCATTCCCCAAAAGCACCACACAAAGGCAAGCTGCGGCTACCATACCGGCAATCCTCATATGGTGATAAAGTTTTATTACCTTAGATCTCTCTCGGTAAGGTTCCTGCGGTGTCTGCAAATCGATTTTATCAAATACATCGGGAGTCAGGGTGTCCATTGCCGATTTTAAATGATCCGCTATCTCGTCATTATTCCATGGTAAGTTTGAGTGTCCGGTCAATGTTCTCCCTCCTCTCTCAAAAATTGCTGCATCTTCTTCATCGCCCGATTGTACTTAGACAGTACAGTAGCTAATGGCATCTGAAGACTTTCTGCTATCTCACGATGTTTCATACCGGCAGTTGTATGAAGCAGTACAATCTGTCGTTCCTCTTCTTTCAAAATCTGCAATGCGGCAAAAAGAACCAATTTATCCGCTGCATCTTCGATCTGAGGACAGAATTCACCCATCTCGCTCTCTGCTAAATCATCCAGTCCAATATCCGAATCATGTTTCTGGTCGCGAAACTTCATATAACAGAGGTTCCTTGCAATCGTAAACATCCACGCCAGTGGTTTCCCCATAGATTGGTAGCTGCCAGCCGAAGTCCAGATCTTGAGAAATGTCTCCTGCATGATTTCTTCCGCATCCTGTGGATTCTTAATAATGGACAGTATAAAACCATATATGGTTCTGTCCGTATTCTGATAGAGTTGATGAAATGCTTCCGCATCGCCTTTTGCAACTAGGTGAAGCAGCTTCTCATCACTCGTCCGGTCATAGGTTGCCGGTTCTTCCAGGGTCGTAAACATCCCTAACAAAAACATGGACCATATTTCCTTTCTACTAGATTAATGCATTGCATACAGTTCTTATTGCATCCTTTGGGATTTTTTTCTTAATATGTTACTTTTTCCAAGAAAAGTCCTTCTGCGGGCGCGGTTGGACCTGCCAATGCACGATTATTACCGGTAAGAGCCGTTTTTACTTCGTCTAATGTCTTCTCATGAAGACCGACTTCAATCAATGTTCCGGTCAAAATCCTCGCCATATTATAAAGGAAACCATCGGCCTCATATGTGATGATCACCTGTGTGCCCTCTTCTGTTATCTCAATACTTGAAAGGGTACGGGTCGTACTTTTTTTCGCCTTCTTAAGAGAAGAAAAACTTTTAAAATCATGCGTTCCCACAAGGCAGGATGCCACACGTCTCATCGCCTGCAGATCCAGTTCCTGTCCCACTTTATATCTATACTTTCGCTCAAATACATCTTTTTTATCCGCTGTCTCAATCTTGTAAACATAAGTCTTAGATACTGCATTTAAGCGGCTGTGAAATCTTGGTTCTGCTTCCGATGCCTCTAATACGGCAATATCTTCAGGAAGGTAGTGATTCAGATACTCTTTGACAAACTTCGCATCGGTGCGTCCGTCTTTTGTTTCAGTGCCGCAATTCTTAAAAAAGTTCTCCGAAATAAAGAAGTTAGCTACCTGACCATGCGCGTGTACGCCGGCATCGGTTCTGCCCGATCCCTGCACTTCGATTGGCACGCCTGCCATCTTCTCCAGTACGCTCTCCAATCTTCCCTGAATCGTCTGATCTGTGTTTCCCTGTTTCTGCCATCCATCATAACGTGTTCCATCATATTGAAGAATAATCCTAATATTTTTATCCACTTTTTTATTTCCCGTCTATTTTTTATTTTTATATCTATCCCTGACTTTTAAAAATGTAATGCACAAAAGCGTTCCACACAACACACCACTTATATCCAGCCAGACATCACTGATCTGCCCCGACCGTCCTTCTGTAAAAAGCTGTAGCGTCTCATCTACAAAAGGAATGAAAAAAATAGCCGCCATATGAATCCGTCCCTTTAGGTTCTCATTGCATAAGCTATACCTCATACATTGATACAAAAGGATTCCCATGACTGCATACTCTGTGAAATGTGCAGATTTCCGAATCACGTGTTCCGTCAGCCACCGTGCCGAAATTCCCACCATACCCAAAATCTCATGTGTCAGTTGTAATGCAAATCCACTCTTCTCTGCCGAAACTACTGCCGGTGTCAATGAATTGGAAAATACAAATACAATATACAAGAGTAGCACAATATACCAACTATATCTTTTTTTCATGGATAAGTAACTCCTATATCTCATTCTTTCTACTTGCAAAATGAATCTAAATTATTATAATACAAAGGATGAGGAAAGTAAAGGCTGCTGATATACGGCTGCCATAATGGCTCCGTAATCGCCAATCTGTTCTCCCAGCTTAGCGGGAACGATTTGGCAGATGTCCCGAGACTGTAAAAGTGCCTCTTTCCTGATTTCTTCGTACATTGATTCTTCCAAAAGTTCTCCACACCTGGTGTAAATACTGCCCACTACGATTCGCTCCGGATTCAAGAGATCAATGAGAACCGAAAGACCTCTGCCAAACTCTCTGCCCGATATCCGGTAGATATTCTGTGCATCTTCATCGCCTTTTTTAGCCGCTTCAGCCACAGTTCTTGCGGTCAATGCAGCACCTTCTTCTCTTGCAAATGCAGGGATTCTTCCGTTCTTTTTCTCTCGTTCCACATATTCAAGTGCTAAACGGCCAATACCACCGCCACTGCAGAAACCTTCCAGACTGCCTTTTTTTCCATATCCCTCCGGTCCATCTGCTTCCATCCGAATATGTCCCACCTCTCCGGCCATCCCACATGAACCCCGATATAAGCGACCGTCCAAAATAAGACCGGCTCCCAATCCGGTACCAAAGGTAAGAAATATCATATGGTCACTGCCTTTTCCCGCGCCATAACGCCATTCGGCCAGTGCACAGGCATCAGCATCATTCTCCATAGAAACAGGAATTCCCAACTTATCTTCTAAATATTCAATGACAGGTACCTCATCCCACCCGGGAAGATTGGGCGGAGAGCAAATTGATTTACGGTCTGCACTCAACGGTCCGCCGCAGGATACACCGGCCACATCTGCCGTACCGTGCTCTTGTTCCATCTGCCTGGCAAATCCACACAACGTGTTCAAAATATATCTCCAATCGGAAGTTGTAGCCATCTCTTTTCGATCAAAAAAGACAATACCGTCCGGCTTTATTTGGGCAAGCAATACCGCCGACTTTGTTCCACCTATATCAAATCCAATGATATTCATCGTTTCCTCCATATAACATATTGAATAGGAGCACTTTCCTATTACACAAAAAAGTGATGAAAAATGTGGGTGGGATTTACTCCTCAAAAGCAAATCCCGGTACCACCTTTTCACCACTTTTACTTTTAGAACTGCATTCCGAGAAGCTAAGAGCTGCATCGGATAGGGATTTCTTACTGAACGGTTGCTTTGTCCAGAACTGAAACGCCTGTATCTACGTTCTTAGAAGCCGGCTCTTTGCCATCAAGTGCATCAGCTGCTGTCTTAACGCCTTCATATCCCATTACGTCTGGGTTCTGAGCCATCGTTGCTACTAAGTAACCATTTTTGATAAGCTGAAGAATCATATCGGATTTGTCAAAGCCTACTGCTAAAACTTCTCCGCCTGCTTCCTGAATTGCATTACCTGCACCTACGGTAGAGCCTTCGTTTGTTCCGAATAAGCCTACACAGCCCTGTGTAATGTAGTTAGCACCGATGTCTTTTCCTTTTGCTGCATCGCCATCGCTGTACTGTGTTTCAAGAAGTTCGAAATCAGTTCCTTCAAATGCAGAACGGAATCCTGCTTCACGTTTTACAGTAGAATCAGTAGAAGCATTTACACCGATTACACCAATCTTGCCGGATGTAACGTTTTTCTCTTTTAATGCTGCGATTAATGTTTCGCCTGCTGTTTTACCAGCTGCCTGGTTGTCTGTTGCCAGAGTTGCTACTGCATCAAAGTTTGCAGGGGAATCAACGTAGATGATCTTAATACCTTCTGCTGCAGCTTCTTTTAAAGATGCTGTGATTGCGTCAGGGCCGTTAGCTGCGATCATGATTGCCTGTGCGCCGCCTGCGATTGCATTGTTTACACATTCGATCTGTTTTGCGTCATCTTTTACATCAGGAGCGATCCATTTGTATTCAACATTTCCAAGTTCTGCTGCCGCTTTCTGAGCGCCCTTGTCAACATTTACCCAGTGCTGATCCATCTGATCCATGGTGATTAAGTAGATTTTCTTTGCTTCGCCGCTTGCTGCTTTTGTCTCTTCTGCTGCTGCAGTTGTCTCACCTGCTGCTACGGTTGTTTCTGCTGCTGTTGTCTCTGCCGTTTTAGATGAACATCCTGCTAATGCAGATGCTGCTACTACTGCGGATAATAATACTGCTAATGCTTTGCGTTTCATAATAAAATCCTCCTTGTTTTGTGTGTTTTTTATATTAAAGCCTTTGGCTCTAATAACTTGTTTTATTTGACTATTTTGTTCTTTCTGGAAAGTTTTCCGCTTCTTACGATTACATCCAACAGAACGGATACCACTACGATGATACCAATTACGATATTTCTGATAGCGACCGGAGCGCCGGCAAACTGAAGACCATTCTGTAATACACCCCAGATGGATGCACCAACGATGGTACCAACCAGAATTCCCTGACCGCCCAGTGTAGACACACCACCGATTACAGAAGCGGCTACTGCGTACATCTCGTACATATTACCGGCATCCATCGTGCCCATACCTGCAGTTGCGCAAGTAACCAGACCTACGATACATGCACAGAATGCACTGACCATATAAGCAACGGTTGTTGTCTTAACAACATTGACACCGGAAAGTTTGGCTGCTTCTATATTACTTCCGACTGCGTAAATGTGACGTCCAACTTTGGTCTTACTGAGTATGAAGTTGAAAATCAGCCACAATACTAAAGCGATAATAACTGTGTTAAAGATTCCCGCTATTTTTCCATAGTAGAAAAAGTCTCTAAATGCCTGTGCGCCATCACCGATTGCATCGGTGTTGTAGTTATTGTTTACGATTTGTGCAATACCTCTTGCAATTGTCATCGTTCCAAGTGTAGCAATAAATGGCGGTAATTTACACTGGGCTACTAAAAATCCGTTAGCTACACCGATCACGAGGCAGCAGACGATGGTCACTACGACTGCAACCCATGGATTCATGCCTCTGGTCATCAGAGTTGCTGAAATCATACAGCTCATTCCGACTACAGAACCAATGGAAAGGTCGATGTTTCCGGTGATACATACAAATGACTGACCGATACCGCATAACAGAATCGGAGCAATTTGTCTTAAAAGATTCGATACGTTTCTTCCCGAAAAGAACACTGGGTTAATAACTCCAAATACAATGCTTAAAACAATAAGTCCAACCGTTACGGTAAGAACCTGACCCATGCCTCTGACGGCCATGATCCTCTTAAATGCGCTCTGCTTATTTTCCATAATAATCTCTCTCCTTTATCTTCCTATCAGACTGTCTTTATCAAACTGCTTCTTCGGCGTTATCAAGTTTATTCTCAAACTGGGTCGCATACTTAAGGATCTTGTCCTGTGTTGCTTCATTTATATCCAGTTCTCCTGTAATGCGTCCGTCACACATGACGATAATCCGATCACTGATACCCATCACTTCCGGCATCTCAGATGATACGAAGAGTACTCCTACGCCTTCTTTTTTCAATTGGTTCATCAGGTTATATATCTCGACCTTAGCCGCTACATCAATTCCCCTTGTCGGTTCATCGAAAATAACGATTCTGGAATCTCTGGCCAACCATTTTCCAACTACTACTTTCTGCTGATTTCCGCCTGAAAGACTTCCGGCATCGATATCGGTATGAGGAAGTTTAATGTTGAGAGATTCAACTGCTTTCTCTGCCATCTCTGTTTCTTTTTTCTTATTTACCACCCCAAATTTGCTGCAAAGCAAGTCCAAATTGGGAAGAGCGATATTATCACGCACACTGAGTTTCGTGCAAAGACCATCTTTCTTTCGGTCTTCCGGTGCTAATACAATTCCTGCGGTAATGGCATCTTCTACACAATTTACTTTTACCTGTTTTCCATCAACCCAGATTTCTCCGGATTCTTTTGGATCTACTCCGAATATGGCTCTCGTTGTCTCGGTTCTTCCGGCACCCATCAGTCCGGCGATTCCTACGATCTCGCCCTCGTGAAGTTCCAGGTTGATATCACGAACCATATGCCCTGCGTTGAGATTCTTGACTTCCAGAATCTTCTTTCCCACTTCACAGGTTACACGTGGGAATTTTTCTTTGATTTCACGACCTACCATGTTGGAAATAATATCGTCCATACGGCTTTGATCAAAATCCATCGTACAAATATATCGGCCATCGCGCATAACGGTAACTCGATCTACAATATGTTTCAACTCATCCAGTCGGTGAGAGATATAAACAATTCCGTGACCTTCTGCCCGAAGTTTTTTGATAATTTTAAAGAGTTCGTTAATTTCGGTCGAAGTAAGTGCTGATGTAGGTTCATCCATAATCAGAATTTTGGCATTGGTGGAAAGTGCCTTGGCGATCTCTACCATCTGCTGTTTACCTACCGATAAATCACCCACGATCATGGATGGATCCACCGTGATGTTCAACCGCTGTAAAACAGCTGTGGCTTCTTCATTCATCTGTTTTTCGCTGAGAACAAATCCCTTGGATTTCTCTCTTCCCAAAAATATGTTTTCAGCAATACTTAAATGCTGACACATATTCAATTCCTGATGAATAATGGCGACGCCCACGGCTTGAGCCTTCTGAGGTGACATATCAGTTATTTCCTGTCCGAAAATATTGATACTTCCTGAATCCTTTATGTAAACACCGCTCAAAATCTTCATTAAAGTCGATTTTCCTGCGCCGTTCTCACCAAGCAAAGCCATAACTTCACCTGGTCTTAATTCAAAGGATACATCATCCAGGGCTTTTACGCCGGGAAAGCTCTTACTTATATTACTCAGTTTAACAATTGTTTCCTGCATAATCTTTCCTCCGACTGATGATACATTTTTTCTACTGTTTCTTGTCTTAGTAATTGTATCATTTGCGGATTTTTTTAATAAGGGGGGATTCTTTTGAATTTAGGGGACAAATTTATCAACTTGCCCCTGGCCTGTCTCTAATATAAGATTATTTTGTGATGAGTGAGAATTCATCTGAGTTAAATTCAACGATGGATTTTCCATTTTTTAATACGACCAAACGGTCAGAAACATATAGATTATCAGAAATGCTGCCGGCCAAAATCAGCACGGTTATACCCGCATCTTTTAAACGATGAATTAATTCTAACACATATCTGCGGCAGATCATATCGCCATGTGCAACCGGCTGAACCAGTATCACCAACTGGGGATGATAAAGAAGGACGCGAAAATATACCAGACCATACTTCTGTCTGATATCCAGACGGTTGATATCGGTTTCATCAATTCCACCCATGGCCAGTTCTTTATATTCCTGCCGTACACTTTTTAAAAAGACCTTTCGCACGATACTTTTCCCTAATTTTTTATCTAATAAAAAAGTGAGGTTCTCCATATAGGACTGTTCTGAGAACAAATAGGTCTTCGTTGGATTTTCTGGAATGATCGCAATTCCACGCTTTAAAAAATCTTTTTCCCTGGAGGGAATGTATGGAATCCCATTATAAAAGATTTCACCGGACAGCACCGGCTCCTCTCCGGTCAGAATTCGGGCTATTTCTCCGGTGGCAACATGGTCTGTGTCCAGAATCGTAAGTGATTCATTGACCTTCAGGTTAAAAGAAAGGTCATTCATTTGTTTTGAATATACATGTTTGAATTCCAGTTTTGTATTGGTATCTGCCTGCTTCCGTTTGGAGTAATGTACCTCGAACTCCATAATATAAGGTGCTATAGCCTCATCGGTCATATCGGATTTTTCAAATACTTTTTTGATGCAGCCATCCGAATATAGCGATACGCGGTCACAGATTCGAAATGCCTCCTCATGGTGATTGCAGACGTAAATAAAAGAGAGTCCTTTTTTCTTCAGTCCCCGTATCCGCTCTTGAAATAGTTCTAATTCTCTTTGTCCAATAAAATCGCTTAAATCCACCAACACAATCAGCCTGCATCCCAGCATATACGCTTTTAGGATTTCCACTTCACACCGTTCCAGTGGAGTAAACCGACTGACATTTTTCTCCGGATCAATCTCCAGTCCCAGCTCTTTCGTCAAAAAGGTAATCTGCCTTTGCAACACCTGATCATTAATGATAAACTTACGAAATCCTTTGCGAATGACAAACACATTATCCGTCACGGACAGACCTTCAATCAAAGTGCTTTTTTTCCCAATCAGATATACCTTATTCTGATCGCCGGGTGAATGCAGATAGCTATTTACTTCTCTTCCTTCTATAAAAATGCGGCCATATTCAATCGTTCTGTTTTTCCAAAGAAGTTCCAGAAACTCATCCCGTCCTTTTCTTTTGGATGCAACAAACCCCATCGTTTCGCCCTTTAGCATATAAAAGTTCATATTGTCCAGATATTGTTCTCCGCCGGCTGCCATCGTTACATTCTGAAATCTGACTATCTCTTCTTTCATCGCAATTGTCCTTTACTCTATCACAATAGGAAGTGTAATCTCCACATCCGTTCCTACGCCCGGCTGACTATATATATGCACCCCGTATTTCTCTCCGAATAATAGTTTGATACGGTTATTTACATTCATAATAGCAATGCCGCCTTTGGTTGAGACCTTGGGATTTACGTCGTCCAGTGTAAGCGCCCGCAATTTATAGTTCAATCGTTTTAACTTCTCATCATCAATCCCCATACCATCATCCGATACTTTTATGATCAAATTTTCCTTGGTCGCTGTAATCCGTATTCTCAAATGACCTTTGCCTATCTTCTCTTCGATTCCATGATAAATCGAATTTTCCACCACCGGCTGTAAGGTGAGTTTCGGCAGGCGATAGGTCAGAATATCGGCTTCATCGGTATCGTCATCATGTACATATTCAATACTGAGTTCCAGTTTATCCCCGAAACGAAACTGTTGGATATAATAGTAATTCTCTATATTGGCCAGCTCGTCCTCTAACGTCACCAGGTTGTTTACCTGCGATATCGTATATCTGAAAAAGGTGGACAGAGCCTCCGTCATCTCCGCAATGCTATCCACGCCTGCCATCAGTGCTTCACTTCTGATGCCTTCCAATGTATTATAAAGAAAGTGCGGGTTGATCTGATTCTGCAATGCCAGATATTCTGCCTGTTTTTTTGATACATTAATAATCTCTTTTGTATCTAACATCTCAACAAATCGGCGAAGCATTCCCTCATCTGCCTCACTGAACTTATATGGCATATCAAAAATATCACTAAACGAATCACCTCTGGCAAATACCTGCTTTACCTTTCGATCCGCGATAAACGGCCGGTACACGGTACTGTATCCCAGATATAAAAGTATCAAAAGCACTCCCAGGATAATCCCTGAGATAATCTTAAGGCCGCTATTTCCCCCATCTTGAACAAAAATGATTGCAAACTGAATCAAATTCAAAAGAATTCCTGCTGCCACCAGATATTTCACTCTGTTTACAATATATTCCCATTTCATAAGAAGCACGCCTTTCTTCTATGAATAAATCTTCCTGTACTCGCCCGGTTTTAGACCGGTATGCTTAATAAATGATTTGGTAAAATACTTAACGTCACTGTAACCTACCTTTTCACAAATCACAATTACGCTGAGATTTGTCTCTTTCAACAGTTTTTTCGCTTCATCCATGCGAATAGACTGAAGATATTCCAAGAATGCAGACCCGGTCTCTTTTTTAAAAAGAGCACTGAAATACGTAGACGAAAATCCCGCCAATGCGCTGATATCTTCTAATGTCACCTGCTCCATATAGTGTTCTTTCATATAGTTCTTCGCCAGACGAATCGGGCGGTTGTCTTCCATCCGCTTTCCCTGTGCTGCCTTTAAAAAAGACTCTCCTATGGTTTTTTTTAGAAAACCAAAAAGTTCATCCACATTCGCACAGTCTTCTGCACCTGCATTATAGCTCTCCATAAAAGAACTCTCATTATCAATCGAAACTTTTTTATTTCTCATATGGAACAGGTAAATATTGCAGACTTCCTTGGACATCTGCAGTACCTCATATCCGGATATGTTATCATAGCCAATCAGCTGTGCTTTCAGTCCGTCTATCAACTGCATGACCTGATGGTTGTCCAGACTTTCCAGTGCTTTCGTAATATTCTGATTGAAATTATAAAAAATATCGCTATCCACAATATCCGAAGAGGTCTTGGGGATTTCCTCTATCACTTTTCCCGTGCCGGCCACTAAACGCTGTTGTACCATCCACTTAGATGACTGGAGAGACTGGCGAAGCTGCTCTAACCTATCACAGCTTTTCCCGGCACCGATGGTCACATCCATGCCTTCTACGATGGATTCCAGTACCTTCAGTTCATCCAACAGCACCTTCAGCTGTCTGCGAACATTCTTAGACTCTTCCTCCTTGTAATTTAACATCAGATAGATATAGCTGCTCTCTACGTAAATCTCCTGATCAAAGCAAATGTCACCTAAAAGCTGTTCTGTAAGTGCTGCTGTTTTATCTGCTAAAAAGTTCAAAATCTCCCGACCACCGGATTGGATGTTATCGAACTTAATCGTAACCATTCGAAAACACCCCTGGCTAAAATGATAATGATACTGCTCATTCATCTCCTCCAGCTCACGCCCGTCTGCAATATTCTCCGAAGAATATAAAATCGAAGAGAAGAAATTAGTCCGAAAACGACCGCTGTCATTCTTAAGTCCCAGTCTCTCCTTCTCCTCAAAGGAAAGCTGCTCGTTCCGTTCCCGATATCTCTCACCGATTCGTTTTAATGCATCCATCAATTCATCTTTTTTGATTGGCTTTAATAAGTAATCACCAACCCCATAGCGAATCGCATTCTGTGCATATTCAAAGTGGCGATATCCACTGATAATAATAAATTCAGTATTAATTCCTTCACTTTTTGCCCTCTTAATGAGTTCCAGACCATCATATCCCGGCATGCGAATGTCGGTAATCACAATATCAGGCTTCAGGGAAATGATTTTCTCCATCGCTTCGATTCCATTCGATGCAATGGCAGCCACTTCCATCCCCAGAGAAGTCCAGTCTACAAGTTTTACAATTAATTGGCATATTTTTTCCTCATCATCTGCCACAATTACCTTGAGCATGACATCTCCCCCTAGTCAAATGAATTTATTTAGTGAAAGTTTACCATACTTTCGTAATTTTTTCCACCTACTCCTTAAAAATGCCACGTTGTATGATAGGCTCTTCCATGTTAAAATAAGGAATACAAAAAAGAAGGAGACCCACTATGCACGAACTATTATTTTTGAAACCTGTCTTTAAAGAAATGATCTGGGGTGGAAACCGGATGCGGGAAACATTTGACTATGATATACCGGGTGACGACACCGGTGAGGCCTGGATTGTCAGTGCCCATCCTCAAGGTGACTGCACGGTGACCGAGGGTACTTATAAAGGAAAAAATCTCAGCTGTCTTTGGCAAGAACACAGGGAATTATTTGGGAATTTAAGTGGAGATGTATTTCCACTTCTGGTTAAAATCATCGATGCCAAACATGATTTAAGCATTCAGGTTCATCCCGACGATTCCTATGCAAAAGAACAAGAGCATGGTGCTTTGGGTAAAAGAGAATGCTGGTATATATTGGACTGTGACAAGGACGCTTCAATTATTGTCGGACATAACGCTTCTTCGAAAAAAGAACTGGCTCAGATGATACATGACAAAAAATGGTCAGACCTGATTCGCGTAAGACCGATAAAACCCGGTGACTTTTTTCAGATTGAACCGGGCACGGTGCATGCAATCAAAGGCGGTACCCTTTTAATTGAAACGCAGCAGAACTCTTCTATCACTTATCGTCTATATGACTATGACCGGCTGTCAGACGGACAACCCAGAGAACTTCATATCGATAAAAGTATCGATGTCATCCGCTGCCCACATGAAGATTATATTACGTCCGGAAAAGCAGAGACCTGCACCGGCTATACCCATAAGGAACTGGTCTCCTGCAGCAATTACACCGTAGATAAATACAATATCAGCGAATCCCTTACCCTATCACAAGATAATCCTTTTCTAATTGTGGATATTATAGACGGAAAAGGTACCATCGATGGCCATGCTGTCAAAAAAGGCGACAATCTGATTCTCCCAAATGGCTATGGAACTTGCACAATCATGGGAACTTTAAGTTTAATTACATCACATATTTAAATAACCATAACAATGAAAAGACGATACGGAGGGAAATAATATGATTTATGGAGCACTTGAAGCAGGCGGAACAAAGATGGTATGTGCCATCGGAGATGAACATGGCAAGATTTTGGATCGAATTTCGGTTCCAACTGAAACGCCGGAGATCACTCTGCCCAAATTAATCGAATATTTCAAAGATAAAAAGATAGAAACACTGGGTATCGGCTGTTTTGGCCCCATTGATTTGAATCGTTCCTCTAACACTTATGGCTGCATCACCTCCACTCCTAAGGTTGCGTGGCGCGGCTGTGATATCGTCGGTGCATTTAAAAAAGCCCTGAACATTCCGGTCGGATTTGACACCGATGTGAATGGTTCTGTCCTGGGGGAAGTAACTTGGGGCTGTGCCAAAGGTCTTGAAAATGCAATCTATATTACCATTGGAACCGGTGTGGGCGTAGGCGTATATGCCCATGGCAAATTACTGCACGGTATGCTTCACCCGGAAGGCGGACATATTCTGCTGCCAAAACATCCCGGTGATACCTATAAAGGAAAGTGTCCTTACCACGGTGACCGCTGTCTGGAAGGACTGGCTGCCGGCCCTGCGATCGAAGAACGGTGGGGTAAAAAGGGCATAGAACTGGCCGATCAGAAAGAAGTCTGGGAGCTGGAAGCTTATTACATAGCGGTCGCTCTGGTTAATTATATTATGATGCTCTCTCCTCAAAAGATCATTTTGGGCGGTGGAATTATGCATCAGGAACAATTGATGCCACTGGTTCGTTCCGGTGTTATCGAACTTTTAAATGGCTATCTTTCTACTCCTGAACTTCAGGATATTGACAACTACATTGTCCTTCCCAGTCTGGATGACAACCAGGGAATTATGGGTGCTCTCAAACTGGGCATGGATGAGCGGAACCGATAGTGATATAATTTTTATATCTATTTAAATTCTTTTAACACATTCGCCACTTCCATCATACCCTATAATATACATGTAAATTCTGCTATGAAACAATAATCACGGGAGGTTTGAAAAGATGGATTTGTTTGAATGTATAAAAGAAGTCCCTATTCGGTCAAATTGTAAGGCTTTATACGAAGGAATGGCTTTTGATGGTTGCTGCTACTATTTTTTAATCCCCTACATGCGAAAAATCATGAAGACCAATGAGTGCTTTGCCGAGCCTGAATACTACGAAACATGCCGGGATTACACTTGCATCTGCTATGATTATGAGGATGACTGTTTTTGGGCTGCATCGAAAAAATGCTGCAACAAGATTTTCAAGTTGGACTGCTGCTTTAAAGAAGTAGACTGTCTGTTTCTAAATGACAATAAAGAATCCGGCAATCCCATTGTGGGAATTTCTTATGATTGTCATGACAACACACTTCTAATTGCATTTAGCGGATGTATTGCGGAATTAAATAAGGACACCGGGCAGCTCTGCATCATTTTCAGCTCCACTTCTGTGCAAATGGCAAGTATCCTATCGATTTCTCCCGGATATATTTTCACGGCTGAAAAGGATAATAATCTATATCTTTTTGTTGTGGATTGTAACAATCAGATTGTTAAAGATTATTGTATTCATAAGGATTGTGTGTTTAAAAACATGGTACTTAACCCCTGCTCTGACTGCGGTAATTTAATAATTGACTGTCTGGCTATCAAAAAAGGCTGTTATCCACATATTATAAAGACCGAAATCCATCCTGATGATTTGGGATTTTGTCCAAATCCATGCAATTATGATATTTGCAAAGAATATTGCAATCATTCATCAGAAAGCGCACATGATACCTGCCTTGATTTAATCGGATCCATAGCTCTCGTTGAAACAGCTCTCTCTCACATATTAAATGCAGAAGGTGAAAAAATTCAGAAGGTTTTAGCATCGACCTGCGATATTGAACAAATTCTCCGTGTCAATCGAGAGGTAAATAAAACAATTATAAATACCACCCATTTGGAACAGGCATTATATGCTAAATTATCTCTTGCTGTGGACTGCTGCAGAAGCGGTGATTCCGGTGGTTGCAGCAATGTCTGCGACTGTCATGTCGGGATGGACACCGGTCATGATGCAGAATTCTTCAACTGCAATATGGAGGAATCATGAAATGCCATTTATTTTACTGCATAATAACAGGGACTGTACCATGACGGTATCGGTCCCTGTTATAACTGTGCACTCCGGCGCGCGAAGCTGCAAAGCAGAATCTTTCCCCGAAATACTGTATAAAAAAAGAAAATGGTGAAAAGGAATCCGGAAAAAAGCAAAAATTAGGATGACAAATCCGAAAATGTTTTGTATAATAGG
>JAVWRQ010000053.1:0-14175 GCA_036634775.1 Clostridium sp.
TCAGGAGTTGCTCTTATTTATTGCTCTGACTGTGATACTTCACTTAAGAATTATAGCATAAAATATGGAAAGTTGCCATTACGGTTTATTAAGAATTATGTAGGAAAGATGTCAGAAATGTAATAAAGACAGGTACTGTGTCCATATGTTATCAGTGGAAAATAAAAAAATGGAGAGATGGTATGAAACGTTTAGCGGCAATTTTATGCACAATCTTGATTTTATTTCAAATGGAAACAGTAAATACCTATGCGTCCATACCGGACTTGGCAGCAGAGGTTGTTTCGGCAGCTATTTCATCTGTGGATGGACCACAGATTCAGGCACCGGAAGCCATTTTAATGGAGGCATCTACCGGAACGGTTATTTACGAAAAGAATGCAGATGAGGCCAAGAACCCGGCCAGTGTCACCAAAATCATGACATTGCTGCTTATTTTTGATGCCCTGCATTCCGGTAAAATCAAGTTGACCGATGAAGTGGTAACCAGTGCTCATGCAAAATCCATGGGAGGTTCCCAGGTCTTTCTGGAAGAAGGGGAAATTCAGACCGTGGAAACCCTGATCAAATGTATCGTCATTGCATCCGGCAACGATGCTTCGGTGGTCATGGCCGAATTGATTGGCGGAGATGAGGGAACCTTTGTAAACATGATGAATGAAAGAGCCAAAGGTCTGGGAATGACCTCTGCCCATTTTGAGGACTGCTGTGGTCTGACCGATTCAACGACACACGCCATGTCGGCCAGAGATATTGCACTTATGACCAGAGAATTGATTATAAAATACCCGGAAATATTTAACTATTCCACGATATGGATGGAAAATATTACCCATGTGACAAAACAGGGAAGTAAAGAATTCGGACTTTCAAATACAAACAAACTCCTTAAAATGGCTACTAATTTTGAAGTTACAGGACTTAAAACAGGCTCTACTTCTTTAGCAAAATACTGTCTGTCCGCTACAGCCAGAAAAGATGGAGTCGAACTGATTGCTGTTATTTTAGCGGCACCTGATTTTAAAATCAGATTTGGAGATGCCCGAACGCTGCTTAACTTTGGCTATGCCAACTGTCGGATGTACAGAGACGAAGAACCGGGTTCCGTGCCGGACATACCGATTATAGGAGGCGTAAAGGATACCGCAGAAGCTGCAATCAACGGAATATTTTCATATCTCAGTATGAAAGGGGAAGATTTTGGAGGAATTGAAAAAGAGTGGATCTTTACAGAACCTATTTTGGCACCGGTAACGGAGGGGGATATATTAGGATATCTGGTTTATCGATTAAATGGAGAAGAAATCGGACGCATCGATATGGTCGCAATCGAAAATGTGAGAAAAGCCAATTTCTCAGACGCACTTAAACGAGTCTGGAAAGCGATGATGGTCACTGAAAATGATGGATGAAATGATGGATAAAAATTGACATAGCATAAGAATACTCCTATAATAAAAATAGAGCATTTAAAAAGCA
This sequence comes from Clostridium sp., assembly GCA_036634775.1. Lineage (GTDB taxonomy): Bacteria > Bacillota > Clostridia > Lachnospirales > Lachnospiraceae > Otoolea. The sequence continues at coordinate 1,480 of JAVWRQ010000053.1, forward strand.
AAAGGAGGAATTTGAGATGGAGAATTACAGTCAAATGACACCCCAAGAAGTACGTGAGAAGATAAGAAAGGGTGAAATCAATCGTCCGACAGCGGGGATGTGCGCCGGCTATGCACAGGCCAATCTGGTGATACTGCCTAAGAAATACGCAGAAGATTTCAAGGAATTTGCCAGGAAGAATCCTAAACCATGTCCCATTCTGGAGATTATTGAAGGCAGTCCCATGGTTCACGCCATGGGTGAAGGTGCTAATCTGGTGACGGATATTCCCAAGTATTTTATTTATAAGAATGGCGTCAAAGTAGACGAGGTGACGGATGCTTCTTCCTACTGGGAAGATGATTTTGTGGGATTTCTCATCGGATGCAGTTTTTCATTTGAAGAAGCACTTTTAAAGGCAGGTATCGAGGTTCGTCACATCGCTCAGGGATGTAACGTTCCGATGTTTAAGACGAATATCCCCTGTGCACCGGCAGGTGTCTTTAACGGACCGGTCGTGGCCAGTATGAGACCGATGACTCCGGAGAACGCACAGATTGCCAAAGAAATTACCGATCGTTTTCCGAATGTACACGGTGGACCGATTCAGATCGGACATCCGGAAGACGTTGGTGTATTCGATATAAATAAGCCGGATTACGGCGATGCAGTAGAAGTACGCGAAGGAGAAATTCCGGTATTCTGGGCTTGTGGAGTGACACCGCAGGCGGCCGTCGAGAATGCAAAACCACCGATTGTCATCACCCATGCCCCCGGATACATGTTTATTACAGATGTAAAGAATGAAGAACTGAACGACTATTTGGAAGAGAGACTTGCAAAGCCTACTATTTAATGATAGAATGAATAAGATTCTGCATTGACTTGCAAATACTATAAATTCATTCATCAACAAATAGAAAGAGGAGTTTTGTTATGTCGGGACATTCAAAGTTTGCTAATATCAAACATAAAAAAGAGAGAAATGACTCTGCAAAGGGTAAAGTTTTTACGGTACTTGGACGAGAACTGGCGGTAGCCGTTAAAGAAGGCGGAGCAGATCCTGTTAATAACAGCCGTTTGCGAGATGTCATTGCTAAAGCAAAGGCTAATAATATGCCAAATGATACCATTGACCGTGGAATTAAAAAGGCGGCAGGTGATGCCAACTCTGTAAATTATGAGACCCTTACATATGAGGGATATGGTCCAAACGGAGTAGCGATTATAGTAGAAGCCTTGACCGATAACAAGAACCGTACAGCGGCGAATGTAAGAAGTGCATTTACCAAAGGCGGCGGTAACGTAGGAACACCCGGAAGTGTTTCTTTCATGTTCGATCAAAAAGGCCAGATTATCATTGATAAAGAAGAATGTGATATGGATCCGGACGAACTGATGATGTTGGTTCTGGATATGGGAGCAGAGGATTTTTCAGAAGAAGAGGACAGCTACGAAGTAATTACGGCACCGGAAGATTTCTCCAAGGTACGTGAAGCGATGGAGCAGGCCGGGATTCCGATGATGGAAGCAGATGTGACGATGATTCCTCAGACATGGGCACAGCTTACGGATGACGACTCCATTAAGAAGATGAATCGTCTTCTGGATCTACTGGACGATGACGATGATGTTCAGGCAACTTATCACAACTGGGAAGAATAAGAATTGATTATATGAAAAGGCATTTTGAGAAACTTTAGAAAAGTTTCCCGAGATGTCTTTTTTTAGACCTTTCATTAAAATACTAATTGACAAATCAGGATAAAAAGGGTATTATTAAGTTATAAATAACAATAACGATTATCGTTATTAAAATATCAGGGAAATCATGTATAGTAAAGCAAACAGAGGAGGTAGAAGCATGTTTTTTAAGACGACAGAGCAACACGAGGAACTGCGGGCGAGAGTTAGAGAATTTGCCGAAACAGAAGTAAAACCGATCACACTTTTACTGGATCAGGGAAACGAATTCCCTGCAGAAGCGATTAAAAAGTTTGGACAGATGGGACTTATGGGCATTCCGTATCCGAAAGAATATGGCGGAGCCGGTCTGGATGTGATAAGCTATGCCATTGCAGTGGAGGAATTATCCAGAGTGGACGGTGGTACCGGCGTTATTCTATCAGCCCATGTATCTCTGGGAAGTTATCCGATTTATGCATATGGAACAGAAGAGCAGAAACAGAAGTACTTGGTTCCCCTTGCAAGCGGTGAGAAGATAGGTGCTTTTGGACTGACTGAAACCAATGCAGGCAGTGATGCCGGAGGTACAGAGACGACCGCTGTTCTGGACGGAGATTATTACCTATTGAACGGCAGCAAGATATTTATTACTAATGCAGGCAAGGCAGACATCTATGTGGTATTTGCAGTCACCACACCGGATATCGGTACCAGAGGAATCAGTGCTTTCATTGTAGAAAAAGGTTGGGAAGGTTTTACGTTCGGCGACCACTATGACAAGATGGGCATTCGCTCTTCCGCTACCGCAGAACTTCTTTTTAACGATGTAAAAGTTCCAAAAGAGAACCTTTTGGGAGAAGAAGGACAGGGATTTAAGATTGCTATGGGCACGCTGGATGGCGGACGGATCGGTATCGCAGCACAGGCACTGGGGATTGCACAGGGAGCTTATGAGAACGCCCTGGAATACTCCAAAGAAAGAATTCAGTTTGATGCACCTATTTGCCAGCAGCAGGGTATTTCCTTTAAACTTGCCGATATGGCTACAAAACTTCGTGCGTCCAGACTTCTGATATACAGTGCGGCAGATCTGAAAGAACACCATGAATCTTATGCGATGGAAGCGGCTATGGCGAAACAATTTGCATCGGATATGGGACTTGAGATTGTCAATGATGCACTCCAGATCTTTGGTGGAACCGGCTACTTAAAGGGCATGGACGTAGAGCGTGCTTACCGGGATGCCAAGATTTGTACTATATATGAGGGAACCAATGAGATCCAGAGAGTGGTTATTGCAGCTCATATTATCGGAAAGATGCCGAAAAATAACGTTCCGGGTGCCAGACCATCTGCAAAAGGTGCGATTACAGGTGCTAGAAAAAAGATGATTTTAAAAGACGGAACCGCAGAAGAACGCGTGGAGACCATTGTAGAATCACTTAAGAAAGACGGATATGATTTCACGGTGGGAATCGATTTAGATACCCCAATCAGTAAAGCAGACCGTGTAGTCAGCGCCGGACAGGGAATTGGAAGCAAGGATAACATGGTACTGATCGAGAAATTAGCGATTCAGGCAGGTGCAGCCATTGGTTCTTCCAGACCGGTAGCAGAGACACTCAAATACGTTCCGATGAACCGTTACGTAGGTATGTCAGGACAGAAGTTCAATGGAAATCTTTACATTGCCTGCGGTATTTCAGGCGCAGGACAGCATCTAAAAGGAATCAAAGATGCCACAACTATTTTAGCGATTAATAATAACCCGAATGCTCCGATCTTTAAGAATGCCGACTATGGCATCGTGGGAGATGTGAATGAGATTCTGCCTCTTCTTACTGCGGCACTGGACAACGGAGAGCCAAAGAAAGAAGCTCCGCCTATGAAGAAGATGAAGAGAGCGATTCCTAAGAAGACAGAGCCGGATTGGCCAAGATACATATGCAGTGGCTGCGGATACGAGTATAATCCGGGTGTTGGCGACCCTGACAGCGATATTTATCCGGGTACACTCTTTGATGCACTTCCGGAAGAGTGGATATGCCCTGACTGTGGTGAGAGCAAGAGCAGCTTTATAGAAGAAGTATAAGATAAAAGTGTAAGATAAAATTGAATTTGATGACCTGACAGAGCAAAGGAGGATTCAGATTATGTATTGTGTGCGAAAAGTGACAGAAGATTTATATTGGGTAGGTGGTAATGATCATCGGCTTTCCCTTTTTGAGAATATTCATCCCATTCCAAGGGGCGTTTCTTATAACTCTTATCTGCTGTTAGATAAGAAGATCGTTCTATTTGATACCGTAGACTGGACGATTGGCCGTCAGTTCATAGAGAACATTCAGGCGGTACTGGACGGACGTAAACTGGACTATCTGGTTGTCAACCATATGGAACCGGATCATGGCGCATGTATCGAAGAGATTATTCTGCGCTATCCGGCAGTTAAGATCATCAGTACAGAGAAATCAATCATGTTCATGCGGCAGTTCGGATTTCCAATCGATGGCAGAGTAGAACAAGTGCAAGAAGGCGATACCAGAGAGTTCGGCAAACACAAGATTCTGTTCGTAGCCGCACCGATGGTTCACTGGCCGGAAGCGATGGTCAGCTTTGACTTGACGAATGGCGTACTGTTCTCAGCCGATGCATTCGGCTCATTCGGTGCACTGGATGGAAAACTCTTTAATGACGAAGTTGATTTTGACAGAGATTGGATTGATGATGCCAGACGCTATTATACCAATATCGTAGGCAAATACGGTCCACACGTACAGGCACTGCTGAAAAAAGCAGGTACAATTGATATTAAGATGCTTTGCCCACTTCACGGACCGGTATGGCGCTCTGATCTAGGCTATATTCTGGATAAATACAACAAGTGGAGCACTTACGAACCGGAAGAGAAAGGTGTCATGATTGTTTATGCTTCGATGTATGGGAATACCGAAGCGGCAGCGAATGTACTGGCAGCTCAATTAGTGGAAAAAGGAATCACTCATGTTAAGATGTATGATGTTTCCAACACCCATGTATCACAGCTGATATCCGAGACATTCAAATACAGCCACATCGTGTTGGCATCCGTGACCTATAACTTGGGAATTTATCCGTTGATGCATAACTATCTTATGGATATGAAAGCGCTGAATCTGCAGAAACGCACCGTGGCTATCATTGAAAATGGTTCCTGGGCCTGTCAGTCCGGCACCCTGATGCGTGAATTTATAGAGAATAACATGAAGCGCATGACCATTCTGGATGAACAGGTCAGCTTGGTATCCTCGATGAATGAAGAAAAAATGTCAGATATGGATATGTTGGTCGATCGGTTAGTGGAATCGCTAAAATAAAATAAAGTGATCAATAGAAAAGCGGGAAGATGAGGCAGCACCCCATCTTCCCGCTTTTCTATAAACTTATGTTGATCCACTAATCATTATAGTGGTAGATATCTAACAGCTGGTTCTTCATATGCCACAGTTCATTGGATAGATCCACATGAATCTCATGAGGATTCACCAGACGTTTGGATTCGTCCCAGAGCGTATCCAGCTCCTGTTTACAATAGTCCCGAATCTCCATTACCTTAGGCGATTCATAGATGCATGTCCCATGTTCAAAAACCGGAACCAGAAGTTCCCGCATGGTGTAGCTATTAGGAGACAGGTGGGTTTTCTTCCAGGTCTCCACCGGATCAAAGATTAGAAGTGAATTATTTTCATCAAATATCTCGCCCACCAGGCAGATTAAATCGGCGATAATCTTTCCTTCTTCTTTATCATAGATTCGATAAATCGTCTTATTGCCGGGGTTTGTCACTTTTTCACTGTTCTCGGACAGTTTGATCTTAGGAATAAATTCACCGGTCACTTTGTCCTTGATGGCTGCCAGTTTGTAGACACCGCCAAAAGAGGGACAGTCTTTGGAGGTAATCAGATTCGTCCCTACACCCCAGGAGTTGATCGCAGCACCTTGAATCTTTAAACTGTCAATCAGATATTCGTCCAGGTCATTCGAAGCGGAAATCACTGCATCGGGGAAACCGGCAGCATCCAGCATCTTCTTGGCTCGTTTCGACAGGTAAGCTAAGTCACCGCTGTCCAGACGGATACCATAGAACGTGAGTGGAATACCGGCAGCACGCATCTCTTTAAATACAGTAATTGCATTCGGAATACCCGATTTTAAAGTGTCATAAGTATCGACTAGCAGGATACAGGCCGATGGATATAGTTTTGCATACAGACGAAACGCCGTCAGTTCATCGGGAAAGCTCATGATCCAGCTGTGGGCATGGGTGCCCTTGATCGGCACGTCAAACATCTGACCGGCTAATACGTTGGAAGTACCGATACATCCGGCAATCATAGCTGCTCGGGCACCGTAGATACCGGCATCGGGACCCTGAGCGCGGCGCAGACCAAATTCCATGATTCCATCACCTTGAGCAGCGTGGACGATTCGAGAAGTTTTCGTGGCAATCAGACTCTGATGATTGATAATGTTTAAGATAGCAGTCTCTACCAGTTGAGCTTCCATGATCGGTGCAATGACTTTCACAAGAGGTTCTCTTGGAAATACCAGAGTTCCCTCGGGAATTGCATAGATATCACCTGAAAATTTAAAATGAAGCAGATAGTCTAAAAAGTCCTCACCGAAAAGCCCAACGCTTCGAAGATAGTCCACGTCCTCCTGTTCAAAATGCAGGCCTTTGATGTAATCAATGACTTGATCCAGACCGGCACAGATGGAGAATGCATTACCATCCGGATTATTGCGGTAAAAGGCGTCAAAAATCACTGTTTCATTCGCATCTTTTTCTTTAAAATACCCCTGCATCATAGTGAGTTCATACAGGTCTGTCAGAAGCGTGAGATTTCTTTGGTTCATAGCGTTCTCCTTAATTTTAAATAGTATATTGTATACATAGACTCTTTATCTTATAATACCATAAAAAAAATAAAAAACAAAAGTTTGACATAAAAATAACAATCAAATCTTTTCCATAAACTTGACAAAATCGTGGAAAGTGGATACAATAACAAGATTAAGTGTAATAATGTGAAAGACATAGATGGAGACAGTAGTTCCGATAAGAAAGCAAAAGCGAAGTGGGGACGGTGAGAGCCTGCTGCGAGTAAGACGGAATCGAAGATCACTCCGGAGTTGCGGACTGAAAGGATAGATCAGCAGATGATTGCAGATCTATGTCGTAAGTTTTGACGGTTTCCTCCGTTATAGGGAGCGCATATGGGAGTCGAAGCGATTGATCACAGCGACGATGTGTATGCAGTAATAGGTGGTATAAAGCAAGCAAGCCCTTGTCCTGTTATAGGATGGGGCTATTTTTATTTTTATAGGAAGCGTTAGAGCGAACCGGACAGGAGGAAAAAGGATGTATAACAAAGTCCCTACAGATCTCAAATTCGTAGAGAGAGAAAAAGATATTGAGAAATTCTGGACAGAGAATCACATTTTTGAGAAAAGTATTGACAATCGTAAGGAGGGTGAGACTTATACCTTTTATGACGGACCACCCACGGCGAATGGTAAACCACATATTGGACATGTGCTGACTCGTGTTATTAAAGATATGATTCCCAGATACCGCACGATGAAAGGGTATATGGTTCCGAGAAAAGCAGGCTGGGATACCCATGGACTTCCGGTAGAACTGGAAGTAGAGAAGATGCTGGGATTAGATGGTAAAGAGCAGATCGAAGAATACGGTCTGGAACCATTTATCGAGCACTGTAAAGACAGTGTATGGAAATACAAAGGCATGTGGGAAGATTTTTCTTCTACCGTCGGATTTTGGGCAGATATGGAGAAACCATACGTCACCTATGACAACGACTTTATCGAGTCGGAGTGGTGGGCATTAAAACAAATCTGGGATAAGAAGCTTTTATATGAAGGATTTAAGATCGTACCTTACTGCCCACGCTGCGGAACTCCGCTTTCCAGTCACGAAGTGGCACAGGGCTATAAAGACATCAAAGAACGTTCCGCAATTGCCAGATTTAAAGTGAGGGGAGAAGATGCCTATATTCTGGCATGGACGACCACACCGTGGACCCTCCCATCGAACGTGGCACTTTGTGTCAATCCCAAAGAGACTTATGTAAAAGTACAGATGAAAGAAGACGGAACCGTCTACTATCTGGCGAAAGCACTGTGCGACACCGTCCTGGGTGAAGATACCTACGAAGTAAAAGAAACCTATGTGGGACAGGATTTAGAATATAAAGAGTATGAACCACTCTTTGACTGTGCAGTAGCACTATGCGAAAAACAGCATAAAAAGGCATATTATATCACCTGCGACACCTATGTAACACTGACTGATGGTACCGGAATCGTCCATATCGCACCGGCATTCGGTGAAGACGACTCCAAAGTCGGCAAGAATTACAATCTGCCATTTGTACAGTTAGTAGATGGCAAAGGTGAGATGACAGCAGAGACACCATGGGCAGGCACATTCTGTAAGAAAGCCGATCCACTGGTATTAGACGATTTAAAAGCACGGGGACTGTTATTCGCTGCCCCTGTATTTGAGCATAGCTATCCACACTGTTGGAGATGTGACACTCCGCTTATCTATTATGCAAGAGAGTCATGGTTCATCAAGATGACCGATGTAAAAGAAGACTTGATCCGCAACAACAACACGATCAACTGGATTCCGGAGAATATCGGCAAAGGACGTTTTGGCGACTGGTTGGAGAATGTTCAGGATTGGAGCATCAGCCGTAACCGCTATTGGGGAACTCCGCTGAACGTATGGGAATGTGAATGCGGCTGTCAACATGCGATTGGAAGTATCGAAGAGTTGAAGAGCATGTCACCGAACTGTCCGGAGAACATCGAACTGCATCGCCCATATATTGATAATGTGACCATTACCTGTCCGACGTGTGGCAAGCAGATGCACCGTGTGCCGGAAGTAATCGACTGCTGGTTCGATTCCGGCTCCATGCCATTTGCACAGCACCATTATCCATTTGAGAATAAAGACCTGTTTGAGCAGCAGTTCCCGGCTGATTTTATCTCAGAAGCCGTAGACCAGACCCGTGGATGGTTCTATTCTCTGTTGGCCATTTCCACCCTGCTGTTTAACAAAGCACCTTATAAGAATGTAATCGTGCTGGGACACGTACAGGATGAAAACGGTCAGAAGATGAGTAAATCCAAAGGAAATGCAGTAGACCCGTTTGACGCACTGAATACCTATGGTGCCGATGCCATCCGCTGGTATTTCTATGTAAACAGTGCACCTTGGCTGCCGAACCGATTCCATGGTAAAGCCGTGATGGAAGGACAGAGAAAGTTCATGGGTACCCTTTGGAACACCTATGCATTCTTTGTGCTTTATGCGAATATAGATAATTTTAATGCAACCAACTATAAATTAGAGTACGATAAACTTCCGGTCATGGACCGTTGGCTGCTGTCCAAACTGAATACTGTAGTCAAAGAGGTGGATGAGGATCTGGAGAATTACCGCATTCCGGAGGCTGCCAGAGCACTTCAGGAGTTCGTAGACGATATGAGCAACTGGTACGTAAGAAGAAGCCGCGAGCGCTTCTGGGCAAAGGGCATGGAGCAGGATAAAATCAATGCTTATATGACGCTCTATACGGCGCTGGAGACGATTGCTAAGGCATCGGCACCGATGATTCCGTTCATGGCTGAAGAAATCTACAGAAATCTGGTTGCCGGAATCGATGCAAAGGCACCTGAAAGTGTTCATTTATGTGATTTCCCAACGGTTCATGAAGACTGGATCGACAACGAATTAGAAACCTCTATGGACGAAGTCTTAAAGATTGTCGTGTTTGGCCGTGCGGCCAGAAACACAGCAAATATCAAGAATCGCCAGCCGATTGGAAAGATGTTCGTCAAAGCAGATACCGCACTTTCTGAGTTCTATCGTCAGATCATCGAAGAAGAACTGAATGTTAAAACGGTAAAATTCACCGATGATGTTCGGGATTTCACCTCCTACAGCTTTAAACCACAGCTTAAGACCGTGGGACCAAAGTATGGTAAACAATTGGGCAATATCAAGAAGACGTTAAGCGAGATCGATGGTAATAAAGCGATGGATACCTTAAATGAAAAAGGGGCATTGACCTTTGACTTTGACGGAACCGAAGTCGTGCTGACCAAAGAAGACCTGTTAATCGACACCGCTCAGATCGAGGGCTATGTATCAGAAGGCGATAACTCGGTCACGGTAGTGCTGGACACGAATCTGACACCTGAATTAATCGAAGAAGGATTTATCCGTGAGATAATCAGCAAGATTCAGACGATGCGTAAAGAAGCCGGTTTTGAAGTTATGAACCATATTAACGTATTCCAGGATGATAACGATAAGATTGCCACACTCTTAAAAGATCATGCGGAAGAAATCAAGAAAGAAGTTCTGGCCGATTATATTTTACTGGGACAGAGCGGCGGATACGCAAAAGAGTGGAATATCAACGGAGAAAAGGTAATGCTGGGCGTTGAGAAGACTACGGATTGATTAGGAGGAATAAACGTATGCAGTCATTTGATAAAGAAACGATAAAAAAAGATATTATTGACAATGTTAAGAATCAGTACCGTACGACCATTGAAGATGCCACGGTAGAGCAGGTGTATCAGGCAGTTGCCTATTCGGTCAAGGACATCATCATCGATGAGTGGATTGCCACCCATAAAGAATACGAAAAAGACGATGTGAAAAAAGTATATTATCTGTCGATGGAATTTCTGATGGGTCGCGCACTGGGAAACAACATTATCAGTATGGGAGCGATAAAAGAAGTGCAGGAGGCATTGAAAGAACTGGGATTTGATCTTAATGCCATCGAAGACCAGGAGCCGGATCCGGCTCTTGGCAACGGGGGATTGGGGCGTCTGGCTGCCTGCTTCTTAGATTCTCTGGCTACGCTGGGCTATCCGGCCTATGGCTGCGGAATCCGTTATCATTACGGTATGTTCAAACAGAAGATCGAGAATGGCTATCAGGTAGAAGTGCCGGATGAATGGCTGAAGAACGGCTATCCATTCCAGGTTCGCCGATCTGAATACGCAACCGAAGTTAAGTTTGGCGGTACCGTAAAAACAGTATGGGATGGCGAAAAGAATACATTTTCACACGAAGGTTATCAGTCCGTGATGGCCGTTCCATACGATATGCCGATTGTTGGATATGGTAATAACGTAGTAAATACGCTGCGCATGTGGGATGCACAGCCAATTAATACCTTTAGTCTGGAGGCATTTGACCGGGGCGATTATCAAAAGGCAGTAGAACAGGAGAACTTGGCTAAGAATCTGGTAGAGGTCCTGTACCCCAACGATAACCACTATGCCGGTAAAGAATTGCGCTTAAAACAGCAGTATTTCTTCATTTCTGCCAGTGTTCAGACGGCAATCAATAAGTTTAAAGAAAGACATGATGATATTCATATGCTGCCGGAGAAAGTGGTATTTCAGTTAAATGATACCCACCCGACCGTTACCGTAGCTGAACTTATGCGTATTTTGCTGGATGAAGAACATCTGGAGTGGGACGAAGCTTGGGCGATTACATCCCATTGCTGTGCCTATACGAATCATACGATTATGGCAGAAGCATTGGAAAAATGGCCGATTGAACTATTTTCCAGACTCTTACCGCGTATTTACCAGATCGTGGAAGAAATCAACCGCCGTTTCCTAGTGGATGTCAACAACCGCTATCCGGGCAATTATGAAAAAGTAAAGAATATGGCGATTATCTTTGACGGCCAGGTAAAGATGGCTCATCTGGCTATCGTAGCCGGCTTCTCGGTCAATGGTGTAGCCAGACTTCATACAGAGATATTAAAGAAAGAAGAATTAAAAGATTTCTATGAGATGATGCCGGAGAAGTTCAATAATAAGACAAATGGCATCACCCAGAGACGTTTTCTGCTTCATGGTAACCCACTTCTGGCTGATTGGATCACCGAGAAGATCGGGGACGAGTGGATTACCGATTTGTACCATATTCGTAAACTGGCTGTGTATGTGGATGATGCAAAATGCCAGCAGGAATTCATGAATATTAAGTACCGCAACAAGCAGCGTCTGGCGAAGTATATTAAGCAACACAACGGAATCGATGTAGATCCACGCTCGATTTTCGATGTACAGGTCAAACGTCTTCACGAGTACAAACGTCAGCTTTTAAACATTTTAAATGTCATGTATTTATACAATCAGTTAAAAGACAATCCTAATTTGGATATGGTTCCCAGAACCTTTATCTTCGGTGCGAAAGCGGCGGCCGGATATCAGATCGCCAAAAAGACCATTAAGCTGATTAATTCCGTGGCAGATGTAATCAATAACGATAAGTCCATCAACGGCAAGATAAAAGTCGTATTTATCGAAGATTATAAAGTATCCAATGCAGAGATCATCTTTGCGGCAGCGGACGTCAGTGAACAGATTTCCACGGCCAGCAAAGAAGCTTCCGGTACCGGCAACATGAAATTCATGTTAAATGGTGCACCGACCATCGGAACCATGGATGGGGCAAACGTAGAAATCGTAGAAGAAGTAGGCGAAGAAAATGCCTTTATCTTTGGTCTCAGTGCCGATGAAGTCATCAACTACGAGAACAACGGAGGCTATAATCCGGTCGAGATATTTAATACCGATCAGGATATCCGCCGCGTGCTGATGCAGCTGATTAACGGCTACTATTCACCACAGGATCCGGAACTGTTCCGCGACATTTATAATTCATTACTGAATACCAAGAATAGTTCCAAGGCAGATACTTACTTTATTCTGAAAGATTTCCGCTCCTATGCAGATGCACAGAAAAAGGTGGAAGAAGCTTATCGTGACGAAAAACGCTGGGCGAGAATGGCTATGATGAATGTGGCATGTTCCGGCAAATTCTCCTCTGACCGTACTATCGAGGAATATGTCAAAGATATCTGGCATCTCAAAAAAGTAAAAGTAGAAGTAGATAAAAAAGCATAAATATAGTAG
>JAVWRQ010000053.1:14275-15751 GCA_036634775.1 Clostridium sp.
CAGTCAGTCGAACGTGAGAGAATCGAAAAAGCTGCTTTAAATATGAATCGGTTGGAAATCGGAGAGATGGAGGAATTGTGGGGGAAAGAGGAGGCTCCCAACAATTATCAGAACATCAGCGATGCCGTGCGAGAGACGAAAGGGATGGTGATTCAATATGACGGTGACTATATTGAACCGCTATTTCATAAAGTAAGCGCCGGAGTCACGAGAGCCGGAGATGAGGCGCACCCATATTTATGTCGTGTAGAGACGCCCGAAGATGTAGAAGCGGAAAACTACATAAGTATAATCCGATTTTCAAAGGAGGATTTTGCAAGACGGCTGAATCAGATGAAAGATTCACCGGAGCTTGCGCCCAAAGAGGCATTTACAAGTATACAGATCGTAAAAAAAGACGAGGCTGAATATGTGGATAAGATACAGGTTGGTTCAAAAAGTTATAGTGGAGAAGATATTGCCTATGCCCTGGGACTCCCTTCTTCTGCATTCTCATTTGAAGATTATGCCGGGGATATACGCTGTACGGTCAGAGGAATCGGGCACGGGTACGGATTTGATCAGTATAATGCTAATTTGAAAGCAAAAGCCGGATGGACCGCGGAGGAACTTTTAAAAAAATATTATAAAAATATTATTGTAATTTCTGAATAAGACACCTCGGTTTGGTAAGAATATAATCGAGGTGATAAAACGTGAAAAATAAAATGAATCAATTGTTCAAGGACAAACTATTCCTTGTCATGTTGGTGTTAGGCCTGCTGACTATAGTTGCTGCGGCAGGAACGGTAAAAATCCGCAAGGGAAATGGAGTTCAGGAGGCAAATCCGTATTTGGATATGCCCGAATCGGGAGGTGTGCTGGCGGAAAGTGAGCCTGAAACAAAAGCACAGGTAGCAGGAAACTCCGATGCCTCTTATGCCCTCAATGACAAGAAAGACATACCACAGAGAAATGAACAGATCAATGCAAAAGAAAATGCAAATGAAAATGTCATGGATCACACAGCGGACCATACGGAAACAGCTAATTCTACAGCAAAAGCACTAACCCTGAATTTTACGGGGACAGAAAAACTGGACTGGCCGGTCACAGGAAATATAATCTTAGATTATAACATGGATTCCACCATCTACTTTCCAACGCTGGATCAGTACAAATGTAATTCAGCAGTAATTATTCAAAGCGATGTAAGTGAGCCGGTCAATGCACCGGTCAATGCAAGAATCATGGAAATAGGTACAAATGAAGAAATCGGGAACTACGTAATTCTGGATATCGGTAATGATTATACGATTACCTGTGGGCAGTTAAAAGATATTCAGGTAGTGAAAGATGAGTACATCTACCAAGGTAGTTTATTGGGCTATATAGCCGAACCAACCAAATATTATTCCATCGAAGGCAACAGTCTATTCCTTGAAATGCAGCTTGGCGGCATTCCGGTGGATGCACTGGAATATTTGAAGTAAAAAA
>JAVWRQ010000054.1:0-15623 GCA_036634775.1 Clostridium sp.
CTTGCAAACCAATGGATGTAGCGATTTTTCTTTTCTTTAACTGTCAAAGACGGGAATATAACCAGTTGGCAATTCATATGTGAAAAATTTATTAAAATTTAATGGAAGTTAAAAGAAGTTGGAAGAAATAGCTTGAAAATGATGAGAAGAGCAGTAATAAATGGATTATAAAAGTAATCGGGTAGTGATAGTAAACTTGTAAAAAACATGTTAAAATAATGGTGATAATAATGAAATTGCAATTATTTTGAAAAATAAGGGGCGTTAGTAGAGGTGATGGGGGAAACCATGGGAATCCGTATCAGGTATTTTAATAAAACAAAGTTTTTTTGGGGTTGTCTTTTAGTGATATTGGGTATTTGTATGCCTTACTTCCTAACGATTAATACGCTGAAGATACCGGAGCAGACACTGGCGGCTATTATATCACAAGACAAGATGGAACTTTGGATGGCAGCAGTTAAACTGGCAGCACTCAATTCGGTCAGAGCGTTTCCCCACGCGATCGGAGCCTATATTATATCAGAATCCATAGAGGTGGACAGCAGCTATAAGATTACCAAATGGTTAAAATCGGCAATTGTATGTGTTATTATACCACCTGTCTATAGTTTGATTAGTTACATTCATCATATTAAGTACGATTTTGGGGTACCGGCTTTTGCACTTATTATTTTATTGATTGTTCTGGGAAAACGGGATTATAACTATGTGAGCCTATGGAAAAAAGTTGCCCTTGTTATCGTGTTTATGACAGCACTGCAGTTTTTAGATATTATGCCGGGATTAAGTAATTTTTATACCGGTCGGGGCGAGATGTCGAAGGATGTAAAGCTGGTGGCAAAGTTTCTTGATATGGAATCAGCTCTTGATATTACAAGTATGATTTTTTTCTTTGGACTGATGTTCATGGCATTGCTTTTGTTTTTCCTGATTAGGGATGAAAATAACCTATTGGCCATGAATGACCTGAAGGAACAGAATGAACGAATGCTTATGGAAACCAAGATGCATGTATTGGAAAATCGCACCTATTTAGAGATGCGTCATTTGGTACATGATTTGAAATCTCCACTTACATCGGCGCAAGCATTGGTAGGGGTTGTCCGCATGTCTTGCAAAGGAAAATCGTGGGAGAAAGAGTCGGACTATCTATCTCGGGTGGAGACATCAATTGATAAGATGAGCCGCATGATTTCTGAGATTCTTTATGAAGATCAGCAGAACTGTATTTCTACAGAGGAGATTTTAGACTCAGTCCTTGCACAAATTTCTGTTTCTGAGTATTCACAATTTGTTCATGTGGATAATCAGGCAACACATCAACACCTGATGGTCAATAAAATCCGATTTTCCAGAGCACTTGTTAATTTACTTGAGAACTCTTTTTATGCGCTGCCTCCGGAGGATGGAAAAATTGATTTTGTAATTGATATAAAAAAGACAGATAATGATGAAAAACTTAGATTTAGTATTAAAGATAATGGCAAGGGAATTGATGAAAAAACATTAGATTTTATTTGGGAAAGTGGCTTTTCTACAAGAAGTTCACATGGTCTGGGACTTAGTTTTGTTAAAAAGGTAGTTGCAGATTCAGGAGGAACCATTCGGATTTATAGTGAAATCAATGCCGGAACAGAGATAGAAATTATGCTGCCGGTGGAATTAAAGGGGGAAGAAATAGATGAAAGCAGATCAGAGTAAAGACAATCAGATTAGAATTCTGTCCATTGATGATGATGAAGAGATATTATATGCGCTAAGAGCTGTGATTGAGAGCCAAGGTTGGGAGGGAATCATTGCAAGAGACGTGGCAGAGGCCTTGGATATTTATAAGCAGCAAAAGCCGGATTTGATTCTGATTGATTATCATATGCCCAGAATTAACGGCGTTCAGGGCGTAGAGATGCTTCGAAAATTGAATTCCTGCATTCCCATTATCGTATTTACCATAGATGAGAATCAGGAGATCGCAGATCGTTTTTTAGAAGCAGGAGCCAGCGATTTTGCGACAAAACCAATTAAAGCACCGGATATCATTTCACGGATCAAACTGCATATTCGACTGTTAGAAACCCAAAAGGCAGAGGTAAAAAAGACTGCGGAAATCTTTGCAACGAAGGGAATTGGCCTTTCTACGATGGAACTTATTAGAGATGCACTTACCGATGAAACGGAGTATTTGACCGTAGAAGAAATCGCTCAAAAGACGGGTCTGGCATTTCAGACAGCCTATCGCTATATGCAGCATCTGACTTCAGCGGGAGCCGTAGATGTGAAAAATACTTATGGCAAAAAAGGAAGACCAAAACAAAGTTATCACTTAATCTAATGGAAAAATAACAAAATTATATTTAAGAAAGAACCATTTGAAATCGCGATTTTATACAAAATCACTAAAAAATGGCTCTTTTTTTATGCAACAAGACGAGAGATAAATAAGAGAAGAAATAGAAGTTTGTATTGACGTGTGTTAATATCTAGTTACAAATAAATTAATACAAGGAGGATTTAAATTATGAAAAAGCATTTAGTTACAGGAGCCGTAATGTTAGCAATGGCAATGTCAATCACCGCATGTGGAGGTGGATCAAAATCAGGAACCACAACGACACAGGCACCTGCTAAGACAGAAACAGTGGCGGAACAGGCTGGAACGGAAGCTGCGGCAGCAGTGGAAGGTCTTAAGGAAGCAATTGCAGAGCAGCCGGTATTACTTACATCGGTTGGACAGAGTGCAGATTTTGAAATGGTTAAAACAATGCTGGATAAAAACAATATTACTTGTGATAAGCAAGGTATGGCAACTTCAGAAAACATTGGTGATGCCAAAACACTTGTACTTGCAGTAGGCGGTTCTTCTAAAGGTCTTGGAGCAGCCGGAATCGATGCAAATGGAGAACTTGCCCGAGTAAAAGAATTAGTTGATGCCGCAGCAGAAAAAGGACTTACGATTATTGCTGTACATGTTGGTGGTGAAGCAAGACGTGGTGATTTGTCTGATAAATTCATAGCACCAAGTTTTGAAAAAGCAAATTATGCAATTGTAGTAAAAGACGGCGATAAAGATGGACTTATGTCAGGACTGGCAGCAACAGCCGGGATCCCTATGGATGTAGTTGACAGCATGGCAGATGTCGTTGGCAAATTAGGAGCCGCATTTAAATAAGATTTTAGGAGGTACATATGAGCATCGAATGTATAATTTTTTTGGTCATGGTATTTGTGTTTGCAGCCGGATGCTTTCTCCTTAAGCTCCCTGTCAGTATTTCGATGGTACTATCTGCAGTGATCGGTTCATTAATTGGTGGATATGGGATTCCTCTTCGCCATTTAGTGGAAGGTACATTTTCTTATGTAGATACGATTTTGGTTATCACAACAGCCATGATATTCATGAAAGTCATCCAGGAATCAGGAGCATTGGATGCACTGTCTTCTCTGATTATTGAGAAATTTCATAAGCAGCCGGCATTACTACTGTGCCTGATTATGCTTGTTATCATGTTCCCGGGTATGATTACCGGATCTTCTACAGCTGCTGTACTTTCAGCAGGTTCGATTATGGCTCCGGTACTGATGCTGATGGGCATTCCAAAACTTGAAACAGCCAGTATCCTGGCCATGGGAGGTATCCTTGGTATGATTGCACCGCCGGTTAATATTCCGGTCATGATTATCGGAGGCGGTATCGATATTCCTTATGTAGGATTTGAACTTCCCCTTGCTCTTCTTACCTTTCCGCTGGCATTTGTCTTTGTCTTAATGTTTGGACTGAAATATGTAAAAAAACTAGATTATGAAGCAATTAAAACAAGATTAAACAATGAACCGAGAGAAAAGTTTGGAATGAAAATTTATATTCCATTGTTTGTAGCCATTATTCTTATGGTAGTAAATAAAACAATACCGTCATTCCCTAATCTCGGTATGCCATTGATCTTTATGCTTTCCGCTGTGATTGGATTATTCACCGGTTATAAGATTAATGTGGTAAAAGTATGCAAGGAAGCCGTACAAACGGTTCTTCCCGTACTTGGCATTTTAATGGGCGTGGGTATGTTCATCCAGATTATGACACTGACCGGCGTGAGGGGCTTTATTGTAACCACATGTATTGGTATTCCGGATGCATTCCTTTACATCGCTATGGCAATTTCAATTCCACTGTTTGGTGCTGTTTCTTCTTACGGCGCAGCTTCTGTACTTGGTGTTCCATTCCTTCTGGCTTTTTTAAGCAAAGACCAGATTATTACAGCAGCAGCCATTTCACTTATCGCTTCTTTAGGCGATATGATGCCTCCTACCGCACTTGCCGGTATCTTTGCCGCACAGGTAGTAGGACTTGAAAAGTATACGACAGTACTGAAAAAATGTCTCATCCCGTCACTGATTATTATTGTCTGGGCCATTATTTTTATCGTATTCGGTAAAACACTGGCACCATTTATTGTTTTGAAATAGGGAGGGAAAATATGATTACATTAATTTACAGGGCAATCGTAGCAGTGGTTTTAATATTTACCATATGGAATATGTTTGACGAAAAAAAGATTACCCTGCAGGCAAATGCAGCACTCGTTGTGATACCAATGGTCTTACGGCTATTGATGATTAAGTAAACAGGAGGCAGACATGAAAAAAAATCAGATAACAGCAGCAGTATGTCTGGCGGCAGCACTGGCGATAGCAACGGTTGCAGGCATGAATTTCCTTTCACTTAAAAATCTCGGAGAAATAAAACCGGGTGAGAGTGTGACGGAAACAAAGATGCTTTCAGAATATTTTGATGGAATAAAAGGCACAAATATGGATACACCGGTGTATGTGCTTAAAGGCGAAAAACCGGGTGGCAGTGTACTTGTGCTGGGTGGTACCCATGGAAATGAACCGGCTGGTTATATGGCCGCCATCACGTTTATCGAAACAGCAAAAGTCGATCAGGGAACCGTGTATGTGCTCCCTTATACAAACCACAGCGGCATGACCCATAACGATCCGCAGGAGGCATCTCCACAGTATCTGCACTTTCAGACGAAGAGTGGAGAACGGAAGTTTCGCTATGGTTCCAGAGCATCGAATCCGATAGACCAATGGCCGGATCCGGATGTGTATGTGCATGCAGCATCGGGGCAGCAGCTTTCCGGTTCTGAAACACGTAATATTAACAGAGCCTATCCGGGTCGTCCGGACGGAAATCCAACTGAGAAGGCAGCTTATGCAATTGCAGAACTAATTAGAAAAGAAGATATAAATCTTACTTTTGACCTTCATGAAGCTTCGCCGGAATATCCGGTTATCAATGCGACGGTTTCTCATGAAAAGGGTATGGATCTGGCTGCTTCCGGTATGATGGAACTGGCAATGAATGGTATTCAGATGTCTCTTGAACCATCACCGATGAATCTGCATGGTCTTACGCACAGAGAGTTAGGCGACTATACCGATACGATTCCGCTCTTAATGGAATCAGCGAATGCATCTCAAGGACGTTTACGAGGAGCAACGAATGAACGTCTGGCACTGACCGGACAGGATAAGGACTATGTAAAGAGTGCGGAACTTGGATTTTTATATGTACCGTATGATGAAAAAGGTCATCCTATTGAAGAACGGGTAGGCAGACATTTACAGGGTATTATTGAATATACCAAGGTTTATGATCAATTTTACATGGACAAACCGGTAGTATTCACGAATGTTCCGACTTATGATGAGTTATTTACAAAATCGGATGGTTCGGATTTAGGTGGAGCGAGATTAGGCACATTTTTAAATTAAAAAAAGGAGAGATAGAGATGAAAAAAAGAAAACTAGCGTTAATGATGGCGGCAATCATGATGACATCCACAATCGTGGGATGTACTTCACCCGCTAAGCCGGCAGAAACAACAGCGGCGCCTACAACTGCAGCAGAGACAACCGCAGCAGAACAAGTGGCAGATGATGGAGAGTGGAAACCTTATGATGAGGCCGGTCAGATCAAGAGAGATGACCGTGATGGTAATGGTAAAAATGGCGTTGTGTCTACCGGTAAGTACGAGGCATCCAAGATTGGTGCGGAAATCATCAAAAATGGTGGAAATGCAGTGGATGCAGCAGTAGCAGTAGCATTTGCATTGGGCGTATGTGAACCACAATCTTCAGGACTTGGTGGCGGCGGTTTCATGATGATACATACCGCAAAAACAGGTGAGAATGTATTTGTAGATTTCCGTGAACCGGCACCGGAAAAAGCAACCCCGGGCATGTGGCCAATGGACGCTGCCGGTGAAGTTGATAAATCCAAATGGGAAGGTGGTCCTTCCGTAGGCGTACCGGGAGAAGTAAAAGGTATGCTGCACGCTTTGGAAGAGTACGGAACCATGAGCAGAGAACAGGTTATGAATCCGGCTATTGAAATGGCTGAAAATGGTTTTAAAGTATCAGCTGTTATGAACCGTGATATGATGGAAAAATTTGAAAAGCTTACAACCTATGAAGCTTTAGGAAAAATTTACCTTAAAGACGGATATCCATATTCTGTAGGTGATACCCTAAAAAATCCGGATTTAGCTAAAACACTTACTATGATCCGTGATAAAGGTTCTGATGCATTTTATAAAGGCGAAGTTGCAGAGGCAATGGTAAAGGCTGTTACCGAAACCGGTGGTATCCTTACAATGGATGATCTCGCTAACTATGATGTAAAACTCAGAACACCGGTAAGCGGAAACTACAGAGGCTATGAAATCCTCTCTTCCCCACCACCATCTTCAGGCGGAACTACAATTGTAGAGATTTTAAATATTTTGGAAAACTTTGATGTTGCTTCTATGGAGCACAACTCGGTTGAACATCTTCATGTTTTGACTGAAGCGATGAAGATGGCTTACAAGGATCGTGGATTCTTTGCGGCAGATACTGATTTTATCGAAGTTCCATTAACCGGTATGGCTTCCAAAGAGTATGCAAAAGAACTGGCATCTCAGATTGACCTTACAAAGGCCGGTACATTCGAGCACGGAGATGCATGGTCTTATGAATCCCCACAGACAACTCACTACTCCATTATGGATAAAGAGGGAAATATTGTTGCTGTGACAAAGACAATTAACTATGTATTCGGTTCCGGTGTTGTTCCGGAAGGCTACGGTTTCATCATGAACGATGAAATGGATGACTTTGATGCGGAGACAGGCACGGCAAATGAAGTACAGCCGGGCAAGAGACCAATGAGTTCCATGTCTCCAACTATCGTATTAAAAGATGGTAAACCGGTTATGACCATAGGTGCACCGGGTTCTCAGAGAATTATCTCCGGTATTGTACAGGTTATCTCTAATGTCCTTGACTTTGATATGGATATCCAGGATGCAATCAGCAGCCCGAGAATTCATGCAGGTTCCGACTGGGTAACGAGTGATGAAACGATTATGATTGAAACACGTATTGACAAATCTGTCATTGATGGCTTAAAGGCATTGGGACATCCGGTACTGGAAACCGGTGACTGGATGGATTACCCATGTGTACAGGCTGTAGTGATGCTTCCGGACGGTACACTTCGCGGTGGAGCGGATCCAAGACGTGATGGAAAAGCAGTTGGTTACTAATTTATTACGATAAAATGTTGTAAATGCAATAATATACAGAAGGACGTGGAGAAATCTCAATTTGGGATTCCACTACGTCCTTTTATATTGGACTTACGATTCTTGTAAAACCTCTAAAATCTTTTTGACGAGTTGAATATGGTTATTGATTCGTTCTTTTAGCGGATCTTCTTTTGAAGTTTCAATGGTAATGACCGGGATATGAAGTCCTTGTGTCACCTCATAGTTGAGACTGCCCACCGGTGCTGGGCCATAATAGGAAAATGGTTTTGTACATAGTGCCCCGGACTGTGTCTCTTCTATAATATAGGATACAAGTTCCTCGATGCCTGTTAAATCGGTAAAGATAATTGAATTACCCAGAAAATCCCTGTTTCCTTTCTCTCGGTAAGCCTCATGCAGATCAATGACAAGATCCGGTGAAGTTTCTAAAATGGTCTTATAGATAGAGCTTGCCAGTTGGTCAGTCAAGTCACGATTCTTGTCTCCCGGAAAAGAACGGTTTAGATCCCGGTATGGTTCCACATTTCTTTGATTGTTTTTGCATCCGGGTGCATTAGCAGGCGAAAGAATAATCAATGTACCGCTTTTCGGAGCTTTCATCTTTTTGAGCTGTTCTGCCGCTTTCCATCCGGCAATTTCATCGCCATGGGTACCTCCAATAACAAATATAGTTTTGCCCGGAAATTTGCCTTCCACTATGCAATAAGAGGTTTCAACAGGAGTACCTGCCATTAATTTTACTATTTTTCTATCAGTATTTTTTTTGACATATATAAACGATGAGAATACAAGCAAAATCATAAAAGTCCAAATAGTAAAAAAACGAAGTTTTTTCTTATGCATAATCGGGTCATCTCTTTTCATCAAATGTGGTTAATCAGTTACAGAATCCCCTGCCACGTATCATGCTCACCCGGCAGGGGATTCTCACTTCTGAAACATCTTCTTCTGAAACATCTTCTTCTGAAACATCTTCTTCTGAACTATCTTCTTACTGTTAATATCATCTCCAGCCAAATACATCCCACATATCCTGAGTTTCCAGACCTAACTTCCATCCCGAAACACCGGCCAGATCATACTTCTTAATCAAATCCATCTTGAGTCCCAAAGACTTTGCATCCTCCATCCAAAGATAACTGAACCCATCTGCAGTTTGGGCTTCCCCATAATACTGACCGATCTCTTCTTCCCATATCAGCTCCACGTTATTATCGGAAATCCACTGTTTCGCAGAAAAAATACCCATTGCTTTAGAGGTTATCTTATCGCCTTTTTGTGTCCAAAGGCGAGTATAAAAGGGAACTCCATTAATCACTTTTTCTTTGGGAACAATATCCACCGTATCCTTGATTCCCTTTTCTACATATCCAAGTGAAGCGACGGAACCCGGATCTCCACCGGCATAATGTTCATCATAGCCCATGATAATCACATAATCTGCCACAATGCCTTGTTCTTTGCGATTATAAAACTTGTTATATGCCGCCGGAACATAATTATCCACAGACAAAATGATTCCTTTTTCTCTACATGATACCGATAATTCACGGATAAACTGAACATAATGAACACCCGCAGCTTCCTGCAGACTTTCAAAGTCCAGATTAATACCATCGAATCCGTAGGTATCTGCCTCTTTCATCAGTTTGCTAATCAATTTTTTTCTGGCAGCTGTCTTGGCAAATAGTTTTTCACTCTGAACATTCTGGCTACATTCACGGCTGAAATTATCTAGAACTGCCCAAACCTGTATTCCCATCGCATGTGCCTTATCGACGTAACTTTTACTGGCTAAAGATTCATAATTTCCATCATTATCGCTTAAGGAAAACCAGGTAGGCGCAATGACATTCACCCCTTGGGAAGTTGAGAGAAGTTCTTCCAGACTTCTGTTTGCTGCTTCTATGGTAACTTGATGCCATACCATATTGATCTTCTTATCCAAAGAAATGTTCTTATAGACCGGAGCTTCAAAGGTACTGACCGGAGTTTCTTCACGAAGGTCTTTGATCTTGCGGTTAGACATGTAACCAATATGTCCATCTTTTGTCATGACTTTCGTCCAATTGTCCATGGTTTCCAATACCACAACAGAGTCATCTTTGATAATATCGGTGATAATGGGACTTTTGACTCCGCCTCTCAATCGCAGTTTACCGCCGTGTTTTACCGTCGCAGTAGGAATACCATTCCACGTATTTTCCACATAGACCCGTTTGAAAATGTCATTATCATAAGCGTGAATACGTACATCTGTATAGTTTAGAATCAATCCTAAGGTCAGATACACACCATCTTCTGTATTCATGAGAATCTTCTTTCCGGAAGTGCCTTCTGAATTCTCATCGGCATATACAATATGATCCGGAAGAGCATAAATTAACTGTTTTTCATTGGAATCCCAATAAAAACGTTCATTTAAATTATCGTTGAGCCATTGAATTGGCAGGTAGGTCTGTCCATCGGCATAGATACCTCTTACCGTCTGTTTCTCATAGTTTAGGAATATAGTGACTTCATTATCTTTTCCATCATACAGTTCTGTTAAATCTGCCTTCTCTTTCGTCGGCATATAGCGTTTGTACGCATAAGCTCCTACCGCGAGAGCTGCAATACAGAGTAAAAATAGGAATATAACTAAGAATGGTGATTTTTTTTTCTTCATAAGCTTTAGTTTCCTCCGGTACAGATATCTTTAAAGGTTTCCCTTATTATATCACACACCTGTCGGGGATTGTTGACTTTTTTCTTACATTTCCCACCCTGATCCGTCTATATATATTCCTCTGGTGAGGCTATCGTTTTTGGACAAAACAGTATCATCCGGATCCCACCCTAATATAAATTCATTAAATAATTGCAGTTATTTCAGTTATAATAAACTCGGTCAAAATGAATTTCGGTCAACTTTCCTGTATTAGATTCAATGTAATCACCCATGTAGAAGGAACCATCTTCCCTTATTTCAATTAGCTTTTCATAATCTTCAGGTTGGAAATCTTCATTATCAATTGATACCTTCACTCCTTTTTGCACGTATCTTTGAAGTCCTTCCATAAACATGTCTTTATTTTCTTTTGTGTACTCTTTCATGGCAATTCCTTTCTTTTCTCAGAATGGGAATTACTTTTGGAGATATCGTGATATAAAAATTCCCCGTCCTTAGTAGCTAAGGAATCCTTCAAAAAAAGCCATTATTTTTCCTGTAATAGTAAATGCATCCGTTGATTCCGGAACCCGATTGACGTGAATATGCATATTTTGTTTCATTTCTGCCGCTGCTTCTTCACTTCCCCAAGCGGTCAAAAATTCCCACCGTCCCTCCTCGCTTTTTTTCTTTAGTATCAGGTCGATAAACGCTTCTATCTTCCATTCGCAAAAAGACCCAATAATAAATTTATGGTCACAACGAAGGAACTCGTCCCTAATCTGTTCAATATCGCTTCCAAAGTCAATAATAACGGTATCAAATCCTTGGTTTATGCATTCTAACAGTTCTTTTTTTCCTGCTTGCTTTATGTAGGATACCTCTAATACTTTAAACGTTTGAGAGACCGCTTTTAGAACCGTTTTTTTGCAACATATCGATTCTATTCGATCAAAATCCCCATTGCTGTTCCATTCGAGAATTGCTGTTTTCCTATTTTTTATGCCGGTCATATAATTTGCCAGCAAAATAGAAACATGTGTTACTCCAACGCCATGACTGCTTCCCACCACCCCAAATACTTCGGTTGTCTGTTTTTCTGTCATGTAATGGCTTGCTTTTCTAATGTGATTCATTTTTTTAGCTTTTCCATGAAATAATTCCATCGTTTCCGTACCTTTATCACTTTTTGTTGAGTCATATTCACTGTGTTGGATTTAAAAAGTATCTCATCCACCTGTGTTCCATCGAACACTTCTTTCCAAAAACAATTCATTTGAGAATCTGTCTTCTCCGGATTTAGACAAACAGGCATCCTATGGCAGGAAAATGAGGCGATATTTCCGGGCAGGGTCACGGTTGCAGTCGGTGAGATATGATTGAATATAATACGCAAATTTTTAGTCTGTGATAAAAGGCGTACGGCCTTAACGGAATCATGTATCTCCCAACATTTTCCACCACATAGCAGTAGAATCAGTTTATAGTTTTCTTCACAAAAATTGTCTGAAATCATTCCGCAGTCTTCAATCAAAACGTCGTATCCGGTTGGATGCGCCAATTTCACGCAAGCCCCATACTGTGGTTTTAAATCTAAACCCCTTACATGAAAAATTCCATTTTCATCCGCTGGTGTACCAAAATAAGCAGCCAGATTAAATACTACTCCGGACGAATTCTGTTCTATATATAAATTGCTGATTCCTCTTTCTGATAAATAAGCAGAAAGTGCTAAAGATGCATGGGTCGCCCCCATACCATGACTGCTGCAGATGACAGCTATTTTAAGAAGTGATATTTGATTTCCTGTGAAAACACCCGGTTTCAGTTTTAGAAGCTCCCTTTGTACACTCGCTGCATCGATGTACCGATTTTCTTTTGATAGACTTAAACATTGCTTTATGACAGTTGACAACCCGTCTTTTGGATTCTTTTCTAAAAAACTTTCTTCCTCGCTTGAACATGTTCCTGTCCCCATATAGTTAAGGAGGGCACCAATGGCATAAATGTCGGTCCGTACATCCAATGGCTCATTTGTAAACTGTTCCGGGGCGGCATATCCAACGGTTCCGTAACGTTTTTTCAAGTTTCCGCTAAACATGGCTGATACGGCCTGATCGAAATCGATTAATTTCAATGCGCCATCGCAGATTAGGAGATTCTTTGGCTGAAGATCTAAATATAAAATGGGATTTGGTTTGAATGAATGCAGATAATTCATGATCTGACAAAGCTCTATTCCATAGGAAATGGTCTTTGCCTTTGTTAGATTACCTTGTTTTTTAACTAGGTCAAATAATGACTCACCGTCCAGATATTCCTCGATGAGGTAATAATAAGATTGGTCTTGCTCTAAATCATAGATAATTGGAATTCCGGGATGCCTAAGACTCTTTAGAATCATCGCTTCCCGTAGGAAACCATCTCCATCCTGCTCGTTCTTGCGCACGCGCTTAATTGCACGGTACTCATTCAGAGCCAGATGTTTGGCAAGAAACACAGTTCCGTTTCTCCCACATCCAATATCCCGACATATCTGATATTTTCCAAATAAAGCGGTGTCTTCTACTTTTGCACCTCCTTTCGGAAATATCACTTCTTAATTTACTATTCTAATCGAAATGAAGCTCATTTACAAGCTATTTCGGCTATTTCTTTTATTCTTTTATTTCATAAAGATTAAAGAGGATATTTCCGATGGGGAAATTTTCCGGAGGACCACAGAAGCCAGCCGGCATTTAAAAGCAGCAGTACAATCGCCAGAGGAATATTATAGCTGAAGTGGCGGTATACATCACCGGAACCAACCGGTGGAAGTGGTATCGGATCAATCGGAAGACCATAGGAAGGCAACAGGCTCTTCATATTAAGCAGGTGGATCACGGGAACATTCTCTTTGATGAATTCGGGAATCAGACCGGTGCCGGACTTAGAAGAAGAACCGGGCATGATTAATCCGTTTTTAACGGAAGTCATCTCAGAACCACCACCGAAAGAGAGCAGGTTGCCGCCGGCATTAATGAAACAGGACACCTCGCCAAGTGATTGATAGATGCCGATACGGGCAGCTATATTTTCTTCCAGATCATCATAATTCAAATAAGTCAGTCCGTAACGTTGCAGTCGCAGCCTGATGGTTTCTTTTAGGTCTGTTGGAAATTCTTTCCCCTGATCGTTTACTCCACCCATTGAAAAATAGGAGGAGTGATTGGTAATATAACTGTTTTTATAGAGAAAGTATTCCATATCCTGATAAGTAAACTCAGATAGATTTGCTCCATAAGTAGAGGCACCTACCGAACTGATCACGATTCCATTCACCCCCATAGCGTCCATAGCACATAAAGCTGCAATATTGGCGCAAGGAAAAGAACCGGAGAAATTCACTGCTACGGTATCTCCACTTTTAATATGGCATTGTTCTAACATGTCTACAATCATAGCGGAAATATTGGGGTTGGTGGTAGAACGTTTTGCTTCTAGGTCGCCTAATGTCGTCGTTGTATCCGTGTAGGGAGCGCCAATCATGCCGGTCATATTGGGATCGTCAAGCGGTGAGATGGAAAGTTCGCGATATAATTTTTCTGCTTTTATAGCTTCAAATGCACGCTGTGTCCGCTCGGAAGCATCTAACATGATATGGTGGTAATCCTTGTCGGATAGCTGTTTTGTATTTTCTAAAAGAATACATGACAGCAGAAGCAGACAGAAAGAAATGAACAGGCGGCCATATTTTTTCAAGAAATTTAAAGGTTTCATTGTTTTACCTCACAACAATATATACAAGACGGATGAGTAATGTCACGATGCCCAGGGCAATCAACGTAGCTGGTATGCCCTGCTTTTCCATATCGCGCCCCAGGATTCCGGGAATCAGGTAACCGATGGATAGACTTAGGTCAGATATAGCAAAACCCAAAATCATGCGCAGGAAGATTCCTGTCATGACATAGACTGCAAAACGTCTCCGCCCGTAGAGAATCATAAACTGCGACATGAATTTGACCAGTACCACACAGAGAATTGAAATGACAATCGTGCCAAGGATTCGCTTTGGATCATAGGCATACATAGCGAAATAAGCAGGTACAATAATACCGCCGGGTGACAAATCGGTTAGTTCTGCAAAGATAAGACTTAAAAAAATCCCCAGTAAAAGCATATCATTCATGAGAAAGTCCTCCGTTTTCCATTAATTCTATCATATCATAACCGGCGCCTTTAATATTGCCGATGCCAACCAGAAGAAATCCCTCTGGTAGATTCATACTTTCACGATAATCGGAGATTACACGTAGGTCTCTGATTCCTGCACCGGAGAAGAGGCGTTTGGGAAGAGGTGAACCTTTTCCTACTAAATACACAGTGGATTCTTTAAAGTATGGAAAGAAATATCGGGCAAATAAAAGAGCACGGTCGGGACGATCCCCTCTGTGATTATAGAGGAAACAGATATCTTTGTAATTTGAACGCACCTCGTTAATGTTATTAATCGTAGATTGTGGATCATTTGCAGAAAAAAGATTGAGAAAGTAAAATTCTCCACCACTTTTATTTTGAATGGGATAGATGCACTTAACGCCGAAATCTTCTTTGATTTCACTTAGGCTTTCTCGAAACTCCTCACCGGAAACACCGAGAAAATCGCTTATCTTCTGGGCAATAGAGAGATTTTCTTCTACAATATAGGACGGAAGTGTACCCAGCCCACAAGATGGAGGACAGAGAACCAGTTGACTGTTTTTCCCCTTGCATTTTTGTTCAAAAAATGAGGCGTATGTAGAATCAGAGGTAAAGAGAGTGCCATGGTTGGGAACGGTGCCGGATAGCGATTCTGCGATTTCGTCCAATGTCTCTCCCATTTCAAAAATATGGTCATAACGAACATTGGTAATCACGGTAATATCGCTTCTTACGATTTTCTCCTGTGCAATTTTTTGGAGCATTGGATTTACGGCCATACATTCCAAAATGAGAATTTCCGCGCCTTCTCTATGTGCCTTGCGTATCATACGGAGCTGCTCATGAATATTGGCGGGTCCCAGACGCTTGACCGGGGTTTCCCTGCCATCTGTATGGATCATCATAGCATCGGTGCCGGTCGTTTTGGTAAATACCCGATATCGTTTGCGAAGGGCAGCATCAATATAACGGCAGGTAGAAGTTTTTCCGCGAATACCGTTCACGTGGATAATTGATTTAAACGAGGCGAGACATCGCCTATTTATGATGTTTTCAATTGTGAAGTATAGTAGCAATAGGAAAAAAAACAGTATAAAGAGTTTCATCAATGTTCCTCCACAAGATGTGCCTTATCATATTCACTAAGTTCGTGAAAGACCTCACTAAGTGTTCAGATGTGCATTCTCACTAAG
>JAVWRQ010000055.1:0-15525 GCA_036634775.1 Clostridium sp.
AACAGCTATAAATCGCAACATAATGGTTTCACTCCTTTTAAAATATTATATTAAAAAAGCGGTATAAATACAAGATTTTTCTATAAAAGGGGCGATAGAAGGCGGCTGCACTGTTCTTTAAAACGAATCCACAGTCCTCGCTTTTCATAATCTTGTTTTGTTATCTCCCGGCAGTGGGACAGATCCTCTAAAAATATATTCTCCAGCCGCTCGGTTGTCTCTTCATTATAAATAACTGCATTTACTTCAAAATTTAATTCAAAGCTGCGGATATCCATATTGGCAGTTCCATAACTGCTCACACATCCATCTACCATCACACCTTTGGCATGAAGAAATCCATTCTCATAAACATAACAGCGCGCTCCTGCATTTAACAAATCCCCTACATACGAATAGGTCGCCCAGTATACAAATGGATGATCCGGTTTGCATGGAATCATCAGACGCACATCAACACCCCTGCCTGCTGCGATTCGCAACGCCGAAAGAATGGCATCATCCGGAATAAAGTAGGGCGTCTGTATATAAATATGATGTCCTGCCTTATGAAAAAGTTCCAGATAATTATCTCGAATCTGTTTTACCGACGTATCCGGTCCACTGGCTATGATCTGCACTCCCACCGGCTGCCTGCTTCCCGATTGTTCGTATGCTAATTGTTCATATTTTGATTGTTCATATTCAAATCGATCAGTACCGGAAAAATACCTCATATCCTTAAAGAGATTTTCCTTAGCTGCATAGTTCCAGTCCAGTGCAAAGCGAATCTGCAGTGCGGTAACCGCGTCACCGTAAAACTTCAGGTGGGTATCCCTCCAATATCCAAACTTTGGATCTTTGGAAATGTATTCCTTTCCAATATTAAATCCGCCTACATATCCAACTTTCCCGTCAATTACTGCTATCTTCCTATGATTTCTATAATTGACACGCAGATTCAGTCTGCCAAATACCGGTGGGAAGAATACAGCAATCGCAATACCTGCCTGTTTCAGTATTTCCCACTTTTTCTTGGGCATAAATCTGCCCCCCATGCCATCATATAGAATGCGAATTTCTACACCTTCCTTCGCTTTCTCCAGAAGAATCGGGACAATTGAATCAAATACCTCATCATTTTTTATAATATAGTACTGAATATGGATATATTTTTTGGCTCTTGCCATTTCTTTCTTTAAATCATCAAATTTTTCTACCCCATCCGTGAAAATATCCACTTTGTTGTTCATCGTCAGCACGGCGCCGGATACTTCCAGATTATAAAGTACCAAGTCCGCATAATGAGCCCCAAAGGTTCCCAAGAGGGCGGTTTCTGCATTTTTGATGATTTCTTCCTGCGTTCTGGCAGAATACTCCAATCGATCTTCCACTTCTTTGATTCGGAACATCTTATTCTTTCTAAAGTCCTGGCTAAATAAGAGATAGAACAATATGCCAAATACCGGAATAAAATTCAATGCAAGAAGCCAGGTCCATACCGTTCTGGGATCCTTCCTTTGAAAAAAAACAATGACCACCGAAAATATCATATTGATACAAAATATATACTTCATCAAACGTTCCCTTTACTTCTTCCCCTCTGTCAGGGGCGACTTTTTATCTCAATTCCACCGGATGCCTTTACTTCCATTACATATCCTGCCACTACATATGTAATCATGTCCAACTTCATCCACTCTCCACCAAATTCTATCCCCTTAATCATAGCACCTTTAGATGTACTTCCACTAAGGTATGGTTTCAGAACATGATCTTTATCATCTAATGATTCCATTAAGGAAACACAGATTTGAAATCGCTCTTCTTCTAATTCCAATTTTGATTCTGCCATGTCCTGATCTAAAATATATAATTCGATTGCTCTATATACACTTTCGGCCTCTACCATATAGCTTTTTTCTTTTACCGATTGATAGGCGTGTAAAAATGAAGGTGTCACCGTTGCGATCAATGTCCCAAGTATTGCAATTGAAATCACTAATTCCAACAATATAAATCCTCTATTTTTATTATGATTACTGAATTTCAATGAGATTCATCAAAGGTAACTGTGACATAAAATCCCCTGGCATTTTCCTCTATATCTTTAACAATTCCATGATTCGATTTGATTCGGTCATTTAACTTAAAGAGTCCGGACATAGCGACTGCCGGTTCAATCGTATAGTTAACATTAAATGGCGTCACCGATTCACTTACTTCTACGGTCTGCCCCACTTCTACTAATCCCGCCCGTTCCATTTTAAATACAACATCTCGTTCCATACGATTCGCCCTTTCGCTTTTTATCTTTTATTACTTGCAATCAGTTGGATGCGGCACTAAAAAAGATGCTCTTTTCACTGAATCTGCACCAAATTTTCCTCTGATGCTATCTACTGCTTTATCCATCTTTTCCAGTTTTTCATAATCTGTATCGTCAAAAATACTCATCTGCCTGGCTCCCTCTTCCTTCATGCGGGTCGTTTGAATGCCCAGCAGTCGGATCGGCGTTCCATCCCATAACTCCTCAAATAAACGGCAGGCTGCCTGATGAATCTCAGCGGTAATATTCGTTGGAGTCCGGAGTACCATCTGATGAGACGCCGTTTCCAATCGATAGTTTTTAATGGTAACCGATATCACTTCTGCTTTCACATGGTGACTCCTCAGTCTGGCAGCTACCGTATCTGCCAAGGACAAAAGTACCATTCTGGCGGTATCCGCATCGGTCACATCAAAGGCAATGGTCGTACTGTTACCGTAAACTTTATGATCCGGCGGTTCTGTCTCTACGACATCCAGTCCCCGTCCATTTGCAAAATTCCAAATTAATTCTCCATGTTTTTTCAGGTGGGAGGTGATGAATTTCTGATCGGTTCCGGCTAAATCTCCAATCGTAGTAATCCCCATTTCTTTTAGTTTTTTTTCCGTAGCCTCTCCCACAAAGAACAGTTCTCCTACCGGCAGCGGCCACATCTTCTTTTCGATTTCTTCGGGAAATAGTGTGTGTACCAAATTAGGTTTTTTAAAATCCGAAGCCATCTTAGCCAATAATTTATTACTTGAAACACCGATATTCACCGTAAATCCCAGTTCTTTATAAATTCGTTCCCGAATCCGGTCGGCCGCCTGTTTCGGAGTCCCAAACAGGGCTTCCATTCCAGTCATATCTACAAAAGCCTCATCGATACTATACTGCTCCACATGAGGTGAATATTCTCGCAAAAGTTCTATAAAGGCCTCGGACATCTTTTTATAAAGTTCATGATTTGCTGCCACGATTTCTAAATCAGGGCATTTTTTCCTGGCTTCCATGATTGATTCGCCGGTTTGAACTCCGAACTGCTTTGCCTTGATTGATTTCGCCAATATAACACCATGCCGCATAGAGCTGTCGCCCCCTACCGCACAAATCTCGTCTCTCAAATCTCTTGTTTCCCCCGGTTCGCTGAGACGATATACCGCTTCCCATGAGAGAAAAGCACTATTCACATCCACGTGAAATATAACCTGTTCCAAAACCTTCACCCCAATTTTGCTGCTTGCAATCACCAGATACTGATTTACCCTATTTTATCACGGTGTTTGTTTGGAAACAAGACGTTTTCCCCCGACTTTTTTACTTGCCAAAAACAGATCAGACTATTATACTGATTAAGATATCTTAAAACGGTTCCAATCGATTCAAAATAATGATAAATGAGGTGTTGTTATGATTGCTGTACTAACTCTTTTACTGTTTTTAGGAGGATTGATTACTTGTCTGGTCACAGGACTTTCCTTAGTATATGCACTGATCTTCGGCCTCATCTGCTTTATTTCTTATGCCAGATATCAAAAAATCAGCTATGATGAAATCGGTCATCTTTTATTTGTCGGCATAAAAAAATCCGCCAATATCCTAAAGATTTTTGTTCTCATCGGATTCTTGACGGCTCTGTGGCGTGCCTGTGGCACGATTCCGTTTATTGTATACTACGGGTTAAAGATAATTGAACCCCGTTTTTTTATTGTATCGGTGTTTATTCTCTGTTCCTTTGTATCGTTTCTTATGGGAACTGCCTTTGGAACCGCCAGTACCGCCGGTGTCATCTGTATGATTATTGCCCGAATCAACAATATCTATCCGGTCATCACTGCAGGTGCTGTCATCTCCGGTATATTTTTCGGTGACCGCTGCTCTCCCATGTCCTCCAGTGCCAGTCTAACGGCATCTTTGACTGAGACCAATCTCTATGATAATATCAAAAATATGCTTCGCACCTCGATTATTCCCTTTGCCGTAACTTGCGTTCTGTATCAGTTGTTAAGTCGGCATGTGAGTTCTGTCAATTCGGCAGTGGATCTGATGAATGAATTTCCCAAACTGTTTCATCTGAATTTATATGTGATTCTTCCGGCTGTTATTATTTTGATTCTTTGCTGCTTTAAATTAGATGTGAAACTGGTCATGGCCGTCAGTGTGGTTGCCAGCTTTTTTATCTGCCTATTTGTTCAGCATATCCCGGTGGCAGATGTGATAAGTTTTATGTTCACCGGCTTTTCTTCCGCTTCCTCCAGTCCTTTAGCTCCGCTTCTAAAAGGTGGCGGACTTTTTTCCATGGTAAAGGTGGGACTGATTGTTTCCATCTCTTCCTCTTATCTGGGATTGCTTGAAAAAACCGGACTGCTTAAGAATCTGCAAAAGGCAATCCAGAATCTGGCCTCCCGATTGGGCATCTTCCCAGCGGCCTGCACAGCCGGTCTGATTACCTCTGCTTTCAGCTGCAACCAGACACTGGCTGCCATGCTAACCTATGAATTGTGCCGCAAAAGTTATCCTTCTAAATCCAGAATGGCTTTAGATCTGGCAGATTCTGTCATTCTGCTGGCCGCACTCATTCCGTGGAGTATCGCCGGATCGGCGCCTCTATCTATGATTGAAGCCGGGAGCGAAAGTCTTTTTTTTGCATTTTATCTATTTTTAGTTCCCATTTCCCGGATTTTAGCGGGTAAATACTCTCTGCCTAAATCATTGCGGTAATTTCTCAAAGGCTTTAGTAATTTACCGCTTAAAACTTTAGTAATTTACCGGTTTGGATTGATTATTACCGCATCGTGCATTATACTATATATATGGTTTTATACGACTTAATCGTCACATAAATTCAATATGTATGGGGGAAAATACTATGAAGATGAACCTTGTAGAAAAACACAGAATGACAAACTTATACCAAAGGATGAAATCATGCAAATCAATACGATCGGGTGTCGCAGGATGTCTGACTGCATCCATTTTGATCCTAAGTCTCTGCTTTCTTTTTCCGCTGTCCGCGTATGCCGGGAATTGGAAATATGACGGTATAGACTGGAAGTTTTATAACAATGATGGCACGTTTCGAGCCTCTGAATGGTTTCAGGATGAAGATGGATGTTGGTATTATCTGGATTCTGAAGGAAAGATGATGATTGATATGGTTACTCCGGATGGTTACACCGTGGGCAAAGACGGTTCCTGGATTCAGAAGATTCCACAGGTTAAACGCTATGTTCACATCATACCGGACGATACCTGTAACCACCGCGCCGGTAAAATCGGAGAACCTATCTTCCAAGTAGCGACGGATCAGCCTTTGGTGGCTCTGTCTTTTGATTCCGGCTCTGATACCGGTTATACCGATCAAATTCTGGAAATATTAGATAAATACGATATCCGCTCTACCTTCTTTGTTACCAAAGATTGGATGAATGCTCACGAAACCGATGTAAAGAAGATACATGACCATGGGCACGAGATTGGTAATCACACGGTCAATCACCCCGATATGACAAAACTATCTGCCCGGCAGATGTCGGCTCAGATTCAGGATACACACCTAAAGATCAAAGAACTGACCGGTCAGGATGCTTTTCTGCTCCGCGCTCCTTTCGGTGCATATAACACAGCCGTAGTTGATACCATTAAGAATAATGGCTACTACAGTATCCAATGGACGGTCGATTCATTAGACTGGAAGAACTTAGGCGTTCAGCCCATTCTAGATCGTGTTCTTAAGAGTGACCGATTGCAGAATGGTGCCATTATTTTAATGCATAATGGTGCCGACTACACACCGCAGGCATTGGAGACCGTCATAAAAGGCATATTAGAACGGGGATATCAGATTATCCCGGTCTCTGAACTCATTTATACCAGAGATTATCAAATTGATGGAAATGGCGTACAGCATTCTACAAAGACTGCTGCCTAATCACCATTACCGTTTATGTTTCTTCTCTTCTGTTTTTTTAACCAGGCGAAGCAGCATGCGAAAGAAGCAGAAAGCCAGCCATATGCATCCCAATCCTATGGATATCTGCAAACAGGTTTTTCCTATGGCAATCAGCCGATCCCATATCGTTTTTCTCTCAGGTGCCTCGATAAAAGAGGTGCCTGAAGTTTCCGAAGGGGTTGCTACGAGTTTTCTCTCCGATTCCGAATCCATAACTTCTGTTTTAGGGCTGTAGCGTGCTCTCTTTTGATATTGTTCATAATCGGGCATGGAAACGGTACCTCTATAGGTTGCTTTACAATCCGATACCTTTTGCCTGCCAAATACAGTTGCATCCCTACACTGAATTCCATTCGAATCGGTATATGTGCCACCACTCCATTCACAACGTTCGATTCTGCAGTACTCCTCCGTTCTTCCTATTTCTGCTAATATTGCTTTTTCAAACCCGGCCGGCAGTAAAAGTTCTGCCTCAGATGAGGTTGCTCTGCCCGGTGAGCGTTCTGTCACACTCGGGACTTTTAACTCACCCAGTGTATAATATTCTGCACCATAAGTATGAAATGTAACTTGAAACTTAAAATTGTCTTCCCATCTTTCATTGGAAAACTTCGTTCCAATGAGAGGGAGCATCACATGAAAGGTCTTATCACTCTCTTCATCTGACACTTCAATGTCTGCTTCTTCCGGAATTTCATCTCCCATTTCGATTTTTTCATAAAAAATGGTTCCGGTTACTCGCTCTCTTCTACCGGTCACCGGAACGGTTTCCACGATCCAGTCCGATAATTCATATATGGTTCCCTTTGAATCTACTATTTCTACTTCCGGTTCCTTGCTTTCTTTATATGGCTGCATACCGGTTCCCCAAAAAAGTCCCGCTAAAAACAGCAGCACGCATCCCCAGAGTTTTATAAGCCTCACTCCTCTTCTTTGGATTTTAATAAAATCTTATCTTCTTACCAGTTCTGTTCTTTTTAAACTTTTTGCTATAAATTCTGTTTCCATTACATTTTTCTGTGGCCATAATTGCACAGGCATATCTTGCCAGCCGAATAGTATCTCACTATACGCCTGCTCAAGTTCTCTATATTGTCCTATAACGTTCCTCCTTTTTTGTTTATTGTAAAAATCTCCTGAATTTGTTGCTTGAAAATTACTTGAAATTTGGATGTTCAGATTTTAGAATTTTTCGTTTCTTCAGTTGTTACTTCTACAATGATCACTTCCGGTTCTACCGGTGGTATCGAAATGGTAAACCAAGTATACAGTAGTTTTCTTATTAAAGCAAGGAGTTTCGATGAAATACATGTTTGGGTAAAATAACACACCGCCGATTTCAGTTGTATTGTCAACTTCCCGGCGGTGTATCATCTAATGTTTTCTATAGGCAAATTGATATGATTCGTGCAAGAAATAGGAAAAATACAATCCACATGACCGGATGGATATCTTTTAATTTTCCTCTCAGAATTTTCAAAATCATCCATGTAAGAATTCCAAACATAATACCATTTGCAATAGAATAGGTAAATGGCATCATGATGATTGCCACAAATGCGCCCAGCACATCTGCCATATCTCCTTCAAATTTCACGTTAAGAACGGAAGATGTCATAAACAGACCAACTGCAATCAGGGCAGGTGCTGTTGCAAAACCGGGAACGGCTCCAAACACCGGCCAGAAAAATAGTGCCAGAATGAACATGACAGCAGTCGTAAGTGACGTAAGACCGGTGCGTCCACCTTCTGCTACCCCGGCAGAACTTTCTACATAGCTGGAAACTGTCGATGTACCTAAACAGGCACCCGCTACCGTACCGATGGCATCTGCCATCAGAGCGCGACCTACGCGAGGAAGTTTTCCATCCTGATCCAAAAGATTTCCTTTCGATGCCACGCCAACTAAGGTACCCACGGTGTCAAATAAATCAACAAACAAAAAGGCAAATACAATCGCGGCAAACTCAACGGTATGTTGAGTCATGAATCCAAAGTCAAATTTAAAAGCCGTATCACTCAATGCTGTAAAATCAGGGATAAACGACTGCATCCCGGTAATCTGCGGTATCAGCGAAAATGCTCCCGCGTCGGGATTGACTACATACCAACCTCCTAACTGAGCCATAATGCCAAGTCCCCATGTAATAAGGATTCCCCAGAGAATCGCACCTTTTACATTAAAATACAGCATCAGTCCGATAATTAAAACTCCAATTAGTGCCAGAGCGACCTGCGGTGTGCCTATATTGCCAAGCGTTACCTTTGTTGCCGGATCTGCAATCGCAATTCCCGCATTTTGCAAACCTATAAATGTAATAAACAGTCCGATTCCTGTGGTAATACCATATTTCAGATTTTCCGGAATACAGTTCACAATCGCTTCACGAAATTTGAATATGGATAAAATAATAAAGATAATACCTTCTACCAGAATAGCAGTAAGAGCTATCTGCCATGCATTGGGATTGTCTTTTAGTTCACCAAGACAGATCGTATAGGCAAAATAGGCGTTGAGCCCCATACTTGAAGCCAGAGCAATGGGATAATTGGCAAATAATGCCATAATTGTAGTGGCAATCGCCGCTGAAAGTGCTGTTGCCATAAAGACGCCCTGACTATTCATACCGGCTTCCCCCAACATTCTTGGATTAATGGCCAGTATATAAGCCATGGCCAAAAATGTAGTGATTCCGGCTATAATTTCAGTCTTAACTGTCGTACCATTTTCTTTCAAATGGAAAAATTTTTCCATGATTCATCCTCCTTCGTATGATAAATCAAATGATTAAACGCATTTACATTATACCGAAATCTCAGTTTATTTACAAGTATTTTTTGCTTATGAGCATACTTTCGATTCATAATATATCTCTTTTATTTGAATACAATTGGTTTATCTATAAATTCTGTTTTGATTACAATAAAGGGGTAGGAAATTGCCGGTCCTGCCTGCTCCTCTTTTCCCGGCCCTTTTAATTCTGTTTTTATGGCAATCGAATTCTCGGTCAAATACAGTTCCGGTACGCTGATGCTGTAGCCACCGGTTTTTTGCTCTCCATATCCTGCTGCTATGTACAGATCATCACCAAGGGTATAGGTTAGTCGGAATGATTCCGCCTTTTTCTTTACAATAATTTCTGCTAATTCTCCGGGAATTTCATTTTGTCCCACTACCGTAAAATCTAGATCCTTTTTCTTTTTTTCTTCGTCTTTATCATCTCCGCAGCCGGAAAGTGTAACAGCTGCAAGTAAGCATACGGTCATGAACATAACTCCCCACCGTTTTACATTTAGAATTTTACCCATAAAAAAAGCTCCCTGCCAGATTGATTATTACCATTCTATTAGCGAGCTTTTCTTTTTATTCACTTGTTTTGAGCTTCTCTGGGAGCTATTTTCTACTGCAGGCCTGAAGCTGATGTTGATATTTTTCTTTGGTTGCCAATCCTCCGCGAATATGGCGTTCTGCCTTGTTGATATCCAGAATAACTCTGGCCTCTGCAGCCAAAGACGGGTTGATGGATTCCAGGCGGTCCGTCACATCTTTATGTACGGTACTTTTACTTACTCCAAATTTTCTTGCTGTCTGACGCACCGTAGCACTGTAATCTATAATGTAGTTAGCAATGGCTACCGCCCGCTCTTCAATATATTCTTTCAAAAGGTTTCCCCCTGCATAGAATGTTTTTTACAATGTATGCAGAGCAAGTTTTTATTATACGTGGAACTGTTTTAAAATACAATCGTTTTACTTCTATACACTTCTTTCCTAAATCCGATGGGTGGAAGTACAATCACAGCTGCATAAAGCTGAATCAAGCGAGAGCGGCGCAATGAAAAGTACTAAGGTACTAAAAATGCAAAGTACTTTTATTGACGGTGTTATGCAAAAATGGTAAGCTATATTTGCGAGATAAGCAAAGCGACAGCTCCAATTTGAATTAGATGTATAAATTGAAAGTTGACTTGGAGATTATTTGTATTAGCTTTGCTACAGCCATCAGATTCATTAGCTATAGTAACATAATGAAAGCAGGTGAAATAATATGATAACCGAGGACACTCGGATTGATAATCGTATTTTGCGAGATATGAATGATGGTGTCCTCGTATTGGATACCAAGGGTACAATCTTACAGGTAAACCGTATTGGTCGTGACCTTCTAGAACTTAATCATGACCCCACAGGGGAGAAATATGTCACCTTTTGGGGTGACACCTCCCAAAATGATGCGTTTCACCAGTTGGTTTTAGATGCGGTATACGACAAGGAAAATAACCAGACGGGAGTAGTTTCCTGGATTGGGAATGGAACGAAGCGTTTTTTCAAGCTGACCGTGTCTTTTCTACGAGATGAGGACGGAAACGAGCGTGTAGGAGTAGTGGTTCTTTTCCGTGACATAACGGAGGAAGAACGGCTAAAACGCCAGCACACAGACGGCACCAATCTTTTTGTCACTATGATGCTGACTTTATCTGTGTATTTCTATTTTTTGAGTGCCGCAA
Organism: Clostridium sp.; assembly: GCA_036634775.1. Lineage (GTDB taxonomy): Bacteria > Bacillota > Clostridia > Lachnospirales > Lachnospiraceae > Otoolea. The sequence goes on from JAVWRQ010000055.1 coordinate 10,749, forward strand.
AGACATATGGTTGGAACATTCCTATGGGTGTCATATCCTTGATTGGCGAGGGTGTGTTATTGATAGCGTTCGTTCTAGTCCTAAAAACCACAAGCTTTACTTTGAAAGATATTGGTCTGTGCATCAAAAATCCCAAAGCGACCTTTGTACCGGCCTTCCTTATTACGCTGGGGGGCATACTGCTACTCATTATCGTAAAGTTGATTATGCTGCACGTAGCCCCAAACTTTTTTCCGGCAAACGCACCTTTTTGGGACTTTAGCATTTTTAATGTTACAAATCTATACTATCCCCTTACGGTCGTTATGCAAGAACTTGTGGTGCGCGGTGCTTTTCAGGAAAATATGCGCCGTATTATCCTCGGCAAGCATGCTACTGTATGTTCGCTCCTTGTTTCCTCCCTTACTTTTGGTGTGCTTCACAGCCACTATGGGTTTATTTATGCGATTGCTTCGGCAGTTTTGCTGTTTTTTTCTGGACTTCTGTACTTTAAACAAAAAAACATCTGGGGGTTGTGCATCATCCATTATTTTCTCGCCGAGACAGCAACCTTTTTGCGATTTATCCGTTAATCAATTTCTTTTTTTATGTGGACAAGGTAAAAGATATCCCCTCAAACACTACAAACGTAACCATATGATTGAAGGTTCGAAACCCTGCACCAATGGAAAATGTTTTGACTCGCAAAATGAGCATAATCTCCAACACGTCAGAATCCTATTTAGAGATATTGCGCCGATCACTGGCGAACCACTGCATGAGCGCAAACTCCTGCAATTTATTATTGATAGAGCAAAAGAGAAAAAGTATGCAAGCTTGAATGGTTAGCTCAAAATGAGCTGTTATCATTAACTTGAAACATAGAAAAACACCTACGATGGTATGAATTAGTCGCTACCTTTATTCTTGTTGACAACATTGTATTTTGCATATACTATATCGGTAGGGAAGTATACTATATAGAATGAAAGGATGGTGAATAGTATGCTACAAGATGTAAATGTTGCAAAGTATTTTTTGGGCAAAGATACGGAAAGAAAATTATTCAACAAGACCCTTGTTCACAGATGTGGGCGGGATTTTTATGAAGGAAATGCTCGTCTAAACAAGTATCTTCACCTTGCCCAAAACATTTATATTGCGAAAACCGGTAACAAGCTGTTTTCGGAAGATTTGTATGCATATGACAATGGCGCCGTTTCTCCATCTGTGCAAGAGAATTATTCCGTGCTATTGAGCAGGACCGATGTTCCGGAAGTATCCCCAGAGATCAAGGCTTATTTAGATAAAATTTATACTATTCTTCAAAATGCTTCTTTAGATGAGCTTATTGAGTTGTCTCATGAAGATTCTGAGTGGATTGGAAAACATGGACACTATGGAAAAGCAAACCAGCGCATGAACTCGCTTGCCCATGCAGCAGAATATGCAGCTCAATATAAAGACATCCTTAAAGTAATGGATAGGTTGGCAGTATGAAAGATTTAGAAGTCGGCCAAGTTTTATCCTTAAAAATTTGCTACAATAACACAGGCGTAGTTGCAACTTCAAAACATCCCTATCTTATTGTTGAAGTCGATGATGTGTTTGATGTAGTAGCGATAGCACAAATAGATTCTCTGGTGGGAAAAGAGTTCAAGGCTGCAAAGAAGTCAAACAAAACGGTCTTTTGTGATGATCCACAAGAGACCGTTATTGATAAAGACAGCTACATACAACTGGATAATTCTTTTAAAATTGAGTACATTGAAGAAATTAAGAATGTGTATATGGACAAAGGAGAAATATTTGGACTCAATCCATAAAATTGAAAATTAATTTTCAAAAACACAAGAGGACAGGCACACCGCCGGTCCTCTTCCTTTATGCCACCGCCCGCTCTTCAATATATTCTTTCAAAAGGTTTCCCCCTGCATAGAATGTTTTTTCCAATAAACATTTGACATTGCATGTTTAGTAAAGTATAATTTAGTTAATTATAAATCACTAAATTATAAATAAGTAAATATTTAAAACTAATAGAATGGAGGATATTCAATGTTCATTGGCAGATCACGAGAACTGGAGCAGCTAAATAAACGCTACTATGGGAATCATTTTGAAATGGCAGTCATCTACGGTCGGCGCCGTGTGGGGAAAACCACTCTCATCAATGAGTTTGTAAAGGATAAAGAAACTATTTTTTACACCGGTATTGAGGGAAATGCAAAAGAAAATTTAGAGGGATTAAGTGCTAGTATCTATACCCTCTCGGCAGATTTCACTGGTGCAGTTGGTAGTTTCTCCGGTTTTCAGCAGGCACTGGAAATAGTATTTCAAATTGCACAATCTCGGCGTATTGTTCTTGTCATTGATGAGTATCCCTATCTTGCCGGCAGTCATAAGTCTATTTCTTCCATGCTACAAATTTTGATTGACAAGCACAAGGATACTTCTAAGCTTTTTATCGTGCTGTGCGGTTCATCTATGTCATTTATGGAAAATCAAGTGTTAGGTTACAAAAGTCCGCTCTTTGGACGGCGTACCTGCCAGTTTAAAATTCTTCCCTTTGATTTTTTTGAAATTCTTCATTACTATAAAAACTTTGACGGTGTCTCTCTTGCCACCATCTACGGCATAACCGGAGGTATTCCCCTTTATCTCTCGTTAATGAACGATAATTTGACCGTAGAGGATAATATTAGACAGAATTTTTTAGAGCCTAATGCTTACCTGTATGAGGAACCAGGCAATCTTATTAAGCAGGAATGCCGCGACCCGGCACAATATAATTCCATTATTCGTGCTATCGCTACTGGTGCCTCCCGCCTGTCCGAAATTTGTACGAAAACAGAACTGGATACAGCCCATGCAACCAGCTATCTGAATAAATTGATTTCATTGGGTATTGTAAAAAAGGAAAAACCATTCGGGGCGGGAAATACCCGCAAAACAATCTATCTGCTGGAAGACTCCATGTTCCGCTTTTGGTATCGTTTTGTACCGGATAATACGGCAAGCATTCAACGTGGGCTTACAACGATTGTCTATCAAAAAATCGCTCCACAAATATCCGACTTTATGGGTGGTGTATTTGAAGAAATCTGCAAACAGTATCTCTGGGCACTAGCCGCACGAGGAGAGGGCGCGCTGTCCTTTCTTGATCTGGAGCGATGGTGGGGCAACGACCCACGGCACAAAAGTGAAACAGAAATTGATATTATAGGAACCGATGGCGGTACTGCCGCACTGTTTGCCGAATGCAAGTGGACCAATGAAAAGGTAGATGCCGGTGTGCTTGATACATTGATAGAACGTAGTCAACTATTCCATTTTGTTCAAAACCACTATTACCTTTTTGCAAAAACAGGGTTTACAGCCGGTTGTATAGAAAAGGCAAAGGCTATCCCCAATATGCACCTTGTGAGTTTCGATGAAATGATAAATCGTTTTTTATAAATCAAAAGAAAAAGATCCAGCAATAGCACCTCCATGTAATACTGAAAATATTGTTGAAATAGAGGGAACGATTTTTGTTCTCTATTTCAGTTAACCATTGATTTGTTGAAATAAGAAGCGTATAATAATCTTATTATTTCAAAATAGAGGTGCAGTCCATGAGTCGTTCAGGAAGCTACAAATCAAATTTATCAGGTGCGATGACCTACAAGTCATTTTTACCAAATGCCCTACCACCCAAACCGGTGCTTACGTTAGATGAGTCTCTTTCTGGCTTGCTAGTAAAGGCTAACTGTGCCGTAGCAAAATTGGAAGCAATTGGTTCGAGACTCCCAAGTGTTCCACTTTTTGTATCCATGTATGTGCGTAAAGAAGCACTGCTTTCCTCACAGATTGAAGGGACGCAGGCAACCCTTGATGATATTTTAGACCCACACATGGAACAGAACACCAATCAAAATGTTTCCGATGTCCTTAACTATATCAAAGCAACAAACTTTGCCACAGAACGGCTCAAGATATTACCCTTATGCTGCCGTCTCCTGCTGGAAACCCATGAGGTGCTACTGTGTGATGTGCGTGGCAGTGAAAAGAATCCCGGCGAATTTCGCCGCAGCCAAAACTGGATTGGCGCACAGGGTAGCACACTGAAAACAGCGCGGTACATTCCCCCTTGTCCGGAGGATATGCAAAATGCCATGTCCGATTTAGAAAAATATATGAACGAGATTGACCAAACTGATCCACTGATTAAAATTGCGCTGATTCACTATCAATTTGAAACCATCCATCCGTTTTTAGACGGCAACGGCAGAATCGGGCGGCTGATGGTGAACCTGTTTCTCAAGGAAAACAGGCTGCTCTCTTACCCAACACTGTATATTTCCTATTTCCTCAAACGCAACCGGATTGAATACTACGATCGCTTGACCGAGGTGCGAGAAAAGGGGAACTTTGAGCAATGGGTCAAGTTTTTTCTGCAAGGGATTTATGAGTCTGCCGAGGATTCCATCGAAACCATCGATGCGCTGTCAGCACTCCATGACAAAAATCTTGCTGCCATAGTGGCTGTGGATACCCGAACCGGCATCTTGAAAAAACTGTTTTCCTACTTAGAGCAGACCCCGATCATCGACATCAAAAAAACTGCCGCTACACTGGAAAGTTCTTATAATACCACCTCCACTGCGGTTAAAAAACTGATTGAACTCGGTGTACTTACTCAAGCAGATAACAGCAAACGTGAACGCAGCTTCGCCTATGAGGAGTATTTAGCGATACTTCGTAAAGACACCTAATCTCATATACAACAAACCGCCGCCTGCTCTGCGTTTTTGCA
>JAVWRQ010000056.1:0-15502 GCA_036634775.1 Clostridium sp.
TCTTTCCGAGCTTAGTGAGAATGCACATCTGGACACTTAGTGAGGTCTTTCACGAACTTAGTGAACATGATGCACTATGAACACTTAGCGAGGTCTTTCCGAGCTTAGTGAGAATGCACATCTGGACACTTAGTGAGGTTTTTCACGAGCTTAGTGAACATGATGCACTATGAACACTTAGAAAGGATATGAATACTATGGATTATTTAACAATGACAATTGAGAAACAAAAAAACATCGCTCTCATCGCTCATGACAACAAAAAGAAGGAACTCATCGATTGGTGCGAAGAAAATAAAGAGATTTTAAAAAAGCATTTTCTCTGCGGCACAGGTACGACCGCACGAATGATCACCGACTACACCGGTCTTCCGGTCAAGGGCTATAACAGTGGTCCGCTGGGTGGAGATCAGCAAATTGGCACTAAAATCGTAGAAGGACAAGTAGATTTCGTTGTATTTTTCTCCGACCCACTGACCGCTCAGCCCCATGACCCCGATGTCAAGGCACTGCTTCGTATCGCACAGGTCTATGATATTCCCATTGCGACAAACAAAGCAACCGCCGACTTCATGATTACATCCAAATACATGGACGAGAACTATGAACATGATATTATTAATTTCCATCAAAATGTAAAGGATCGGGCAAACACCTTATAATCCTTTGGTTTTTTCTATAAAATCAAACACGGTTTTATAGTATCGCTCCGGATCTGCCGTTCTAGCTTCCGTATGACCGGCGCCCCTGATGATCAGCATCTCTTTTTCACAGGTCGCCGCCTCATATAGCGGATATATCATGTCACTTGGTACAAAATCATCCTGATCACCATGAATAAATAATATAGGAATTTCACACTTCTTCACCTGCTCCAAAGCAGATGCCTCTTTCATATCATAACCGGCACGTACCAGCCCTACCAGCCTGCCTGCGTATAAAGTAGGAAACGGCGGCAGATTAAATCTGGCTTTTAATTCTGACGTGAAGATATCCCATACACTTGTATAACCACAATCCTCTATAACGGCTTTTACCTGTTGGGGAAGTGCCTCTCCCGATACCATCATAACCGTGGCAGCTCCCATCGATACCCCGTGCAAAACAATCTCGGCATTCGAATCTTTATCGATCACCCACTGAATCCACTGCAGAATATCAGTTTTGTCCAGCCAGCCCATACCGACATATTCTCCTTCGCTTTCGCCGTGAGCTCTCATATCGGGAATCAATACACGATATCCACGTTCTGAATAGCGCAGTCCCATGCCTTCCATCTTCTCTTTCTTTCCGCCATATCCATGAACCAAAAGTACCCAGTCATGACTTTCCTTCGTCTCGGAAACCTCATACTCATTAGCCACCAGTTTCAGACCATCTTCCGATGTAATCGATACGAGAGATTTGTCACAACTTTGCAGCCATTTTTCTGTGTCGATCTCTTCCTGCCTGTGGTTTTTATTTATCTTATCATTTGTTCCTACATCTGCCTGATAGGTTGACTCTACATTCCGTTCATTGCCTTCTGCTGACCTGGTGATTGCATAATCTACAAAGTAATCTCCCACTCCCCATAGCACACACAATATCAGCAAAATAACAGCAACTGCCGCTATTATAATCCGTTTCTTTTTTTGCTTCACATTTCCTCCTCAACTAAAACCATTCTACAGCACATCTGAAAAATGAGGTCTCATCTTTTTAAATACTTTTAGTCCGATGATCAACATAATCAGTGTCACCGCCCAGAAATAAATCGTCATGGTTGGGCGTTCAAAAAACCAGTTTCCCGTCATCATACTGTCCCGATATCCGGCCGCAATATAGTAGAACGGATTCATTTTAAATAATGTTCCCAGCCATGCCGCGCGTCTGGTAAACATAGCTTCATCATACATAATTGGTGTCAGCCACATGCCAAACTGCAGGCAGATTCCTACGATTTGTGCCATATCTTTAAAAAACACTTGTACTGCACTGGTGAAATACACAAGTGCCAATGCAAACATGGAGGCAGCAAAGGAATAATATAGGATCTGGAGCCATGTAATCATAGGTGTTCTGCCGCTGAGCAGATAGAGTCCCAACATAATGATTAAAAAGCAGACATGCACCATAAAGCAGGAAATCAGTTTAATGATCGGCAGCATTTCTACTTTAAACACTACTTTTTTTACCAGATAATGATATTCCTGCAGGCAGTTCGTTCCCGTGTTTAATACTTCACTAAAGAAAAACCAGGGAATAATACCCGGTGCCAACCACACCACATAACTGGCGCCCGGAACCGGCGGTGCATTCTTCATCCCATACTCGCCGAAAATAAAAGCATAGATGGCAATCGTTACCATCGGTTGAATAAACATCCAGATGATGCCAAAATAGGAGCCTACAAATCTCTTTTTAAAATCAGATTTGGATAATTCCCATATTAACTTTCTATTCTCAAGTATGCCCCTAATCAGAGAAATAAATTCTTTCATATCAGACCTCCGGTGTCATTATAGCTGGAACCGGAAGGTACTTTTAAGTCCGCCCCACTTGGTATCCTTATCGGAAATAATCAGTTTCATGTCTTTTTCAATCGGCCACGCTACGCCAATCTCAGGATCATTCCATGCCAGTCCGCCCTCATCGCCCGGATGATAGAAATCAGTACACTTGTATGCAAACTCTGCTTCATCGGACATAACCAGAAAGCCATGGGCAAATCCCTCCGGAATATAGAACTGCTTTTTGTTCTCAGCGGTAAGCTCCACACCGAACCATTTTCCATATGTCTCTGAATTCGTTCTCAGATCCACTGCCACGTCAAATACAGAACCTCGAACGGCGCGCACTAACTTTCCCTGTGGAAATTCTTTTTGATAGTGAAGTCCACGAAGAACGCCTTTTACAGACATCGACTGGTTGTCCTGAACAAACACCATGTCAAGACCGGCTTCTTTAAAATCATTCTGATTATAAGTCTCTACAAAATATCCTCTTTCATCTTTAAATACGGTTGGTTCAATTACAAAAAGTCCCTTGATCTCGCAGGGAGTTACTTTTATTTTTCCCATTTTCATATCTCCTTTATAATATGTACCAATTTTGGCACAACTATGCAATACTATAACACTCACGATGCAGATTGACAATACTTATTCCCCGTCTGCCCCTTGCTCTTTACCTATTTTTTCATGTTCTTCCAATGCTACCTTTTGCACCAGTTCTCTCAGCTTTGTCTCTAACTGAGACATCTTAATGGTCATGTGAAACAGTTTTACAATCAGTAAAAAGATAACAGCCAAAAAGATAAAGTTAGCGGTTGTATACGTTCCCGCCAGTCTGGCCAAAATAGCCGGCAGCTGAGGAAATACACTGAACAGAATCAAAATTCCGGAAAATCCGATCCAGAAAATAGAATCTTCAATCTGTAATTTTGACTGCCTTATCCTTCTCATAATTAGTACATTAGTCAAAATAGAAACGATAATTAAGATAATACGAAGTTCCAACGTCATCCTCTATGACACCCTCTTTCTAAAATTTTGAATAAGAAGAATCGAAAGCAGCATCTTTATCATATAAAAAGAGGCATTGACCGGGGTCAGATAACTGGCTCCCAGAAGCCGCTCATCCATAGTCACCGGAACTTCCGCCACTTTAGCACCCTGTTTGAGCAGATAGGAAATCGTATCCGGCTCCGGACCATAATTAAGTCCGGCCGCAAATTCCCGAATCATTTTCTGATTAAACATCCTCATACCAGAAGTCGGATCTTTAATATCGATTCCTGTTGTCATACGAATAGCCATTTCAATCAGATTACTTCCCAGCATTCTCATCGTAAGTGGTTTTTTTTGTCCTGCAAAGCGAGAACCAATGACAATATCGTATCCCTCATCCATCTTTTCTTTCATTGCCTTAATATATTCCGGCCGATGCTGTCCATCGCCATCAAACTGAACCACACAATCATAACCGTACTTGTCCGCATATTTAAGTCCGGCCTGAAATCCACCGGCCAGTCCCAGGTTCACGGGCAGGTCTAAAAGATTAAATCCATTTTTTCTGCATATTTCAACCGTGTGGTCTTTTGAACCATCGTTTACCACTACATAGTCATATTGTGGGTATTCTCTTATCAAGTTTCCCACCACACGTTCTATATTGTCTTCTTCGTTATATGCAGGTACCACAATTAGTAAATCAGACATGTTCTCCTCCGTGATTCCAGTACTCCTTGTTCATCGTCAGTTTCATAATTAGGGATCCGGGAAGATAACCGTAATTGCGTCCCAGCAGATATCCCATATATTTGAATCCACTTTTGATGACCAGATCCGGCAGCAGATACCATTTCCCTTTTTTAAGCAGGCGCACTGCCGTCGTTTTCACCATAGAGAATCCTTCTCCTTCGGAAGAAATTCCGGCAAACACCTCCGGATGATCCGCCTGTGAGACCGCTAGGTCAAAATTCCGATGAAGCTGTTCCATCGCTGTATAATTATGAGAATGAATCACTTCTGCCTCTGCCGCATATGCGATTTTATATCCCGCCTTCACTGCATTTGCCGCGTAGATCATATCCTCATTAAAAATCGTTTTCTGTGTAAATCCATCCAGTTTTAGGTAGATGTCCCGACGATAAGCCGCGCAGACATTGGAGCAGAAGTAAGTCTTAATTCCCAGATTCTCCAAATCGGATTGAGCTTTTATCCGGCTTTCTTTCGGATAATTAAATTCTCTCGTGCATCGCTCAATTACGCCACAATTCGTAGCCGGAAGTTGTCTGGCATAAGCGACCGCAATATCATCATCGGTTAACATCGGTTGCACCAGATGCTCAATCAGTCTTTTATCCCGGGGAATCGCATCCTGCGTCATGCACACACAGATATCTGCATCTGATTTCACAAACCCCTCATGCCGCGTTTTCCCATGGTCAAATTCCGCTTTCGTCAGATGATATACCAGAAGTTCGGTTTTACTGTTTTCAAATAGAGATACCTGCTTTTCATTATCCCAGTACTGCTGTTCCGTATTCATAATGATAATCCGGTGAATCGGCTTCGTCTGTTTTAGCAAGCGGATCAGTAACTCATCCAGTTCTTTTCCGGGTTTATAAACAGGAATAATAATATCGATTTTCATGTTTTTTTCGTTCACGTTCTCCACCTCTTGTCCCCTATTTATAAGCTCCATATGCCTTTTTATAAAAAAACATCAACCATTTTACAATTGGACGGGGCCAAATCTTCTCAAACATAGATATCTCATCTTTTGTTCTCCTGTGATCTTCAATACAGGCTTTTGTCGTCGCGCCCGGATGAATTCGATACTCAATCAATGGTTTTTCTACACAGATAAAGCGCCCCGGCTTTCCTGCCAGTTCGTAAAGATTGTCCCAATCCAGCGCAAACTCATAAGTTGAATCAAACATGGTATCACCGATTTTCGCCTTGCTATAGGTACAAGACGGACAGCAGATAGAATTTCCGAATATAAGGGCACTGCGTTTTATCATGGTTCGATCGGCCAGGCATTTGAATCGGAGCGGCAGACGCAGCACCTTCTTCACCAGCCACACCGGATTATAGTATTCCGGACTGAATACTCCCTGATGGGAACCTTTAAGCGTCAGATAATCGCTGCCAAATACCGTCATATCCGGATATTTTTTATCGTTTTCCAACAGATATTTCACATAGTTTTTACTATACCGGTCGTCCTGATGGGCAATGGTCACAAACTCCCCTTTCGCCTGTTGATAAGCAAAAAGCCAGTCTTCTCTAATCCCACTTTCACCATCTCTCACGAATAAAGGAACCCCGTATCGCCGGGTCAATTGTTCGATATATTCACAGGGCGTAGAAGTGCAGCATATGACATCTGTGGGCACCGTCTGATTCTTCACCGAGCGGATGCAAGCCTCCAGATAAGGGGATTCTTTATAGGCACAAATTGCAAATGTATGTTTTGTCTTCTCTGTATTCATGAATTACCTCTCTTAAGCGCGGGGTGCGCATCTATAGCAGTGCATTGTATGAAATAGAAACACAGCTTGCTACAGGCAGAACATCCTAAGTATATTGGTGTAGTATCCCACCAGAAGAATCGTGCCTCCCAGTCCCAAAACCAGACTGTAATAGTGGGAATTTTTCAGATGAACCGTAATGTATCCGGGGTTCATCACCAGCCACACTAAAAATAAAATTGGCACATAATAGCGTCCCTGGACACCATCGATATAAGTATTACCCGGCGTAGTAAATACCAGATACATCGAAGTCCAGATAAAGACCACCGTTGCAGAAGCAAGGATGAATATCCACAATTTCTGCTTTCCATTCAGACGTTTTCCACAAGAGGACTGCCCATTTGTGAGGATAACGATCATTGAACCCACATAAATCAACCATGTACACGGTACCATTCCCTGATGTCCCATGATTCCCAGTGCATTTTCACCGATTACATAAGATGGCAGGGTGTTCCATATATTTTTAATCAGAATCACTGCATAGGCAAACGGATGTCCCAACACATAAGACAGCTGTCCGATCTCGCTGGTCGCCTCACCGCGCACATCTCCCACTGCCGCAGGCGCCATTAAAAATGGCAGGGCAAAGGATGCCATCAACAGCACAAATACCAGCACAAATCCACCTTTCATCAACCGTTTTTCCCGCTTGCTGCGAAAATGCTCCATTGGTATCAAAAGTCCCATGAGAAGCAGTGGCGCATAGATGGCTTTGATGCGGCAGCCCCATATAAATGATATAAGAATCACCGCATATTCTTTCCACCCGATTTTCTGATTGGGTTCCAGAATCGCCCACAGAAGATAAGCCGATGCCAGATATAAGAATGCGGTTACGGTTGGATCATAAGAATAGACACAGGCCAGCATCATGGGCGCCGGCATCAGACCTAAAAATGCCATAATTCCTTTTCCCACCGGTGTCTTCTTTATGGCCAGATACATGATCATGCAATAAACAAACAGATTACCCAAGCGTCCAAATTTAAATAGCATAGAAAATGGCATGTGCAGAATCTGCCCGATCTTAAGAAATAATGCCGATCCCGCATACCCGGTAAAAATCGTTTTATTTAAGTTCGTGCTCCACAGGATTTCTCCATTGCGATAGTCGCCCGTCGTATCCAGATAGTGATTAAATTCTTGCTGCTCTTCTATGGTATCCGGCTGGTTATAAGGCCAGGTGTCAATTCCCGCAAAAAACTCCTGATACACCGCCGGAGACACCGAAACCGGGCTGCGGTAGTTAGACATCCAGAATGCCTGTGAGAAATGAATTTCCTCATCCCAACTCACTTTATTCGCCGGAAGTGAAAGCGAAAGAAGGGTTCCCACACTGAGGGCAATTACAAGAAATCCTACTTCCACATGTTTTCCAATGCGTTCACTATTTATCACAAGAAACGCAAAAATACCAAATATACACCAGAAAAAGCAAATACGATACCAGTTGAGCCGTGGCTGTGCTGTCAAATTAAATTCAGTAAACGAAAGGGAATAGGAATCAAAATCAATATATGAAAGTCCCGGTTCTGACAAGGTTTCCCTGTTTACTATTAATTCTGCATAATCCGCTTTGTCCCGAATATTCAGATAAGACCGATGAAGTACCTTGCTGTTGCGGTCTTCTATCGTAAGAATATCCCGTTCTCTGACTTCCCCATATTCATTATACACACCGATATGTGCAGTCAGATTCAGCAGTCCCTCATAGTCATAGGCGTAGCAGAGCTTGTCCACATACTGCCCATGGAGAGGAATGTGAATCGTCCCACTTTCTCCATCCAGTACCAGTCTGTCTTGCTCTTTTCTGAACCCCTCATACGTAATTTCGTCCATAGAAATCGCTCTATTTTCACCGCCGGAAGACGCCTTTGCCCGTATTGTGGGTACATTAAATAGAAGCTCCAACACAATCCCTGCCAGACATACAAGAACGATTACAGCCGAGTAAAATATCCATCTCTGTTTCTTACTCTCTAAAAGCGATTTTTTCCACTTCATCTGACTATTTTTTCCACTCCCCGATGTTCCAGAATTCGTTCATAGTCTTCAATATAATCTACTTCTGCCCAAAAGTGACCCCCAACTTCTTCTATCTGAATCGGCTGCTCTTTTGTCAAACTGTAGATGACATTCTCCCACCAGACTGAATGTTCCTGATGATTAATCATCTCTTCCATTCGGGCAGAGAACTGAGGCAGAAATTCTTTGGCAAACCGGCCAATACCTATATACTCTCCCGAAATATCACTTCCACTCAGTTCTTTTCCATATTTTTGGAGAATTCCATCTTCATAGTAAAATTTGTAATCGGCCGTCTCTTTTCTGGTCTCATCGGCAAACATGACTGGGCTCTGTTTTTCTGCCAAAATCACATCTAGCAGTTTATCCTCCAGATACACATCGCCATTCATGATGAGCAGATCATCACCTTTAATAAATTCTTTTGCAAACCAAGCAGATGCAATGCTGTTCGTCACATCATAAAATGGATTGTAATAAAAGTTTACATTTTCACCGGCCAGCACGTCGCGAATCACCTGCTCTTTATATCCCAATACGATTCCAATGTCCTGTATTCCCTTAGAATGCAATAAATCCACCGTATAGCGAATCAGGCACTGCCCCTCTCCGATGTCCACTGTACACTTGGGATTCCCCGATAAATAACGGGATATTCTGGTTCCTCTTCCTGCTGCCAAAATCAGTACTTTCATAATAGCCCCCTTTGCTGCAAAGCACGGAACGCCTCTGCCAGCTGTTGATTATCCTTTATGGTCAGATTTCCAATATGTCCCACGCGAAAAATTCGTTTTCCAAGTTCTCCACCATTTGGACATACAAAAATATCATATTCGTTTTTTAAAACACGGACAATTTCACTCACCGAAACCGGTTGTCCGTCTTTGTTCATACCGGTTGGATGAATCGGTGTCACCGCATTTGAAAGCGATTCCGATGTGATCTCCAGTGGCAGGTCTTTGATTCTATTTCTAAAGTCCTCAGCCAGTGCCGCACATCTTTCCCGCTCTTCCTCTAAGCCAATTTCTGCAATTCGATTGAGACGCCGGTTCATCTGAAGCAGAATACTCACCGCCGGTGTATAGGGGGTCTGTCCCCGTTCTCCGTCTTTTAGATATTCCTTTAAATCAAAGTACATCGAATGAGGATTCATCGTTTCAATTCGCTTCACTGCACGCTTATTAATCACCAACACGGCTATGCCGGGAGGCAGCGCCAATGCTTTTTGTGAACCGGTCAGCACCAGATCCACGCCCCATGCCTCCATGTCAAATTCGTCTGCAAGAAAGGAACTGATTGCATCCGCCACCAGATACAATTGGTTTCGTTTACAAAATTCGCCAATTAAATCCATATTATAGAGAACCCCGGTCGAGGTCTCGTGAACATTCACAAGAAAGCCGGTATAACCTTGATTTTCAAATGGTTTTAATGCCTCTGCTTTTATTTTTTTTCCCGGTTCCAGGTGAATCTCGGTATAAGGAATCTCATGAATCCGACATATCTTTGCAAAACGTTCACCAAAGCTTCCGCCATTTACCACCAAAAGTTTATCCTGCGGCGTAAACAGATTAATAACGGCTGCTTCCATGGCACCTGTGCCCGATGTCGTCAAAAAGACTGCCCGTGCACCTTCCTCCGCTTTCATGAATCGGCACATCTGCTCTTCATTATCTTTCATGCATGCCGAAAATTCAGGCGTACGAAAATACGGAATCTCTTCCGCTCCGATCTGCCTGATTTCTTCTTCCATCTGGACAGGTCCTACCGCAAAATTAATCATGATATGTCTTCCTTTCTCTCATAAAAAATAAAATTGATGTCAGTCCGAAGCAAAGCGTGAGCGCTGCCATCAGTATCATGTAGGACAGCGAACCGCCCAGAATCCCTCCATGTTGCACAAAAGGAGTGGAGATTGCCACGGCCAGAATCGCCGCCACCACATATCCCAAAAAAATATATCTCTGCTTCTGCATAATTACAAGGGAATAGTAAAACAAATTGACATAGGCGTTAAATGCACCGCCCAGAATAATTAAAAGTAAGGATAACCGACAGGTAGAAAGTGCCTCTGTCAGTCGTGGATACAGCATACTTAATACCGGAATTCCCAGAATCAATGCACCTCCCATGGCCAATACCGTCAATCCGGTAATGATCAATGCCAGTTGCTTGACAATCGCAGAAAAATCGGCAAATTCATGATGTTCCCACCGCAGAGACAGCTTTGTAATATAGGGACGAATTACAAAACCGGCTACCAGGTTGATGACGCTGGTCGGCATGAAGATAGCACCATATACTGCCAAATCACTATTTGCCATATTGGCATCAATCGCATACTTCGATGCAGAAAAGATATAAAAATCCATAATAACAGAAAAAAACAGGAGCATATTGTCCTTCATCAGGCGAAAGCAGCGTCCCTTGCGTCTGGTCCAATTCACTTCCGGCAGTGCACGGATAACCGGAACATCGAATAAAAGCACACCTGCTACCTGTGCCATAACCGCAACGCCACAGGAAAATACCATATTTTCTGTGATGATCAAACTGCCCAAAAAGCAAGTAACCGATAAGATGGTTCGAAATGTATTGGATTTACCCGTCAGATAAAGCCGCCCATTTCTTTGAAACTCAGCCTCATAAGCATCGGCGAAGCCATCGATTACTTTGTAAATCACCATGAGAAATACCGTCATTGCCTTTACATAAGTATAACCGCTGAAGAGTACAAAGGAAAGCCCAAATACAAGCGCGGCCCCGCAGGTGAAAAAACGCAGCCCCAAATATTCGCCAAATGTGTATCCCCTTCTGGTATCTGTAATCTGAAATGGCCGAATACCAAAATAAGCTACCATGAACATGTGCTGCCCAAAGGTGGTGAACGCAAACGTAAAAATACCGCCCTGATCATCTCCTACCACCTGAATCACAGCAATGGTCAATAACATCGATGAAAACGCATATAGGAAACTGCCAATCATATTCCAAACCATATTTCGTTTTTCCAGATTCTCATCGCCGCCGATTAGAAGGTTTCTTAAAAGTTTCATCCGGTACCTGCCTGTCTTTCTATTACAAATTTTACATTGCCTTATTCCTTCGATGTGAATTTAAGTTTATATGGATTATGGGTCTTGCGTTTTTCCATCGGTGGAAGTTCCATGTAGTTACCATACATAAAGGTCAGCATATCTCCAATGTCTGCGGGGAAATTCATCCTTCTGCCTTCAAATTCCAACTGTTTCAGGGGATGATAGGTGCTTTTATCCACTACATTCCAGTATGGACTGGTATCCGGTAAAAATGCCATCCGCTTTGTTTGTTTTTTCTCATAATGGCGGCAAGCCGCCTCGCATCGACACCTGAGCCATTCCGGAGAAATGCGGCAAAGCTTCATCATGTGGTTCACGCCACCGCAAATTGCCCATATGATCTGCGCCTTTAATCCATTCTGCGCCAGTGTCGGTTTCGGAATACAGCGAAGAATCATCAGCTTACTGAAGAACCAGGCCGACCATGACTGAAACTGATACATAAACGGGTTGTCTGACACATTATCCAACACATAAAGATCCAGAAAAATACCAAATGGACAATCCACATCTTTCATGACTTCTTCTACAAATACCGTTCCTTTTTTTACCAGTCTGGTCGTCATCAATGGATAATTTTTATTGGTTTTTGCATTCAATACCAGATATTTATCCCCCATCTGCTGAGTTACCAGTTTCAAGAAACGCTCAAAATCTTTTCTGGGCATAGCAATATCGATGTCATCATCCCAAGGAATAAATCCCTTGTGGCGGATGGCACCGATTCCGGTTCCGGCTATGCCGAAATATTCTAAATTATTTTCCTGACAGATTGCAAGAAAATCGTCTAGGATGGAGAGAATCTCCTGCTGGAGTTCTAAGAGTACCTCCGGCTCATAACATCTGGTGTCACTCATCGCCGAATTCCTCTTTTCCTCGTGCCAGTGCTGATTCAATCACTTTATCCATATCGTAGTACTTATATTCTGCCAAACGTCCGCCAAAGATAACACCGTTTTCCCTGCCGGCAAGTGCCGCATATGTCTCATAAAGTTTCTGATTTTTTTCATCATTCACCGGATAGTAAGGTTCCATACCGGGCTCCCAATTCACCGAGTATTCCCGTGTAACAACGGTCTTCTTCTGTGTTCCGAATTCAAAGTGCTTATGCTCGATGATTCTGGTAAATGGTGTCTCCCTATCGGTATAGTTGACAACTGCCACTCCCTGAAAGTTATCGGTATCCAGAACTTCTGTATCAAACTTCAAGCTTCTGTATTCCAGATTGCCATAGAGGTAGTCAAAATAGGCATCAATCATCCCTGTATATACAATCTTATCTGCAATTCCTCTGTATTCATCCCGATGTTCCAGATAGTCTACGCCGGTATGAATCTCACAGCCATCAAATAATTTCTTTATCATTCCGTTGTATCCCTCAATTGGGATGCCCTGATAAGTATCATTAAAATAGTTGTTATCATAGGTGTAGCGTACCGGCAGACGACGGATGATAAATCCGGGCAAATCCTTACAGTCGCGTCCCCACTGTTTCTCTGTATACCCTTTGACCAGCTTCTCATAAATATCAGTTCCCACCAATTTAATCGCCTGTTCTTCCAGATTCTTTGGTTCCCCGGGCACTGCCTTCTTCTGCTCTTCGATGATTTTCTTAGCTTCGTCCGGTGTGGAAATCCCCCACATCCGACTAAATGTATTCATGTTAAACGGCATATTATACATCTCGCCCTTGTAATTTGCCACAGGGCTGTTAGTGTACCTATTAAATTCTGTAAATTGATTCACAAAGTTCCAAACTTCCCGATTGGATGTATGAAAAATGTGGGCACCATACTGATGAACGCGGATTCCTTCGGTTTCCTCACAGTAGATATTTCCCCCGATATGGTTTCGTTTCTCCAAAACAAGGCATCTCTTGCCATGCTGTTTTGCCATATAGGCAAACACTCCGGCATATAGGCCGCTTCCTACTAATAGATAGTCATACTTTTTCACGAGCGTATCATTCCTCCTCAAGCATAGTAACGTAATATGATTCCTTATTTTACTATACTTGGGGAGAAATGTAAACCGCTGCAAAAAACAAGGGTTGTGTGTTTCAATAAAAATAACATTACGGTTCACTCTATGACTAATCACAAAGCAACCGGTATAATTACCGGCTGCTTTGTGATTATAAATTCTATACCATAGTACATTTGCATTGAATTTGTTAATATAATAGGCAAGAGACAAAGTGTCCCCCTCCCATATCCTTCAAAACCGGCTGTTCTTTTTGACATCGTTCTCCAGCCATTGGACATCTATTTACGAATCGGCACAGAGGTTTAGGATTGATAGGTGAAGTAATTTCGCCCTTGAGTAATTCTATTTCCTTTCTTTCAATTAAACTTGGAACCGGAATGGCTGCCAAAAGAGATTTTGTATATGGATGAAGTGGATGTAAAAACAATTCTTCCGTGGGTGCCTTTTCTACCATCTGCCCCAAATACATAACACCAATTTCATCAGAAAAATGATTAACCACCGCTAAATTATGAGTGATAAACATATAAGTCAAACCTAATTTTTCTTGTAATTCCCCCATAAGATTTAAAATCTGAGCCTGTATAGAAACATCCAAGGCAGATACCGGTTCGTCACAAACTATAAATTTAGGATCTAACGCTAACGCACGAGCAATTCCCACTCGTTGCCTACGTCCCCCATCCAATTCGTGAGGATACGTATTAACCAACCGTTCCGCTAATCCCACAGTTTCCATTAATTCTAAAACCCTGTCATTCCGTTCGTTTTTATTTTGGCATATATGATTCAATTTTAAAGGTTCTCCAATAGTAGAACTAATAGTTTTTCTTGGATTTAAAGAAGAAAAGGGATCTTGAAATATAATTTGCATCTCCTTGCGCATTTTTCGCATTTCTGCACCTGACAACTTTAAAATATCTTGTCCCTCAAATATAACTTCACCTGAAGTAGCAGGGATTAATCTTAAAATTGCACGTCCTGTGGTCGATTTTCCACATCCGGATTCACCTACAATCCCTAGTGTCTTTCCTTTAGGAATGGAGAAAGAAATATCATCAACTGCATGCAATACCCCTTTTGGTGTTTTAAAATATTTTTTTAAATGTTTAACTTCCAGTAATGGCATAGCTTCCAATGATTATCCCTCCTTTTCTTCAAAGCGTATACATTGTACATAGTGTGTATCACTAATATGGGTTTTTTTAGGTTCTCTGCAAGAACAACTTTCCATTACCTCACTACATCTCGGATAGAAAGGGCATCCAGTTGGAAGGTTAGCCGGATCCGGCATCAATCCTTTTATTGGTGTCAGTTTTTCTGTACGATTTTTAATATTGGGTAAAGAATGAAATAATCCCTTTGTGTACGGATGCGCAGTATTGTTAAAAATATCTTCTAAACTTCCATGTTCTACCACTTGACCTGCATAAATAACAGAAACTTCATCGCAAACTTCTGCTACAATGCCCAAATCATGTGTAATCATAATCATAGACATTTGATATTGAGCTTTTAACTTTTTCATTAGCAACAAAACCTGTGCCTGAATAGTGACATCTAAAGCCGTAGTTGGTTCATCTGCAATTAAAAGTTGAGGTTGGCAAGCTAGTGCCATAGCAATAACCACGCGTTGCTTCATCCCACCGGAAAACTGATGTGGATACTCTTTGGCCCGGTTTGCCGGTATGCCTACAGTTTCCAACATGATTCCAGCTTTTTCCCATGCATCTTTTTTACTGATATTTTCATGGGTAAGATAAACTTCCGCAATTTGATTACCTACAGGAAGCACCGGATCTAACGAAGTCATAGGATCCTGAAAAATCATAGATACGATAGAACCACGAATATCTTCCATTTGAGTTTTAGAATATTCTAAAATATTTTCTCCATTAAGTTTTATAACTCCACTTTTCATATATCCCGGTGGGCTAGAAATCAACCGAAGAATTGATAATGCTGTGGTTGTTTTACCTGCTCCAGTTTCCCCTACCAGTCCCAGAGTTTTCCCTTTCTCTAATTTTAAGTCTATATGATTGACAGCCTTAATTGCACTATCCTCGGTTCTGTATTCTACACTTAAATCCTCAATTTTTACAATGTACTCTTTTTCTTTCATAAGTATAATCCGCCTTTCTGCGAAAGGCACCGATGGGTTTATGAAACATTTCAAACTCCATCTTCCTTTCGTCTTTTTTTCTTGCTATTCTCCTCTTGTAGGTCGCTGGTATACTACAGAACCTGAGGAGGTGAGTGGTGGGGCTGTATAGCGGCAACCCCGCATAAGTATATAGGTCGGTCACCCGTTAAGGCATCAATGAATGGCGCAAAACAGTAGCCCGTAAACTTATCTCTTCCGAAG
>JAVWRQ010000057.1:0-15472 GCA_036634775.1 Clostridium sp.
TCCTCTTACATCTTCTAAGTCGGTATTCTTTATGCTATAATGATATAAAGAAATGGAGGATGGTGTCATGAAAACTGCCGTTTGCGATGATCGACCGGAAGACCGGGAAACCATTGGAAAGCATTTGATGGACTATGCAGTAAAAAACAAGATAGAGAACGAATTGTCGTTTTATGAGAGCGGTGAAGAGTTGCTTCTTGCTTTAAAGAAGACTAGCTTTCAGATTATTTTTATGGATATTTATATGCATGAATTGAATGGAATCGATGTAGCCCGGGAGATTCGCCGATATGATAAGAGCGTACAGATTATTTTTATCACGAATTCACCGGATCATGCGATATCCAGTTATGAAGTGCGCGCACTATACTATATTATGAAACCGGTATCCTACAGTAAGATAGAAAAAGTGCTGAGTTTGTGCCAGTTTGAGACCGTACAGGCGGGTAGGCAGATCGAGGTGCCGGTGGAGAAGGTACTGACACCGGTGAAACTCTCCGAGATTATCTATGCCGATGTATTCAACAAGCGATTAACCTTACATACGACTTATGGAGTCATGGACACCAGAATGTCCCTTGAGAATTTCGAAACGTTGTTGGGGGGCGTTCCGTTCCTGCGATGCCACCGCAGTTTTGTGGTCAATATGGATTTTATTGCGGATATAGAAGAAGATGCGTTTCTATTGACAAATGGAGAATACGTTCCGATCAGTCGTCCATCTAAGACGTCGGCAGTCAAAACTTATAATGAATATGTATTCAGCAGCATGAGGAAACGCCTATGCTGATCGTTCTTCGTATTTTACAATTTACTATGCTTTACATAGGTTGTGCCTATCTGTGCTACATGCCATTTCAAGATAAGATAAGATACTCACGACGCAGGATATCGACGGTGTTTTTCTTATTGGGCAGCGTGATGCTAACGATTTATTTTGTGCTATACCGGTGGGTATCGGTCCAAGCGGCTTATCTCTTTTTCTTGGCGATCATCCCAATTATGGGGATGGCTTATCTCCGATCGGTGAAGGAAACGATATACAAATCCCTACTGGTCTTATTACTGGTGGACTGCTATGCCGCATTTGTCTGCGGTTGGGCAGCCTGGCTGGCTGATTGGCTTCCTCTGGGTATCGATACCGAGATATTATATACCATTGCTATCGTAGGTATCGGAGCATTGACGTATCGTCCCGTATATCGCTTTGTTTTGGTCAAGATTATGCCGCTGATGAACCAGGTCAGCGTGAACGATCTGCAGTCTATTTATTGGATGCCGTTGTTTTATATGGTTCTGCAGGCTACGTTCTTTACACTTTATAATGTGACAGAGCAGATGAATCATCTGGTTTATTTTATTGTATTATTGGCACTGAATATTTCTATTTATTCTTTGGGTTATGATATTGTCCGCATTTTAAATGGTACGGTAGACAAATTGTGTATGCTTGAGAAGCTTTCCACTGCAGATCAGATGCTGGAGCTGCAGAAGAATCAGTATGCTTCATGGGTAGCTCAGATTGAAGAAGTGAGGAGGGCGAAGCATGATCTCAAGTACCATATTGCTATGGTACAGCAGTTTTTGGACAATGATGATAAAGCCGGTCTGCAGGAGTACGTACGCAGTTTTCAGCGTGTGCTTCCTACGAATATACCGATCATATTATGCAAGAATGTGAGTGTGAATGCCATTTTACTGTATTACTATGAATTGGCGCGTAGGGAGAAGATCAAGTTGGAATTAATTGCCGATGTGGATCCGGATATTGCGATAGATCCTCGGGATTTGTCGGTTGTTTTTGGCAATTGTCTGGAGAATGCCTTTGAGGCCTGTGCACGGATGGAGCCGGAAGCGGAAAAGACGATTTCACTCATGGCGAAGCCGGTGGGGAGTGGACTGGCCATCATCATTGATAATACATTTGATGGGCAGGTACATAAAGAAAATGATGTCTATCTTTCCGATAAACGGGAACACAGCGTGGGGATTGGCATAGAATCAGTAAAAATTATAGCAAAAAAGTATGGTGGTACGGTTTCTTTTGAAACAAAGGAAAATATTTTTATGACATCGATTCGATTAGGGAGCGCAGTTCAGGGAAAAAAATGACAATTAAAGGAATGAACATTGTTTTTTAGTTCGAATCAATATAAACTCATCATGGAAAAATGGAATGCAGATAGCTTCTAATACAAGAAAGAAGTATACATAAGAAAGGCCATGACAAATGAGTAAGAAATTCTTGCTTTTACTGAAATCGTTTTTTGCAAAAAAGACCGGGGATACGGTTTCACTGGAAGCATTGCGCGTGCGGCAAGAGGTGATGGATCATCTGGATAGTTATATCTATGTTATTCAACCGGACACATTTGAAGTGCTGTTCATGAATGACAAGATACGAAACCTGATGAATGCGATACCAAGTAATACGCCCTGCTATGCGTTCTTTAGAGGCAATCGGGAGCCGTGCGAAGACTGCCCGATGCGTAAACTGAACGAGAGCGCAACATCTAAAGTGACATGTGAGATATATAATGATAAATTGAATATCTGGCTGGAGACTACCATATCGACGCTGCACTGGATCGATGGAACGAAGGCATATCTTCTGAACTGTGATGATATTACGGAACAGAAGGAGGAACAGCTGCAGCACATTAAACAGTTGGAATCGATTGCTTATGTCGATGAGATGACCGGTGGGCGCACTTATTATAAATTCAAGGAAGATGCACAACATATATTGGAAGAGCAGAAGGATACCGCTCATTTTATTATAAAATTAGATATTGATAATTTTAAATTAATTAATCAGATTTATGGATATGAAACAGGCGATGAGATTTTGCGCTGTATGGCTGCGGCACTTGCTCAAGTGACCCGTGACAGGCATGAGATTTTTGCCCGAGTGAGAAGTGATGAATTCATCGCTTTGTTCACGCTTCGGGAAGACGATGATCCGCAGAAGATATTTGAAGGATTTTTGCATCGCTTTCATGAATTGGTGGGTGAAGGATTTTCATTTAAGTGTAATTTCCCCAATGGACGTTATATTGTACATCCGGAAGATGCTGAAAAACAGGATATTTTGGATATGTTTGAGAAGGTCAATATCGCTCATAAAGTGGCAAAATTGGATAAAACATTGGATTTTGTGGTTTATGATGAGAAGATGAGAAGAGACGCATTGCGTCAAAAAGAGATTGAAAACAAGATGGAAAGCGGATTGATGAATCATGAATTCCAGGTCTACCTGCAGCCTAAATATCTACTGGATGATGGAGCCATCGGCGGTGCCGAAGCTCTGGCGCGTTGGAACAATGAGAATGAAGATTTGTTTATGCCTTCTGCATTTATCGCCGCCTTTGAAAAGAATGGATTTATTACAAAATTAGATAAGTATATGCTGGATCAGGTATGCGGTATTATAAAAGATTGGATTGCCGATGGGATAGAACCGGTGACGGTTTCTGTGAATTTTTCCCGACTGCATCTGAGCAACCTGAATTTTGTTCAGGAATTGTGTGAAATTGTAGACCGGTACGGCATTGATCACAAATATATCGAAATCGAGATTACGGAGACGGTAATCTATGACAATATTGACAAGCTGGAGGGGGTACTTTCCGCTTTGCACGCTGCCGGATTCACGATGTCTATGGATGATTTTGGAAGTGGCTGTTCCTCTCTGGGGATGCTGCAGAATCTGCCGGTGGATATCATTAAGATGGATCACAGCTTTTTTGCCGGTCAGCAGGATATCCGACGTTCGAATATCGTTGTGGCCAGCGTGGTTCATATGTCCGGTGAGTTAGGTATTCGAGTGGTGGCAGAAGGCGTTGAAGAACGAAATCAGATTGACTTTTTAAGAGCCATCCACTGTGACATGGCGCAGGGATATTATTTTGCCAGGCCTATGCCGGAAGAAAGTTTTAGGAAGCTGGTCAGTTGAGTGTACAGGATGTGACACGGGGGTTCATCCCCCCAGCGTCACATCCTGTTTTTCATACCAGGCGATGGCCTGCATCAGATGTTCCGGTTGGAAATCCGGCCAGTAATCGTCCACGATATAGAGATCGGAATAGACTGATTGCACGGGCAAGAATCCGGATAGCCGCCGGCATCCGCCCCAGCGCACGATTAAATCGACTCTGGAAACTTCGGCCGTTTTAAGTTTGGGACCAATCTCACCATGCATTCCCATCTTGTGATCTCGCAATCCCAGATCCCATTCCCAACTGTAATTAATTAGAAAATTAATCTTCATCCCACCGGCGCCAAAGGTCTGCCTGGTGATATAGGGCAGCAGTGCCTCGGGAAACATGGGGGAATCGGTATCGCCCACAACCAAAAGTTCCGCATCTTCTTTGGATAGTTCTTTGACGGCATCGATACATGCATTTGTAAAAGCCAGCCGCTGTTCGGATGGCCGCTTTGTGTTATCGACTGTAAAACCGTAGAAGGACATCTCTTCTATGCCCAGCTTTTTACATGTGTTGTAGAGTACCATTCCGGGGGAAATGCCCCACGCATAGCCTCGGTCTTTTGTCATGCCATGGTGAATGGCCCAACGGCGGTTTCCATCCGGTATAATTCCTATATGTTTTGGAATTCTCATCAATATTCTCCTGTCTTTAACAATATAGGAAAAGTATGGGCACATTTTTTTGTTTTTATACATGGATAAATAATTACAATTATTCCAACAATAGAAGGGAAAAACAATTCCATTTTAAACAATATTTGTGGTATACTGAAAGCAAAGTCTGCAGGATACTGAGAGCGAAAACAGGGTGGAAAATAATTTATATATCTGCCTGTATGCGAGTAATAAAGCGCACAAACGGAGGAAATGATGAATTTACAATTTAAATCAATTGAAGTAGATGATATTGAGACGATGATGCCATTTTATATGATGCGTAAGAACCGGACATGCGACAGTGTGTTTTTAGCGAGTTTTATATGGAAGGATTTTTATAAAGTGCGCTATGCAATCTGGGAAAATAAAGCGATTTTGTGGCAGATGGAATATGGCGGCAGGTGCTTTTCGGCCATGCCTCTCTGCCGCGAGGAAGACCTGCCCGAGGCATTTCAGGTATTAGAGACGTATTTTAATGAGGAACTGGGGTATCCGTTGGTGATTAATCTGGCAGATGAATATGCGGTACAGTATCTGAATCTCCCGCAAGATAAATACTTTGTGGAGGAACAGGTGGATTCTAAGGATTACCTCTATACGGGAGATGCTATGCGCACCTTGGCCGGTAAAAAACTTCATAAGAAGAAAAATCATGTGAATTCATTCAAACGTCAGTACGAGGATCGGGTGGAATATCGTGCACTCTGCTGTTCGGACAGTCATCTGGTCTGGGAATTGCTAGATAAGTGGCGCGAGGGAAAGGGCGATGAAGTGGAGGAACATCTGGATTATGAAGTACGTGGCATCCATGATATTTTGAGAAATTGTTCGAATCTAAATATCCGCATGGGCGGCGTATTTATTGATGATCATCTGGAAGCTTTTACCATGGGCAGCTACAATCCGGTGGAAAACATGGCGGTCATCCATATCGAGAAGGCCAATCCGAAGATTAATGGTCTGTACCAGTACATTAATCAGGCGTTCCTTCTGGAAGAGTTTCCGACGGTGGACTGGGTGAACCGAGAGGATGATCTGGGACTGGAGGGTCTTAGAAAGTCGAAGATGTCATATTATCCGGCTGATTTTGCAAAGAAGTATCTGGTGGTGCAGATTCTGGATGGTAAGCATGATTATAAGTGGGCAGAGGAAATCGGCAATACGATGGCGGGAGAAGAGATGCTCTATATATCCGGTCTGGAAGCGGATGAGACGAGGAAGCTCTGGCATGATTGCTTCCCGGAGGACTCAGAGTCGTTTATGAATTATTATTATGAGGAAAAAGTGAAAGATAATCAGCTTTTGATTAAAAAGCAGAATGGTTTTTTAGCTGCGATGGCTCATGTGAATCCTTATTTGATGCGTGTGAAGGAGGAACTGTGGGAAATCGGTTATATCGTCGGGGTAGCGACGGAGGAGAGCCGGCGCCACCAGGGTCATATGCGCGATATTTTGCTTAAATTGATGAATGATATGTCTGCGGAACGTGTCCCTTTTACATTTCTGATGCCGGCAGCGAAGGAAATCTACCTGCCTTTTGACTTTACGTTTATCTATAATCAGCCGGCGTTCAAACTCAGGGATGGAATGCAGGAGAAGTTAGTGCGAACCGTCTGCACGGATACGCCGGAGGACTGCGAGAAAGCGGCGGAATATATGATGCACTGGCTCAGTACCCACTATGAAGTGTATTGCATTCGCGATGTGAATTATGTGAGCCGTCTGATCAAAGAACTGGCGGGTGAGAATGGAACACTGGAATTCCTTTATGATGGAGCGGAATTAGTGGGACTTCAGGCATACTGGGGAACTCAGAATCGAGAGCAGCGTCTGCTTTATGCAGAGGATTATTATATAGAAGAATCAGCTCCGGCGAAGCCATCGATCATGGCACGAATTACTTCGGTGGAGCAGTTTCTTTTGGCGTTTAGATTAAAAGCGTCAGACCGTGGAGCGATGGTGGTGAAACTCATCGTAGAAGATCCGCTGATTGAGAATAATAACCAAAGCTTTTTCTGGACGCTTACAGGCGATGGTTCCCGAGTAGCGGTGGGCGAAGAGCCTAGGGTAGGGGAACACGAAGAGCCGAAGGTACGGGAAAGCGAAGAGATGGTATCGGCGGCGGAACTTAAATCGGCAGAGACTGCATCGGCAGTTGTTTTATCACTTAAGGTGCAGGAACTGGCTTCTTGGTTATTTGGCTATAAAAAACCAGAGGAGTTATGGCCGGATTTGAATGCGGATCAGCTGAGTAAACTAGCATCAATCGATGTGGTGGGTAAGATATTTATTGATGAAGTTGTATAGAATTGTGTGATGAGTGTGAATCCGTGATGAAAGGAGAGGTTGATATGGGTGAGATGATAAGTGCAGCGGAGCAGCTAAAACAGTGGATGGATGCCAGTGACAATATCGTGTTTTTTGGTGGCGCAGGTGTGTCTACGGAGAGCAATATCCCAGATTTCAGAGGCACGGATGGTCTTTATAATCAACAGTATGACTATCCTCCGGAGACGATTTTAAGCCACAGTTTTTACATGAAAAATCCGGAAGAGTTTTATCGCTTTTATAGAAATAAGATGCTGTTTCCGGATGCGAAACCGAATCGGGCACATCTGGCTTTGGCTAAATTAGAACGTGCGGGAAAGGTGAAGGCGGTCATCACACAGAATATAGATGGTCTGCACCAAGCGGCCGGAAGCAAGGAAGTGCTGGAACTCCACGGAAGTGTACATCGGAACTACTGTATGAAGTGTGGTAAATTTTACGATTTACATGCAGTTCTACATATGGAGGGCGTGCCGCGGTGCAGCTGTGGGGACGTGATTAAGCCGGATGTGGTGCTTTATGAGGAGGGGCTGGACAATCATGTAATGATGCGGTCAATTGACTTTATTCGGCGGGCAGACATCTTGATTATCGGCGGAACTTCTTTGACGGTGTATCCGGCCGCAGGACTGATCGACTATTACCGCGGTAATAAACTGGTGCTGATCAATCGTTCGGTCACACCCAGAGACAACCAGGCGGATCTGGTCATTTGCGACAGCATAGGCAAGGTGCTGGGCGAGGCAGTTGAGCTTGGTGATTAGGGCGACCGGAGAGATTAGGGAGACAGGAGAAATCAGGGCGTCAGGAGAAATCGGGGAGAGTGACAGGATGGTATATGAGGTCGGCGATATTGTAAAATTAAAAAAACCTCACCCATGTGGCAGTCAGGAGTGGGAAATTCTGCGGATTGGTGCGGATTTTCGTTTGAAATGCATGGGCTGTGGGCACCAGGTGATGATGCCTCGACCGCTGGTGGAAAAGAGTGCGCGGGGACTTACTAAAAAAGTATAAAAAGTCCTTGCAAATGTTGGACGAATCTGGTATCATTGATATTCGTGATATATTAACAATTCCTTACTCCCTGCAACGTCAGGGGGTCAGAGACCACAAGGAGGTAAAAGAGCATGAACAAATATGAATTAACAATTGTTCTTAGCGCGAAGCTCGAAGATGAAGAAAGAGTAGAAGCAATCGAAAAGGTGAAAGGTTATATTACACGTTTCGACGGTACGATTGTAGATGTTGATGAATGGGGTAAGAAGAGATTAGCTTACGAGATTCAGAAAGCAAAAGAAGGATTCTACTATTTCATCCATTTCGAGTCTGGTTCAGCGTGCCCGAATGAAGTTGAGGCACACGTTCGCATTATGGAACCGGTAATCAGATACTTATGCGTAAGACAAGATGCATAAATAGAGAAAGTGTGATCGTATGAACAGAGTTGTGCTTATGGGCAGGTTGACAAGAGACCCGGAAGTGAGATATTCCCAGGGTGAGCGTGCCATGGCGATTGCCAGATACACATTAGCGGTTGACAGAAGAGGCCGCAGAAGCAGCGGAGACGACGGTGGACAAACAGCAGATTTTATTACCTGTGTTGCTTTTGACAAGGCAGGGGAATTTGCTGAGAAGTATTTTCACCAGGGTACGAAGATTGCAGTAAGCGGAAGAATCCAGACCGGCAGCTATACGAACAGAGACGGTCAGAAAGTATACACTACGGAAGTAATCGTAGATGATCAGGAATTTGCTGAGAGCAAGAATGCATCAGGTTCCGGCGACGGCAGCAGCTACAGACCGGCAGAACGTCCGGCTCCGTCAAGCGCAATCGGTGATGGTTTTATGAACATTCCGGATGGCGTAGAGGATGAAGGACTTCCATTCAACTAACAAACAGGGAATCGGTCCCCTTGTGTTGAAGGAAGATATATTTTGATAAGTAATTTGTGAAGGAGGTAACACCAATGGCATTTAATAATAAAGGTGATAGAGCAGACGCTTCCAAGATGAGAAGAGGCGGTATGCGCAGAAGGAAAAAAGTTTGTGTGTTCTGTGGAGAGAAAAACGGAACGATCGATTATAAAGATGTAAACAAGTTAAAGAGATATATATCTGAGAGAGGCAAGATTCTTCCGAGAAGAATCACAGGAAACTGTGCAAAACATCAGAGAGCTCTTACTGTTGCAATCAAGAGAGCAAGACATATCGCGTTAATGCCTTACACACTGGATTAAAACCTTATTCTATAGGGTTTGCGGACTTGTGAAAGTGATTTGACACCAATTTGACTCCAATTTTTTTGAAAAAAGTTGGAGAAATCGGATGATAAAAAAGAGGATGGACTCCATGCAGTTGCGTGGGGTCTGTTTTTTATGTAAAAATGCCGGGATTGATGCGACAGAATCCATGAAAAGACCGGGTAAGCAAGAACAATGGCATTATGCGTGTTATGCTTGATAAAGTCATCAAAGGTATGTTCGGTGATGCAAAGCACCAGCACTTCCTCTGCGCGAGAATTACATCATCCTCACAAAAGTGTAGCATTGATTTTTGTTCCATTTTTCCGCCTCCAATCAGTTCATGAACTCATTAATAACCCCGACGCTTTCCCGACACTCGGTTTTATATAATAAAGATAATTGGTAATATCTTGGGGGGATATGACAATCCCTACTTAAACCTTACCCCCCGAGCTGTCGGAAAAAGCAAAGATCGCTGCCAGTGCAGCCGCACTGCTTGCCTTGGCACAGGAGAACGGCATTGAGATGACCGCAGATCAGGCGGCAGAATTTTATGCACAGCTTCACCCACAAGAAGATGCTCACTCCGACGCAGAACTGGACAATGTGGCTGGAGCTGGAGGCTGTAGCAACACCTTGCGAATGCGGTGAGACTAAAACTAGAAAAGAATCTATACGTCATGGTAAGGTACCTATAAATATTGTATACTGTGTGGGTTGTAATAAGGTAAGGAAAGTATAAAAGGAGGTACAGTATGAATTCCAATGAGTTGAAAATCAAGGAAATTTTAATGAAAAGAGGTATTGATTCATCTTCGGTTGAGGAGGCAGGCGAGGTGGAAATAAAAGAGCCTCATGAAAGCTTTAAAAAGTTAATGGAAATCTACTACCAGTTAAAAGTAAGTGCAGATATGGAAATTCCATATTGGTATAACAGAACATGGTGGGAACATGATGGGGATATTTTAGAGGTAAGAAGAGCAAGAGCAGTAGCCTCTGCCTACCATCACAGCACTCCTACCATTTTGCCTTATGAAAAACTTGTCATGAATAAAACAAAGAATGTAAGAGGAGCATTTCCGTTTCCGTGGGTAGTTTCCAGTTTCTTTAATGCTCAGGCGAAAGCTTTAATGGATGAAGTGGATGTTCCGGCAGAAAATTCCGCAGATGCAGTCAGTGTAGTAGGTGCAGGAGGCGGCAATGTAACAGAAAGCTATGGCGAGATCGTTTCGCTGGCTAAAAAATTCGGTATGAGAAAAGAAGAAATACCAGTTCTCGTCAAGGTTTCAGAAGCATGGAAAGATATTTCTGTAGAAGATATCAGTACAAAATATGGGAAAATGCACCCGGCTTATGATCAATTTCAAAGTGTTATGGATGGTGTGGTATGTATGTTTGATTCCTTTGCAATCCCTCAGGGAAGAGAAGTCATTAACTATTATGTACCTTTACAATATGGGTTTGATAAAATATTAGAACTTTGTGATGAAAAGATTGCTGAAACCATGGGAGAAGCAGGAGATGACGGAATACTTGGTATGAACCGTGGCTATTATTATGCAGCAATGAAAGAAATTACAAAAGGACTTAGCAAATGGTGTGACAATTATGCGAAGAAGGCAAAAGATATGGCATCCAGGGAACCGGATGTCAGCTTTAAGAAAAATTATGAAAAAATAGCAGAAGTAATGACTAATATAGCTCATAAAAAACCGGCTACTTTTAGGGAGGCTCTTCAGATTACGTTATGCTGCCACTATGGTGTAGTAAATGAAGATCCTCAGTCTGGTTTATCCATTGGAAGATTGGGACAGATATTGCAGCCCTATTATGAAAAGGATATTGCGGATGGAATTCTCACAGAAGATGAAGTATTAGAACTTTTAGAACTGTATAGAGTTAAGATAACATGTATTGAATGTTTTGCTTCAGCGGGAGTTTCAGGGGGAGTTCTTTCGGGAAATACATTTAATAATCTTTCCATGGGTGGGCTTAATTATGATGGACTTACTGCTGTTACACCACTGGAATATATGATCGTAGAAGCAGGAATGAGAGCGAAAACGCCACAGCCTACGTTAAGTGTGTTATATGACGAGAAGACGCCGGAAGATTTTCTTATGAAATGTGCAGCATGCACAAAGCTTGGTTTAGGTTATCCTGCATGGATGAATAATCAAACCGGCATGAATTTTATGCTAAGAAATTATGGACCGGAAGGAATGGATTTATATGATGCAAGAGCATGGTGTCTCGGGGGGTGTTTAGAATCCTCACCAGGCTGTTTTTTACCTCTTTCATACAATGGAAAAGTACATATGATACCAGGGGGTGCAGGACCTACTGCCGGAACAGGAGTTCATTTTATGGCTCTTCCGAAAATATTGGAATTAGTCTTAACCAATGGTGTCGATGAAAGAACAGGTAAGAGAATATTCCCTCCGCATAACCAGAAAATTAAATCTTATGAACAACTGGTTACTATCTGGAGAGAGTATTTAAGCACAGCAACGGATATCGTGAATAAGGTCAATAATATCCAAATGGATTTTTGGAGAAAATACAATATGCCTGCGGTAAATTCTCTTTTAAAGCCAGACTGCTTTACAAAGGGACAACATCTTGGTAACTGCGGAGGAAGGTATAATGCAACCATTAACTTTGAATCTTGTGGTACCATCACCTTTATTAATTCTTTAGCCTCTATCAAAAAAAATGTATTTGAAAATGGAGCTTTTTCTTTAGAAGAAATGAAAGATGCTATGGTTCATAACTTTGGATTTAAGACAGCTTATGAAACAAGTGTATTCTCGCCAGATTTCAGAGAAAGTACAGAGGCAGCACCAAAGTATGAAAAAATATTTGCGGCTTGTATCCATGCACCGAAATATGGAAATGCCATATCTTTTGTAGATGATATTTTAAAAGATTATGAGACCTATATGCTCAAATGGACAAAACAATATAAATCCTATTATGGCAAACCATTATATATGTGCCAGATTTCAGTTTCCACCCATGGACCGCAAGGGTTTGTAACTTTGGCTACAGCAGATGGACGGTTAGCAGGAACTACCTATTCGGATGGCTCTTTGTCAGCTTCACCGGGAACAGATAAGAATGGTGTTTATGCACTCTTTGAATCTGCGACTGTTTATGACCATTCCGAGCAGCAAAATTCGCAAATGAATTTAAAGCTTCACCCATCTGCAGTAAAAGGGCTAAACGGAACAAAAAAACTTTTAGATGTAGTACGGGCCTACATGAGAAAAGGCGGTTTTCATGTTCAGTTTAATATAGTAGGCTCTGATACTTTACGTGATGCTCAAAAGGCACCTAATCAATACAGGGATCTTATGGTACGAGTAGCTGGTTTTACGCAGTATTGGTGTGAAATAGGAAAGCCAATTCAGGATGAAGTAATTTACCGGACAGAATATGATGAAGCTTAATTAAAAATACAATTAAAATTGGAGGGAATACAAAAATGATACATAGAGAATGTGTTAATTATATTAATTTAGATTGTGAAAAAGGGATGTGTGCAATTTCTAAAAGTATTGTTCCAATTGATTTAGAAGGAAGTGAGGCATGTGAAGCATTTTCAGCAGCACCTGTCTGTGGAAATTGCAGACATTTTTGTGAGGCAGATAAGTATGGAATTGGAATTTGCAAAGGTTTTGAAAGAGAAAACTGGGCATATGAAACTTGTGGAGCATTTACTTGTGAACAATATCAAGGATAGGGAGATGACATGGAGCAGAAAGGTTTACTCTTTGATATTCAGGCATATTCTGTCCATGATGGACCAGGATGCAGAACCAATGTATTTTTCGTTGGCTGTCCTCTAAAATGTCGTTGGTGTGCCAATCCGGAAAGCTGGGTCAAGAAAAAACATATTATGTTTGCAGAAAATGTATGCAAGTATGACAAAGGCTGCAGAGCCTGCAAAGATAGCTGCCCCTATGGTTCCATTATTCTGAACGAAGATGGGAAACCCTCTATTCATTGGGAACTTTGCATGAAATGCGAAACATTTGAGTGTACTAATAGCTGTCCGAATAATGTATTTAAGCAATGTGTGAAAGAATATACACCACAGGAATTGATTACTCTTCTAAGACGGGACTTTAACAGTTGGGGTTCAGAGGGGGGAGTGACATTTACAGGGGGAGAACCACTTTTGCACCATGAATTTTTAATAGAAGTGCTAAAAGAATGTCAACAATGGCAGATACATACCGCAATTGAAACAAGTGCATATGAGAAAGAAGAGGTTTTTTTGGAAATTTTTAAATACATAAATTTTGCATTTATAGATGTAAAGCATATGGATTCCAAAGAACATCGTTTAGGAACCGGTGTAGGAAATAAAAAAATTATTTCTAATATTATTGCATTAAAAAAATCGGGATGGAAGGGCAGACTTGTATTAAGACAGCCTACCATTGGAGGATATAACGATAGTGATGAAAATGCCAGAAGGGTCATCCGGTTTATGAAAGAAAATGATTTATTTGAGATAAATCTTCTCAAGTTTCATAGACTGGGGACTACCAAATGGAATCAAATGGGAAAAGATTATGAGTACAAGAATCATGGTGATATCAGTGAGGAACGAATGAAAGAATTGCAAGCCATGTATTTAGAAGAAAATATAGCCTGTTATATTGGGGAAGATACACCATTTTAGTTTATAAAATAAGAAAGTGAAAAGGTATTAAGATGGGGAGAAATTTAAAGAAGCTGCTTCTTTATGCAGGGGGTATGTTTCTTATCGCTATCGGCATTAATATATCAAAAGCAGCAGGGCTGGGAATTTCACCGGTTAGTGCTATTCCTTATGCGGTAGAATTAATTTGGGGGATTGAGCTTGGAATATCAACTGCTGTGGTATATATGTTTTTGATAGTATTGCAGATGATTCTTCTTAGGAAAAATTACGAACCAGTACAATTACTTCAGTTTTTGGCAACTTATGCGCTAAGTTTCTTTATTACCTGTACAAGTAGGGCAAACTTGATGTTTTGGATGCCGGAACCAAAGAATTACATAGTATCAATTGTTTATTTGGTAATTAGTATATTTGTGATTGGGGCAGGTGTTTCTTTTTATTTAATGCCCCAATGGATCCCTCTTCCGGCAGAAGGACTGGCAAAAGCAATGGAGACCATTAGTAAAGGGAAATTGCCATTTCATACATGCAAAAGTATAGTAGATACTGCACTTGTTATCATTTCGGCGGCATTATCCTTATTATTTCTAGGCAAATTAAAATCTGTAAGAGAAGGAACAATACTTGCGGCAATACTTGTTGGAAAGGTAGTGGGAATGGTGAATAAGAGGCTGAAAGATAAAATACAAAGATGGCTAGGTCACAAAAAGGAGGAATCTGTTTAATGTCCTGTGGAGCGATAGAAACAGAAGCCAGTTTGGGGCAATATAAAAAAATTGAAGTATCGGGCAAAAACTCAAAAGAGAAAGAGGAGGAAGCGATAAGGACTATTATCACAAATTCTAAAATCATGGTTTCAGAGGATAAAATTCTTAAGGTAGCGGCTAAAATGGCAGAAGAATTCGCAAAGCGGCTAAGTCAGCAAGGACTTTCGCTGGGACAATATTATAGCATTACTTTATCAGATGCAGAGCAATTGCTAAAACAGATGATGCCGGTGGCACAAAAACGTGTGGAAGGGCAGATAGTTTTAGAAGCTATTGCAAGAGAAGAAGGTTTAGAAGCTACAGAGGATGAATATAACAAAGAAATCAGCAGATTATCAGATCTATATCTGGTAAGCCAAAAAGAAATAAAAAATTTAGTAGCCGGGGAAGAAGAAACACAAATCAGAACAGATATTGCAATTCATAAGGCATTGAAATTTGTAATGGAATCAGCGGTGGAGAAAAGGTAAAACAAATTTGAAAGTGAGGAACACCCTATGACAAACTATTTTCACCAAGGGATAAGTTCGCCCATTTTTAGTTCAAAAATAAACTCAGTATTTTTTCATTTTAATATTGACATTTATTAGCTGGACTTTCGGAGATGGAAGCCACCCAGCAGTAGGAACCGCCACCTATAGAATAACAGATGACAGGGGAATTGTAAAAGGGTTTTAAAAGCAGAATTGAAACAGGTATAAGCGTATTAAGAAAACGTTAATATGCATAAAAAATTTTATAAAAAGTTTATAATTATTATGAATAATGCTGTAATCGTGATAAAATAAAAGAAGATTATTGTATAATTAGCTCA
>JAVWRQ010000058.1:0-15385 GCA_036634775.1 Clostridium sp.
GGCACATGGTTGTTCCTCCGGATTCTCATAGGTGAAATATATAGGGTTTAGTCTATCGTTTTCCGACCCTTTTGTCAAGACCGAAGGCGAATAATGAATGTCGATATGTGTATGAAGATGAACATAATATAAGAGGCAAATCGCGGGACTGCACTTACCCGCGATTTGCCTCTTTTGTTATAGTTGATGATCAGGGCATTTTCAATATCTTTATTCAATCAAGTCATAAGTCAAGAGCCAGGTTCTAAAGTATGGTTCTATCACACGGAAGGAGGCGCCTTCCATATCCAGGATGAATTTATGGAATGCCTTGGGCGTATAGCGATTACCCAGTGTATCTTCAGCAACCTTCTTCATGGAGAGGATTTCCAGATACCCGGTGTAATAGGTCAGGTAGT
Source organism: Clostridium sp. (assembly GCA_036634775.1). GTDB lineage: Bacteria > Bacillota > Clostridia > Lachnospirales > Lachnospiraceae > Otoolea. The sequence goes on from JAVWRQ010000058.1 coordinate 399, forward strand.
TGCACGGATTATCAATGATGGCTTCAAACATTTCTTTTACTACTTCAGGATCATCTATATGATAATATCTCATCAGAAAATCAGTTGTTTTAGCCAAATCCCACCCATCATAGTGAATATGAATATCTAACAAAGCATACAGCGCCAAAGTAGAGGTTTGATTATAAGTCAGTAGTTTTTGTAAATCTTCCGATAAACCGTTGTCAAATGAGTAGGCGTAGAGTTCTGCATACGTTCCCCAGCCTTCGGCGTATCCGTTGCAAACCAAAATGTGGCGCAGCGGACAACTGTTCTTCTGAGCAAAATATAGAGACTGATATAAATGCCCCGGATAACCTTCATGAGCCAGTGTTGTATATATTTTACCATCGGCCTGCTCATTGGAACCATTGATATAAATCGTTCCTTTACTATAATCATCTATAGGCGGAACCAAAAAAAATGCAGGAGAAAGGGAAGATTCCAATGCTTTGGGAACGTGTTTTACCGCAAAGGTAGAGTTTGGTAACTCGGGGAAATCTTGTTTACTCTGTTCTTTCAGATCCTCTAAACTTTCCATTGGTTTTGATAATGCAAATTCATAGGACGACATCTGGGATATCAATTCCGGGTTATTTTGACTGAGTAAGGTTATCTCCGCCATGTCGTCATTAAGCTGCTTTTCGATTCTCTGTGTTAATTCAGGAACAGAAGAATCGGTTCCGGTTAGAGAATCAACCAGATATTCATAATATTTTTGACCGTCTTCATAATAAAAAAGTCCGTTTTTATTCGTTCCTCTACCTTTTAGAGATTCCAGTTCGGCAGATAGATTGGAGTAAGCCGGTATAAAATGTTCTTTTAATATCGTAAGATGTTGTTTCTTGAACTCATTTTTTTCCTCATCGGTCAAGTTGGAAATATCTTCTAATTTACTATTAAAGGTCTCGATCAGAAAGCTATTCTCCGGTCGTATCATATAATCTTTACAAGATTGAATCATTCGATCCAGAGTCGTATCACTGGGAGCCAGTCCTGCGTCTGCCTTTGCTTTTTCAAAATCAGCCAATTGTTTATAATAAACATCAATATTAGAAAGTAATGACAAGTAGTTTTCTACATCCTTTTTATCGTTAAATGTATACTCTGCAAAAAGAATAGGAAGCTGAGACTGTATACCAATCATGGCACTGAGTGGCTGGCAGTAAAGCTCAAGTCCTGAAGAAGTTAACTCTGTATCCAGATAATCCAACAATTCATTATAAGTAAAGAGTTGGTCGGATGTAAGGCATGCCGTATCAAAGGATTTTAATCTCGCCTTATTATTCTTTATCTTTTCAATTGAAGTTTTTAAGTAAGATTCAGAGAACTCACCCAGAGTCATCGTAGGGACTACAATGCCATAATTCTCCGGATTGCGAACGATACAGTGGAGTGATAAAGGGGAACCACTTAACTCATCTGCAAAAATCGCACCAGTAAAATCATCGAATTCCGCCTGTACTTTTGCAGATGTCTCTTCTGCTGTGGATGCTTGAGATGTCTCTTTCGCTTGGTAAGACTCTACCGGAAGCGGAGAACGGGAACAGGCAGAGAGTGTTATCACAGACAAAAGAATCAACAAATAATATAAATAGGTTTTTTGCACCTTTGTTTTTAATATCTTCATTCATTAATACCTCCAATACGCTTATTATAATTTATATTAGCGCGGATGACAACTAATGATTAAAAATTAGCACTTAACGGGAAATGCGCATTTCCTAAAAAAAATAGAGACGAAATATCTCGTCCCTATTTCTTGTCTCTATTTCTTGTCTCTATTTCTTGTCTCTATTTCTCTTAAAGGTGTATTTTGAGGAACCTGGAGTCGGACATCCTAGTGATTATCCTTTACTTAAAGTTCTTATAGTCTTTATTATAAGTCAATCCCTGATCCGATATCTTCTTCCCTTTTACCAGCAAGACAAGTTCTCCGTCATTAACTTCATAATTCTGAAGAAACGTATTCGCAATGGCCACCTGAACCTGCTGATCCTTTGACTTCTCAAGTGCTGATAAATCAAGTGTTAAAGTATTGTTCTTTTGTTCGAATTTATCAACTTTAATTCCTGCTTCTACGACACCAAGTTCTGCCATCTTATCCACCAAAAGCTGTGCATCCAGTTCGGTTCCATCAATTGCATCCATGTTCTGCTGCAATCCTGATTGATCATCCTTTATCGAATAAACGCATACGGTCACGGTAGGGTCTGCATCTGTGTTTTTCACTTTTTCTGCTGCACCATCTGCGGTTGTCTGCTGTTCTGCTCCTGCCGGTGGCTGCTGTTTCTTTTGGTTCTTTTCGCTTGTAGGTGTGCATGCCGCAAGTGCAGCAACCATCATCACACTTGTAAGTATTAACATAATTCTCTTTATCATTGCTTTCTGCCTCCTAAGGTTAGTCTTGCAAATCTCGAAACCAATCATTTAATCTTGATAATGTACCAATCAAAATCTTCAGTTCCTGATCATTCAGTCCTTTAATCATATTATTTATCATTTCTTTATGAAATTGAGCATGATGCATATAAGCGCGCTTCCCTTTATCAGAGAGTGAGATATAGACCACTCTTCGATCCTCTTTTCCACGGATTCGCTCCACATAGCCTTTTTTTACCAAACTATTCATCGCGATCGTGAGAGTACCTACCGTAACGGAAAGTTCTTTGGCAATCGTAGACATGTTTTTTACATCGCCTATGCCGATTGCTTCCATTACATGCATGTCATTATTTGTGATGTCTCCGAATTCCGATGTGATTATGGCTTTCTGTTCAATATTCATAATATCGCGGAACAGCCTTACCAATACTTCATTGAACATCTCGTAATTATCCACTGTATTCCCTTTCATTTCAAAACAATAAATATCATTTCTGATTATACAATATTAATCCGGCTAAAACAACTGTCAAAATTCTTACAAATTCAGTTTACAACTACAGTACCTACATCTGACCGGCCAGCACCACACTGGCCACGATTCCCCCTAGCGTCGCAATCATGGCTCCTGCCAGCGTCCACCCGGTTTTTGTCACCTTGACGGTCATAAAATAAACACTCATGGTATAAAATACGGTTTCTGTGCAGCTTTCCAACACGGAGACCATGAATCCCAGATAGGAATCCGGCCCAAAGTTTTTAAATATATCCAGTAACAGTCCGGTCGCTGCCGAACTGGACACCAGGCGCACCAGTATGACCGGTACGATTTCACCCGGTATATGTAAAAATTTAGCCGGTTTTTCTAAGCACCCAGATAGAAATTCTAAAAAACCGGAGGCTCTTAACACACCCACAGCGGTCATAAGTCCAATCAGTGTAGGCATAATCTGTCCCACAGTTTTTATTCCCTGTTTTGCCCCTTCTATGAAGTCGTCAAATACCGGACGTTTTGATAAAAAGGCAAATCCAACGATGTAGAAAATAACAATTGGCACTAAGTAAGTAGACAAATAGAGAAGAATTTCCACGTGATGCACTCCTGTTTTTAATCATGTTCACTCTACCTTATTCGTATCTTCTTTGTTTCAGACCTGCCAATCCAATGTTACCCACGCTTTTCCTTCCACTCCATCCACTTGCAAAACACCACCCCTGCCAGCGTACTAACGGTAGTTGCCACCAGTGCCGGTCCCACGATGGCGGTCGGATCTAAACTTGCATACTGGATTCTGTATGCAATCATATTAATCGGAATCAGTTGAAGCGAAGATATATTAATGACCAGAAATGTACACATTTCCCGGTTAGCGGTTCCCGGAGCCAGATGCGAAGTTCCGTTGAACCGACGTTCCTCCTCCAGATCATTCAGTGCTTTCATCGCCTGTAATCCGGCCGGTGTCGCCGCCCAGCCCAAACCCAGTACATTGGCAATCATATTCGCCGAAATTGATTTAAGCGCCGGATGGTTCCCGGGAATCCGTGGGAATAAGAATTTCATGACCGGCGACATGTGATTAGCCAATTGCTCCATCAGTCCCGCCTTTTCACCCACCTCCAGAATTCCCGTCCAAAAAGACATCACACCCAACATCGTAATGCACAGCGTAACCGCATCTTTCGCTGATTCCAGCATTCCATTCGTCACCTGCTGAAGCGTTCCGTGAAATGCCCCCCATAAAATTCCTACCAACATCATAAACGCCCACAGATAATTAAGCAAAAAATCCCACCTTTCTGTCACACATTATGACAGAGACCGAGATTTTATGCATTGATCATCCTGACTTAAATCGTTCCACCGCACAGGTCTTCCATTACTTCATGCACGGTTTGAATTTTATCCGCTTTCCATGCATTACTTCCGCAGAATATCAGGGCGTGGTCTTCATCCCCTTCGGCCGCGTTGACGAGTGCATTTGTGATACAGTAAGGTGTGGTTGCCGGATTGCATTTTTCCAGGCACTGATAGCAATGCCCCAACGGCGGTTTTTCTTTTTCCACTGCCTCTAAAAATTGATTTCGCACAGCACGACCCGGCATGCCCACCGGACTTTTTACGATAACGATATCTTCTTCTTTCGCATGGATATAGGCCTGCTTATACGCCATTGGCGCATCGCATTCTTCCGTAGTCACAAAGCGGGTAGCCACCTGAACGCCGTCTGCTCCCAGTTCGATCTGATGCATAACATCGTCATGGGTGTAGATTCCTCCTGCTGTCACAACAGGAATTTCCTTTTGGTATTTTTCTCCGTATTCTCTGACCAAACTGATGATTCCCTTGATTTCTTCATCGTATTCTTCTTTTTTGAACGTCTCCGATGTATGTTCCGTATCTACGCCCAAATCGTGAAGTGCCTCTCTGGAAAATCCCAGATGTCCCCCAGCTAACGGTCCTTCCACTACGACCAGATCCGGAGCTGCCTGGTATTTTCTGTCCCACATCTTGCAGATGACCAGTGCAGCCTTGACCGAAGACACAATCGGAGCAATCTTCGTGGCAGAGCCCTTCACATATTCCGGCAGACTCACCGGCAGACCGGCACCCGAAATAATCAAATCAGCACCTGCCTTTACGGCTGCTTTCACATATTCACTATAGTTTCTGGTCGCCACCATAATATTAAATCCGATGATTCCTTCCGGCGCGATTGCTCTGGCCTTTGCGAATTCACTTCCGATTGCCCGAAGATTGGCAGTCTGTGGATCTTTAGCAAAATCCGGCTCACGAAATCCAATCTGAGCTGCGGAGATGATGCCGACTCCGCCCTCCCCTGCTACCGCGCCTGCCAGGGAGGACAGGCTGATGCCCACTCCCATACCGCCTTGAATAATAGGAAGTTTTGCGGTCAGATTTCCTATTTTCAATGGTTTTAATTTATACATTTTCCTTCTCCTTGTTATGAGCATTTGATATGCTGCACTACATCCTGCGAAACCTGTCATATCGTTGATTTACGATTTCTTCGATTGTCATCGTATGACAGGATTGGAAGAATTCCCTCATATGGCAGTCGATTACTTCACCGATTTGTTCTACATTTTCTTTCGACGCCGGCTGCTCTTCCGGTATCATTCGCTCAATCAGTTTTAAATCGTATAGGTCTTTTGCTGTCATTTTCATGACTTTTGCCGCTTCACCGGCTTTCTTACTGTCTTTCCAAAGAATCGAGGCAAAACCCTCCGGCGATAAAATCGAATAGACAGAGTTTTCCATCATCCACACCTCATTGGCAACCGCCAACGCCAGAGCACCGCCGCTCCCCCCCTCACCAATTACGATGGTAAGGATAGGAACCTTTAAATCAGACATCTCAAACAGGTTTCTGGCTATCGCCTCTCCCTGTCCCCGTTCTTCCGCCTCCAGTCCACAGAATGCACCGGGCGTATCCACCAGACAAATAATCGGGCGGTTAAACTTCTCCGCCTGTTTCATCAGGCGAAGCGCCTTTCTATAGCCTTCGGGAGATGGCATTCCAAAGTTGCACTTCAAGTTATCTTTCGTGGTCTTGCCTTTTTCCTGACCAATTACTGTCACCGGCATGCCGTAAAATAAAGCAATACCGCCAATAACAGCACCATCGTCACCAAACAGGCGGTCTCCGTGCATTTCTGTAAATCCATTAAATAAAATTCTTATATAATCGCTGGCCACCGGGCGTTCTGCACTTCGTGAGGTCAGTACGGTGCTCCATGCGTCCTTCTGCCTGGATGCAATTTCTTCCGAAATTCGCTGCTCTCTTTCACCGGGGCACACATGTTCTTTCCGTTTTTCTGGCTGCAGATTCTGATTTTCCGGCTGCAGATTCTGATTTCCCGCCTGCAGATTCTGATTTCCCGCCTGCAGATTCTGATTTCCCGCCTGCTGCCACGTCTTTCCTACTGTATGCATTTTCAAAATCCGCGCCAACAGGTTTTTCTGGTCGCGGCGCTCTGCAATGTGGTCAATAAAACCGTGTTCCAACAGAAATTCGGCTCTTTGGAATCCCTCCGGCAGTTTCTGATGAATCGTCTGCTCGATGACACGGGGACCGGCAAAACCAATCAGTGCACCCGGTTCGGCCAAAATGATATCGCCCAACATGGCAAAGCTGGCGGTTACACCTCCGGTCGTCGGATCGGTCAGCACGCTGATAAAGAGAAGTCCCGCTTCATGGTGCCGTTTAAGTGCCGCCGAGGTCTTAGCCATCTGCATCAGAGAAACCAGTCCCTCCTGCATTCTGGCACCCCCCGAAGCGGCAAATATAATAATTGGAAGTCGTTCTGCGGTGGCTCGCTCCACGGCGCGGGTGATTTTTTCACCCACATTGTGCCCCATACTGCTCATAAGAAATCTGGAATCACAGACTCCAATTGCCGTCTTTTGACCATAAATTCGACCACTTCCGGTCACAATCGCTTCATTTAATTTTGTCTTATCTTTTGCTGCGGCGATTTTCTTCTCATAGCCCGGAAAGTCCAACGGATTGGCAAATTCCATTTCTTTGTCCCACTCTTCAAATGTTCCTTCGTCCAAAATCATCTCAATACGACGATAAGCATGTACACGAAAGTACCCTTTGCACCGTGGACACACATAAAAATTATTTTTTACATCTTCGGTATAAATCGGCCGCCCGCACTTATTGCATTTGCGCCAAAGTCCCTGCGGAATATTCGGTTCTGAGCCATCCGCATCCATCCCATCCGATACTGCCGTATGCAATCCGGTGGTATCGGGTTCTGTTTTATCTTCGGTGTTCTTCTTATATTTTGTATCAATTAAGGTATACGTTTTCTTAAACATATCTCTTAACATGGGCATTCTCCTCTTCGCGCAGTGCATCTTAGCCTACGATTTACTTACAATATTCGGGGAAATATTTTGGAATAAAATCGGTATCGATTTCCCCGTTTTGATACGCTTCATGATTTAATATCTCATATTGAAAATCCAAATTTGTCTCAATTCCTTCTATAATTAATTCGCCCAATGCGCTGCGCATCTTCGCGATGGCAGCATCCCGATCCTTATCATAGACAATCAGTTTAAGGAGCATCGAATCATAGTTGGGTGGAACCACATAATCATTATAAATGGCGGTGTCGATTCTGACTCCCCGTCCTCCCGGCACATGAATATTCGTAATTCGTCCGGGACAGGGCATAAAATTCTTAGAAGGATTTTCTGCATTGATACGGCATTCGATGGCATGGCCGCGGATGATGATATCTTCCTGTCTAAAACTGAGTGGTTCGCCAAAAGCGATTTTTATCTGCTCTTTTATCAAATCAATATCGGTAACCGCTTCCGTAATCGGATGCTCTACCTGGATACGTGTATTCATTTCCATAAAGTAAAACTCTTTATTCTTATCCAGTAGGAACTCAATCGTTCCCGCATTCACATAACCAACTGCCTCCGCCGCTTTAACCGCCGTATCCCCCATTCGCTTACGGAGGTCTTCGGAAATAGCCGTCGAAGGAGATTCTTCCAATACTTTCTGGTGACGCCGCTGAATCGAGCAGTCACGCTCACCCAGATGTACCACATGTCCATAATGATCTGCCAAAATCTGAAATTCGATATGCCTCGGCTGCTCTATATATTTCTCAATATACATGGTATCGTCGGAAAATCCCTTCACCGATTCCAACTGAGCCTGGTTAAAGTTAGATGTGAAGTCTTCCTCTCCCCGAGAAATCCTCATTCCTTTTCCACCGCCGCCGGAGGAAGCTTTGATCATAACAGGAAATCCTATGGTCTTAGCCATGGAAAGTCCGTCCTCTGCGGTATAGACCGGCTCTTTACTTCCCGGAACAACCGGCACACCTGCCTCCATCATCGTCTTTCTGGCCTCTGATTTATTGCCCATCTTATGAATAATTTCTGCAGACGGTCCGATAAAGCGGATCTTACATTTTTCACAAAGCTCTGCAAATCTGGCATTTTCCGAAAGGAAACCAAAACCGGGGTGAATGGCATCTGCTTTCATCGCTATGGTTGCTGAAATAATCCGTTCCATGTCCAGATAACTTTCACCGGATGGCGCCGGCCCGATGCAGATTGCTTCATCGGCTAAAAATGTATGAAGAGATTCCCGATCGGCTTCGGAATAAACCGCCACCGTCTTAATTCCCATTTCTCTGCAGGCACGAATGATACGAACTGCAATTTCGCCTCGGTTGGCAATCAAAATTTTATTAAACATGGAGCTTCACCTATCCAATCATGAATGTTAATTCTGCTATAACTGCAACTTTCCCATCTACAGAAGCTGTTGCACTTCCAATCCCTACCGGACCTTTGCGTTTGATGATCTGACATTCCAGCTTGAGTTTATCTCCCGGAATGACTTTTCTTTTAAATTTTGCGCTGTTAATGGCACCAAAGTAAGCGACTTTCCCTTTATTTTCTTCCTGACTTAAGATAGCTACTGCACCGACCTGTGCCAGTGCTTCCACGATCAAAACGCCCGGCATCACCGGTTCCTGCGGAAAATGGCCGGCAAAGAACGGCTCATTATAAGTCACTGCCTTATATCCCACGGCACGTTCACCCGGTGTCAGCTCCTCGATACAATCGATGAGTAAAAACGGATGACGATGAGGAATGATTTCCTGTATTTCTTTAATACCTAACATAATTTCCTTCTTTCCGCAGTCCAAGTCACGGTTTTATTTAATTCGAAATAAAGGCTGACCGTACTCCACCACTTCTTCACTCTTTACCAGAATTGCTTCCACAACTCCATCATATTCGCTCTCTATCTCATTCATCAGCTTCATCGCTTCGATAATTCCAAGTATCTGTCCTTTTTTTACACAGTCACCGACTTTTACAAAACAGTCGGCATCCGGTGACGATGCGTCATAAAATGTGCCAACAAGAGGAGATGCAATTACCTTATCGGAATCAATCGCACTCGGAGTTCCATCATTTGAAGTCATCGTATCTGAAACACCCGTACATGACACCGTCTGATTCTCCAACTGATTGAGCGGTTGCGCGGCCAATTGGTTCACCGTCTGACCTGCTTCCATCTGCATTGTTCTGATTACAGTCTCTTTTTCTTTTTTCAGAGAAAGTTTCTTCCCATCTTCCTCCAGCGTGAAGCCGGTGAGGCCATTTCGGGAAAATGCTTCCATTAATTTTAAAATATCATCGATTTCCATAGGCACCTCTTCTACTGTTCGAATCTCTTAAGGACTAAACTGGCATTGTGCCCGCCAAACCCCAGAGAATTAGTCATTGCATAGTTCACATCCATAGAAACGCCGTCGCCCATAGTATAATCTAAGTCGCAGTCCTCACCCGGATGTTCCAGTCCTGCTGTCGCATGGACAAAATGATCCGTAATGGACTTCACACAGGCGATGAATTCTACCCCGCCGGCTGCCCCCAGGAGATGTCCGACCATAGATTTGGTGGAATTTATTTTAACATGATATGCATGCTCTCCCAATGCCAGTTTAATGGCTTTTGTTTCAAATAAATCATTGTGATGCGTACTGGTACCATGAGCATTGATATAATCAATCTGTTCCGGTGCAGCACCTGCATCCTTCATCGCAAATTCCATGGCTTTTGCAGCACCACTGCCGTCTTCTGCCGGTGAAGTAATGTGATAAGCATCTCCGGTAGCACCATATCCTACCAGTTCCGCTAAAATAACAGCCCCTCTTTTTTGTGCATGCTCCAAGGACTCAAGCACTACCACACCTGCGCCCTCGCCCATGACAAACCCATCGCGGTCCCGGTCAAATGGACGGGATGCCGTCATTCGGTCCTCATTTGTAGAAAGTGCTGTAATTCCGGTGAATCCGGCAATGCTCAGCGGTGTAATGCTGGCTTCTGTGCCGCCTGCCACCATGACATCTGCATCCCCATACTGAATCGAGCGAAATGCCTCGCCAATAGAGTGTGTTCCGGTTGCACAGGCCGTCACCACATTAAAGCACTTTCCTTTCAGACCAAACTGAATTGATACATTACCTGCCGCCATATTGCCAATCATCATAGGAACCAAAAGCGGACTTACACGCCCCGGCCCTTTTTCCAACATTTTCTTATGCTCCCGTTCAATCGCCTGAAGGCTTCCAATGCCCGAACCGATACAGACTCCCACTTTATAAGGATCTTCCTGTTCCATATCAATTCCCGCCTGCGCAAGTGCCTGAGAAGATGCCGCTACCGCATACTGGGAAAAAGCTTCCATTCTTCTGGCTGTCTTAGGATCCATAAACTGCTTAGGGTCAAAATCCTTCACCTCAGCTGCCAATTTTACTTTAAATTCGGTTGTATCAAAATAAGTAATCGGTTCAATCCCGATTTTCTTTTCTTTCAGTCCACTCCAGAAGCTCTCCACATCATTTCCAATCGGAGTAATCGCTCCCATTCCCGTCACAACTACACGAGCACTCATATCGCATCTCCTCTCAAATCAACTTAATTTAGCCAAATCACTTACATCGCCATGCCGCCATCGACGCAGATTACCTGTCCCGTGATATATCCGGCTTTGTCCGATGCCAAAAATACTGCTGCATCTGCAATATCTTCTGTCTTTCCAAAATGTTTTAACGGTATCTGCTCTCCCATGGTCTTTTTCACCTCTTCGGGCAGAACATCGGTCATCTCGGTCTCGATGAATCCGGGAGCTATGGCATTTACCGTGATTCCACGACTGCCCAGTTCTCTGGCCACCGATTTTGTCAATCCAATTACACCTGCTTTCGAGGCACAATAATTTGCCTGCCCGGCATTTCCAATCACACCGGAAACAGAAGAAATATTAATAATACGTCCGCCACGCTGTTTTAACATCTGTCTGGACACGTGTTTTGTACAGTTAAATGCTCCTTTTAAATTTGTAGCGATGACCGCATCAAATTCTTCCTCGCTCATCTTCATCAACAAATTATCTTTGGTGATTCCGGCATTATTTACTAATATATCAATTCTTTTATATTTTCCGATGACGTATTTCATCAGCTCTTCAGCTTTTGCATATTCAGACACGTTGCATTGAACCGCTTCCGCCTGTCCGCCGGCTGCAAGAATCTCGCTTACGACCTCTTCCGCCTTTGCAGCAGAACCATTGTAATTGACGATAACTATTGCGCCTTCACTTCCCATGGTCAGAGCAATCTGTCTTCCGATTCCTCTGCTGCCTCCGGTCACAACTGCAATTTTTCCTATTAGCATCCTGTCTCCTCCTGCCCCATACCGGTATCTTTCGGTTTGGCGATATCTGCCAGTTTTGCGATATCTTCTAATTTCTCTATATCTGCCAGTTTCTCTATATCTTCTAATTTCTCTATATTAAACACTCGCGCGTTTTTGTCGATTTTTCTCATAAACCCGGACAATGTCTTTCCCGGTCCGATTTCAATAAAGGTATCGATTCCGTCTTCTAACATTCTCCGAATACTCTGTTCCCAGCGTACGGAGGAAGAAACCTGTTTGATCAGGAGTGGTTTTACCTCTGATTCATTGTATACATATTCTGCCGTAACATTTGCCACATAAGGTATCTGAGGCGTATGTATTTCTATCTTTTCCAACACGTTTCCCAGTTCTTCTCCTGCGCCTTCTAATAGGTAGGAGTGAAATGGACCGCTAACATTTAATGGAAGTACTCGTTTTGCACCATTTTCTTTTAATTTGACAGCAGCTTCCTCCACTGCTTCCTTTATTCCGGAGATTACAATCTGTCCGGGGCAGTTATAATTGGCGATTCGAACGCCCTCGATGGGTGCCAGCACTTCTTCAATTCGTGCCGCATCCATCGCCAGAACAGCAGCCATCGCTCCGACTCCCGCCGGTACCGCCTCCTGCATCAGGATTCCCCTCTGTCTTACCGCATGAATGGCATCTTCCTTTGACATAACGCCTGCTGCTACCATCGCAGGATATTCTCCCAGGCTAAGCCCAGCCGCAGCATCGGGACGAATTCCGGTGCGTTCTTTTAGAACTTCCATCATCGCGATACTTGCCGTCACCATAGCCGGCTGCGTATACTCGGTGATATCCAGTCTGTCGTTTTTCTCAAAGCACAATTCGGGCATTGAGAATCCCAGAACTTCAGATGCCATGTCAAATACCTGTCTGCCTGTCTCTGTCTGCTCATAAAAGTCCTGACCCATACCACAAATCTGTGCTCCCTGACCCGGGAAAATAAATGCGATTTTGCTCATACGTTACCTCGTTATCATTTTTCTTCTTATCTTATCTTTTATTTGTGTCCCAGAAGTGTTTCTGCCTGTTCTATTATTTCATCCATCATTTCTTTACAGGTCTGTTCTTTTTTAATCATACCGGCTATCTGCCCAGCCATGACGGTACCGCCGTTTGTATCTCCATCCATCACCGCGTTCCGAAGTGTACCAAGTGTCAGATACTCCAGTTCTTCGAATGATTTTCCTTCTTGTTCCAGCTTAATATATTCTCTGGTCATCTGATTTCTGAGGCATCGAACCGGATGTCCACTGGCTCGTCCTGTGACAGTCGAATCGATATCTTTGGCTTTAATAATGCGTTCTTTATAGTTGGGATGTACAATGGATTCTTTTGCTACTACAAATCGGGTTCCCATCTGAACGGCTTCCGCGCCCAACATAAATGCTGCTGCCATCCCTCTGCCATCGGCGATACCGCCTGCTGCAATCACGGGAATCGAAACCGCATCCACGACCTGGGGAACCAGTGTCATCGTGGTCTGTTCCCCGATATGTCCACCTGATTCCATGCCCTCTGCTACTACCGCATCAGCACCGCCCCGCTCCATCATTCTAGCCAAAGCCACGGAGGCCACCACCGGAATCACCTTAATTCCTGCATTTTTCCACATTTCCATATATTTACCCGGATTTCCGGCACCGGTGGTAACCACTTTAACGCCTTCTTCCACCACGATTCTCGCCACATCATCTGCGTGAGGGCTCATAAGCATTACGTTTACACCAAATGGCTTATGAGTCAATTGTCTGGTTTTCCGGATTTCTTCGCGAATCACTTCACCGGGCGCATTGGCACCGCCGATTAATCCCAGTCCGCCTGCCTCCGACACAGCAGCGGCCAGATTATGTTCTGCTACCCAAGCCATACCGCCCTGGATAATCGGATATTTAATTCCTAAAAGTTCCGTAATTCTAGTTTTCATTATTCCTCAACACCCTTGTCTTTTAAATATTTCATTACATCGCCTACCGTTAAAAGTTGCTCTAAATCTTCCGGTGGAATTTCTACGGAATATTCTTCTTCCAAAGCCATAATCAGTTCAAATAAATCTAAAGAGTCAGCTCCCAAATCAACTTTAAAAGAAGATTCTTCTGTAATTGTGCTTGCCTCCTGATTTAACTGCTCTGCAATAATTTCTTTCATTCTCTCTAACATTGTTTATCTCCTTTTTCATGCTTTTATTTTATTATTTCTTTACTACCACTCAATCAGTGCTGCACCCCAGGTGAGACCTGCGCCAAAACCGGCCAAGACCAATTTGTCTCCACGGTCTAATTTTCCCTGTCGATTTAATTCATCCAGTAATATGGGAATGGATGCTGCCGACGTATTTCCATAGCGTTCTATATTAATGGGAATCTTCTCCATCGGAATCTTAAGTCGGCGGGATGCCGATTCCAGAATCCTTATATTGGCCTGATGCAAAAGAAAATATTTTATATCTTCCTGCGAGGTACCACTCTCTTCCAGCACCTGTCTGACAATCTCCGGTATCTTCTTAACCGCGAATTTAAAAACTTCCTGTCCATCCATCTTCATCAGTCCCAGTTCCGGTCTTGTTCCGGTCAGACAGTTTCCCAGACTTCTCGCCTGACAGTCCAGAACGTTCGCCTTTGTTCCGTCACTGCCCATCCGAGCATGGATCATTCCCTTTTCGTCTGCCTTTACAATCGCCGCACCCGCTCCGTCTCCAAATAGGATACCTGAGTTTCGATCATTCCAGTCTAATACCTTACTCAGCGTCTCGGCTCCAATAATCAGACCGGTCTTGTAGATGCCTGCTTCTATAAATCCATGAACGATATGAAGCGCATAGATAAATCCAGAACAGGCTGCTGTGATATCAAATCCAAATGCATTCACTGCACCAATCGCTGCCTGTACGTCCATCGCTCCACTGGGGAAACTTCGATCCCCCGAGGAGGTGGCAAGTACGATAATATCGATATCCAACGAATCAATACCCGCGTTCTCAATTGCCTGTTTTGCCGCTCCGATGGCCAGATCAGAGGTTCCTTCCGATACGGAGATCCGACGTTCACAAATTCCGGTGCGTTCCCGAATCCATGCATCGTCCGTATCCATGAATTTCATTAAATCTTTATTTGTTACGATTGTTTCCGGCACATAAGAGCCGGTTCCGACGATTCTTGTTGTCATATTCGCTACCGTTCTAATCTCAATTTATTTTGCATGTCTTATTGCCTTTAGTTTCAAATTGTTTGATATTCAAACTATTGTTAGTTTATACAATCTTTTTATTTTTGTCAAGAATAACTTTTCGGCAATTTTCGCCGTT
>JAVWRQ010000059.1:0-14864 GCA_036634775.1 Clostridium sp.
GATTATCAGGAGCTTATTAAGAAATCGGTGGAAAACAAGCTGGAAAGCATGCTCAAAAATGCCGGTAAGAAAAGCAAGCGTGCTATCCCAGCGGATCAGGCCACGATATCTTTGGAATTTAGGCGAAAAAAACTCAAAATGCTATCGTAATAAAACAGGTTCTAGTTCAGATCTAGTTCTACCGGACAGTGATCCGATCCGGTAATCTCCGAGTGAATTTTAGTTTCCACCAAACGGTCTACCAAGCTCTCAGACACGCAAAAGTAGTCAATACGCCACCCGGAGTTCCGTTCTCTGGCCTTGAAGCGATAAGACCACCAAGAATAAGCTTCTTCTTTGTCGGGATAAAAATAGCGGAAGGTATCTACAAATCCGGCTCCCAGAAGTTCGGTGAATTTGCCGCGCTCTTCGTCGGTAAAACCGGCGTTCTTTCGGTTGCTCTTAGGATTCTTTAAATCAATGTCTTGATGTGCCACATTCAGATCTCCGCAAAAAATAACCGGTTTTGTCTGTTCTAATTTTTTCATATAAGCGCGAAATGCATCTTCCCACACCATCCGGTAGGGAAGTCTGGCTAATTCATCTTTCGAATTAGGCGTATAGCAGGTAACTACATAATAATCCGGAAACTCCGCTGCAATCACACGCCCCTCTTGGTCATGCTCTTCGATCCCCAAACCATAAGTGACACTGATTGGCTCTTCCTTTGTAAAGAGTGCGGTACCGGAGTATCCCTTCTTCTGTGCATAACTCCAGTATTGATAATATCCATCCAGCTGCAGGTCAATCTGACCTGCCTGAAGCTTACTCTCCTGAATGCAGAATACATCAGCGTCCAGTTCATTAAATACATCTAAAAATCCCTTGCCTACACAGGCACGAATTCCATTTACATTCCAAGAAATCAGTTTTTTCATCAATCGTCCCTCAATGTTCTTTCTATTAGTGCTTATAGTATATCATTTTATCCCCTAAATTTCTACAAGGAATAGGATAAAAAGTCTGCTTTGCGCGGAGTGCGCATCCACAACGGAGCGTATTTTATGTAATAGGAGCACTTTCCTATTACATAAAATAGCATTCCTTTTTTACGATTTCTCACTTGTAAGTTTCTCCAATTTTGCGTATAATAAATAGTAATACAAAGGAGGAATTTATGATGCGTACACAAAAGAAAAGCCTTTTTTTTCATATAGAAACCATCTTACTTGCTTTGCTGCTTTGCACCGTAAATTACGTTACGGCAGATGCTGCGAATGTGCGTACACCGGAGGCCAGCGGAACCGTTACTTACGTCGGCAAAAAATCCGTTATCGATGCTTCTCATGCCTCTGATGGCTATATTATGATTAAATACACCGGAGAAAATCCAAAGATCAAGATTCGTATTAAAAATGTTGTAGAATATACATATGATTTGAATTCCTCCGGGCAGTATGAAACATTTCCTCTTTCAGAAGGCAGTGGAACCTACACCGTGAAGCTTTTTGAACATTCATCGGGTAACAATTACGCACAGGCTGTAAGCCAGTCTATCACAGTAAACCTTACCAGTGAATCTTCCCCTTTCTTATACCCGAACCAGTTTTGCAACTACAGTGCCGGTTCTGCCGCGGTGTCACTGGCAGATACACTGACTGCCGGGCTATCCGACCCACTGAAGAAAGTGGAAGCCATCTATAATTATGCCACAGAGAACATCACATATGATAACGTGAAAGCCGCTTCTGTCCAGAGTGGATACCTGCCTAATATCGATGCGACTCTCAATCAGAAGACCGGTATATGCTTTGATTACGCTGCTGTTATGACATCGATGCTGCGAGTTGAAGATATTCCGACAAAGTTGGTGATTGGATATGCAGGAGATGCCTATCATGCATGGGTCAGTGTGTATATTCAAGGTCAGGGGTGGATTGACAACATTATTTATTTTGACGGCAGTACTTGGAAGTTCATGGATCCTACTTTTGCTTCCGGTGGCAGAGGCAACAAAGCAGTTCAGGATTTTATAGCTAACCCGGAGAATTACCGTGCGAAGTTTTCCTACTGATTTTAACTTGAATTCGGAGGTAGTTTCTCATGAAACAAAAAACATCACCTTTTACCGGTTTAAAATTATCCGGTTTCTGTATGCAGATTTCGATTCTTCTAAAGTCTGCAGTCCCACTCTATGAGGGTCTGCAGGTTATGGCAGAAGATGCCGCTAGTCCCTATGAAAAAGAAATCCTTATATCCATTTCTAATCAAGTCCGTTCCGGACTTCCTTTTAGTCAGGCCATCGCAGACTCCTTATCGTTCCCCGCCTATGTACTGAATATGGTCACATTGGGTGAAAAAACCGGTGCGCTTGATATCACGATGGAACGTCTGGCCGATTACTATGAGAAAGAATATTACTTGGCCGATCATCTGCGAAAAGCAATTACATACCCCTCTATGATGATTCTCATGTTAGTTATTATTTTATTCGTATTGTTCACAAAAGTCATGCCTGTATTTTCAGGAGTATATGAGCAATTAGGAACCTCGATTCCACCTGTCGCCGCAGCAGCCATCCATCTGGGAGGCATCTTGAGCGGCATCGCACTGATTGCAGCTGCCATTCTCCTCACTACAGCAGTGATTCTCTGGCTGATGGGAAAAAACGGCAGACATTCGGTCTTAGTCACTTCGATTTTTGAGAAATTTAAAAATCACTCAAAGATTTCCCGTGCTTCTGCCGACCGGCGGTTTTGTAATGTTATGGCTATGACGTTTCAATGTGGACTGGATCTGCCTCAGGGTCTTAAGATGGCGGAACATCTGGTCGGTAACCAACAAGTTGAAACGGGAATCCGCAAGTGTGAAGAATCTCTGATTTCAGGTAAAAGTTTCTTCGAATCGGTGAAAGATGCCGGACTTTTTTCCGGTTTTGAGCTACAGCTTGTCCGAGTAGGAAGCCGCGCCGGTCAGTTGGAACAGGTGATGAACCAACTGGCAGAAGATTATGACCGAAAAGCGTCTGAAACTATTGACAGTTTAATTGCACGACTGGAGCCAACCATTGTTTCCATTCTCGCAGTCGCAGTGGGACTGGTGCTTTTATCAGTCATGCTGCCTCTCGTCGGCATTTTATCCACCATTGGATAAGGAGGCATTTATGCTGCATGTCGAAGTCCCAACCCATAAGAATCCGATATCCGGATATCTGCTTTCATTCTTACTATTTGCGGTTGTTCTGTCACTGTTTCTATTTTCTGTTGGTTCCATAGCCGGCAGAACAGAGGAAGAACGATTAAGCGCACTGACAGATGCACTCAAGCGAGCCAGTGTACAATGTTATGCGATTGAAGGACGCTATCCCCCCAGTGCGGAGTATCTGGAAGAACATTACGGCGTCGTCATTGACCGCAGCCGTTACCATGTATTTTACGATGGCTGGGCCAGTAATATCATGCCGGAGATTACCGTTTTTCCGGTTGAACCACAAGAAAGAGCAGGTGGATGACATTGAAAAAAAGTAATTCTGCCCAGTCACTTCAAGGTATAGATCTTCTTTTTTCTATGCTTTTACTCCTTATGTTTATTCTTTGTTCCGTTTTCACTATTTTGGTTGGCAGCCGCGTTTATGAGAATATCCGTGCTCGTGATGACGCGGCCTTTTATTCCGATACCGCACTGAGTTATGTCACAAACAAGATTCGTCAGGCAGACCGCTCCGACTGTATCGAAGTTCGAAGCATCGATGACCATAACGTACTGGTACTCACCTCGTCTTCCGAGGATGGTATGATGTATGAAACATGGATTTACACCTTGGACGGTTCTTTAAAAGAGCTTTATTCTGAGAAAAATAGCGGACTTATGATAGAAGATGGATTAGATATTATGAGATGTCAGTCGCTCAGTTTTTCACTGGAAGATAGTGATGGTGGCCGAATGCTCACCACATCACTTCAAACCGAAACATCTGAAAAAAAAGCCAGCATTTTCTTGCGGAGTACCGCTAAAGGGGGGCTATAGAATATGGAACGAAAACAGACTTCCTATGCTTTCCTGACTGAGATGCTCTGGGTATGCGGTTTCTTTATCTTATCTGCCTGTATCTTTGTACTTGTATTTGTTAAAGCTAACCAAATGAGCCGTCATGCCGAAGATCTGAACCAGGCTGTGCTGATTGCAGAAAACACAATCGAAGATACTTTTTTCCAATATGCCAACGGGATCGAGATTCCAGAAACTGAAACTTACTACTTTGACCATGACAGTAATCCATGTGCAGATGAAGCGGCTCATACAGTTACCTCCCACACAGATGCTGCTTTCTGTGTCACCGTTTCATCGACTGTGGAAGATAAACTGTTAAAAGTATCCGTCCGCGTGGACGATCTTCGCGGAACTGCCATTTATACCTTGAATGGAGCACATTATGAAGAATAAAATCAATATCGGTACTGCCTCTATTATTTTAATTTTTATTATACTCTGCCTATCCGTCTTTGCTCTTTTGAGTCTCAGCGATGCCAGGTCAGCAGAGATTTTTGCTAAGCGGAGAGCGGATTCAGTCAGTGCCTACTATCAGATAGACGCTTCCGCCCAGCACTTTATCCGTGCTGCCTCCGAAGCTATAAAAGGCGGACAGTCTATTTCTCAAACAATTGAAATTTGCCAATCTACTTTACCCGAAGGTGCTTCTGCCTTTGCTGATGATCAGAGCAATCTTGTTTGTGAGCTGCCTATGTCTGCCGGACAGTCGCTCCGAGTCGAATTGGATCAAACAGATGCTTCTGTTCGGTCTTACTATGTATATAACAGTGAAAATTACGCGATTGATAACCGGCTTCCCGTATGGGATGGTCAATAATATGCAAGGGGGAATGTTACTATGGTTTTAGACTTTCTGAAAGATGCGGTAGAGAAAAACGCTTCTGATATATTTATGATTCCCGGTATGCCTTTGGCATTAAAGATCAATGGACAGATTCAAACCATTAATGACACAAAACTATTTCCCGATTCCGTCGATTCTTTAATTACAGAAATTTATGAACTGAGTAATCAAAGAGATATGGAAAAAGTCCGTATCCACGGAGATGATGATTTTTCATTTTCTGTCAAAGGGCTTTCCCGATTTCGTGCCAGCATCATGAAGCAGCGAAGTTCTCTGGCTGCCGTGATTCGGGTGGTTCGTTTTGAGCTCCCGGACCCGGAGAAACTCCATATCCCAACCGGTGTAATTAATATCTCCTCACTTAAAAAAGGGTTGGTTCTTGTGACCGGTGCAGCCGGAAGTGGTAAATCCACAACTCTGGCCTGCGTCATCGATAAGATAAACAGTACCAGGAATGCTCATGTAATCACATTGGAGGATCCCATCGAATACCTGCACCACCATAACAAATCCGTCGTTACCCAGCGAGAAATCGGTCAGGATACTGACAGTTATGTGGACGGCTTAAGAGCGGCCTTACGTCAGGCACCGGATGTTATCCTGCTGGGCGAGATGCGTGACTATGAAACCATACGAACGGCTATGACCGCTGCCGAAACCGGGCATCTGGTTATTTCCACCCTACATACCATCGGTGCCTCTAATACAATCGACCGTATTGTAGATGTCTTTCCCCCCGATGGACAACAGCAGATTCGGGTGCAGTTGGCTACCGTGCTGCAGGCAGTTATCTCTCAGCAGCTGATTCCGGCAACCGACAATACTCTGATTCCGGTCTTTGAGATTATGTTTTTAAATGATGCGATTCGCAACCTAATTCGTGAAGATAAGATTCATCAGATTGATAATGTTATCGCTACCAGCCGATCGGAAGGCATGGAAAGTCTGAATAACAGTTTGCTGGCATTGCTTCGAGAGGAACGTATCACAAAAGAAGTCTGCATTAATTACAGTTCCGATCCGGAACAGATGCGAATGCGGTTAGAACAATAAGGTGTGGTATCCATAGCGAAACATATGGTATAATCGGCGCACTTTCCTATTACATAAAAAAGATACGCAAGAAGTTGATTTTATCATCAGCATCTTGCGTATTATTCCCCCCACTATAGTTCTGCAGTAAATCAACATCCCCCCGTCAGTCGATTACTCTGCTCTGTTATTCTGTTTTGTATTTTTCTACAATCTTCTGCATCTCATTCCACTTTTTCTCCATATCTGCTACTAAAGCAAACTGGGTATGGCATCGATCCAGGTTCTGATTATCCCGAGTTGTCTTAAAGTAGGTATCTCCCTGAAGATAGTCGGTTAAAAAGCGCGTACCGCATTCGTAAGTCATCAGTTTTGCGCCCATAGGAAGCATCTTTACTTCTGCCTCCGTAAGGCTGCCCTTACATCCCTCCAGATATCCTTTTGTGTAAATATCAAACAGAGGCAGCGACAGTCCGGCTTTGCTCACATCCGGCTCATCTTCAGCCACCGTATTGGCACCGAAACGAATCGAATCGCCAAAATCAAAAATAGAAAATCCCGGCATAATCGTATCTAAATCAATAATGCAAAGTGCTTCACCGGTCGTATCATCAATCATGATATTGTTCAATTTTGTATCATTATGAGTAACTCGCAGAGGAAGCGTTCCCTCTTTCAACATATTCATGGCAATGCCGGCTTCATCGGAGCGATCCAAGACAAACTTTATCTCTTTCTCTACAGAAGACGCACGTCCACATACATCCGCTTTCACTGCCTGCCGGAATGTATCCAGACGAACCGGAGTGTTGTGAAAGTTGGGAATTGTCTCCGAAAGTTCCTCTGCCGGATACTCGGAAAGCTGACGCTGAAATCTGCCAAATGCCTTCGCACTTTGGTAGAAATCTTCCGGTTTTTCTACTGCGTCATAGCAAATTGCATGATCGATAAAAAGATAAGAACGCCAGTAATCACCTCGACTGTCCAAATAATAGCTTTCACCGGTTGTCGATGGTATCACATTAAGTGTCTCACGCAGTGGATCACCGCCCTCTTTGATGATCTCGTCTCTAAGAAATCCGGTCACACCTACGATGTTCTTCATCAAAGCCACCGGATCTTTAAAAACATCTTTATTCATTCTTTGAAGAATATACTGATGTTCCCCATCGGCTGCTTTCGTGTACACGCGAAACGTATCGTTGATATGTCCATGTCCATAACGCATATAGGTGATAACACTGCCCTCATATGCCATATGTTCCAGTGCTTCCTGTATATTTATACCATTTTCACTGCTCATCTACGCTTCCTCCCAGAGTGTTTCAGGATAAAGTCCCTTGGCCTTCATCTCCCGGATCGCATCTACCACCATCTCTTTATCTTCTTTATAAGTGACACCGTACCAACGGTCTACACTCTTTAATACCGTAACTTCTGCTTTTTCTTCTTTTAACAGTTCATCTACAACAAATGGTAAGAAGTACTCACACTTCTGTGGATTGACCGGCAGATTCTTTTCAAGAAATGGTGCAAAACGCGCATCCAGCTCTTTCATGATGCTATCCGTAAATCCCCACATATTCATAGAAACCACGGTTCCCTTTGGAAGAAATTCCCAGGTCTTTCCATCGTCTTCTGTAAACTCTGCCCGGTCACCATGCTGTTCAATCCGAGTTCTCTCATGAATGTCCACTAATTTATGATCCCCATCGGTATAGCATACGCCACGGGCTACATGACCATTCTCTGTCAGTGTATTATAGAGCTCATATCCAACCATCGTATACTGATATTTGTCATCATCTCCATGCACCGACAACTGATTGAAAATCTCTTTAAATGCGGACTTACCATAATAATCATCTGCATTGATCACTGCAAAAGGTCCGTCAATCTTATCTTTGCAGCAAAGTACCGCATGTCCGGTTCCCCAAGGTTTTATACGACCATCCGGTACGGTAAAACCGGTCGGAATCTTATCGATCTCCTGATAAACATATTCTACTTTCATATGCTTAGCCATACGATCGCCAATGTGCTTCTTAAAGTCCTCTTCAATTGCTTTTTTAATAATAAAAATTACTTTTTCAAATCCTGCCTCGATGGCATCATAGATGGAAAAATCGATAATTAAATCGCCTTCCTTGTCTACCGGATCAATCTGTTTGAGACCACCGTACCTGCTGCCCATTCCCGCTGCCATAATCACTAATACCGGTTTTTTATTCATCGCTTCGCATTCCTTTCTGCTCCATTCTCAATTTTAACCCTTGACTCCGCCACCGGTAACGCCTGCAATAATCTTCTCAGATAAGAAGATATACAGAATAAATGTCGGTAAAAATACGATAACAACGGCTGCAAACATACCCGCCCAGTCACCTGTGTACTTCATGGAGTTAATCATGGAATAAAGACCTACAGCTACCGGACGTATCCTGTCCGAGTTACCAAATATCAAAGAAATAAAGTATTCATTCCAAACATTAATAAAATTAAAAATAGTTACGGTAACGATACCCGGCTGTGCCATCGGAAGCATAATGAGCCAAAATGTCTTCGTAGGTGGGCATCCGTCTATCGCCGCTGCCTCTTCAAACGCCCTGGATATATTGGCAAAGAACGTCAAAAGGAATATGGTCGTATAAGGCACATTAATCCCGACATAGAGGAATATCAAAACCAGTCGGTTGGGAAACTCATGATTCAGAAGGTTCATCCCTGCGATGAGACCAAATAATGGAAGTACGATCATCACGACCGGAACGCCCATCGCCGATACAAGACCGGTCTGGATTACTTTATTAGCCACAAACTTAAATCTGGACAGCACATAAGCTGCCGGTGCACAAATCAAAATCAAAAGTGTGCAAGATATAATTGCATATATCAGAGAATTTCCAAAGAATGTAGAGACATTGGAGTTGTTCCATGCCTTTGCATAATTTTCAAGATGAAATCCGCTGGATAAGATTTTTCCCGAATAAATTGCTTTTGTTGTCGAAAAACTGGCTGCCAGAACCCAGCCAAGTAGTACAACGGTAAACAGAATCCAAAGGAGTAAAATTAAATACCCGGGGGCAAGTTTAAGTTCTCTCTTCCAGTTTACGCGTTCACGAATTTCTTTCTGCTTCGCCATAACTTTCCCTCCTCCTAGAATTCCAAATCATCATCTTTTAATACATGGTTACATACCCAGAAAATAATGACCACACAGACACTCAGCATAACACCGACTGCCGCTCCGAGACCGGAGTTGCGTTCCGTCACACTGTTCCCGGCACCAAATATCTGTCCATAGAGATAAACCATCGGGGTTATCGTCTGGTTATCTGCCGTAACCGAAGAAAACAACTGTGACCATACAAAGAAACCAACTGAAGTAACACTCCACATCGTAATGTTCGTTTTGAATACGCCCTTTAAAAGGGGAAGTGTAATATAGCGGAACTGACCCAGCTTATTCGCTCCGTCCAGTGTTGCCGCTTCATAATAATCCTCACTGATTCGCTCAATACCACTGGCAAAAATCAGCATATGGTAGCCTACCATACCAAAACAGTAAGCAAACAAAAGTGCATAAAACTTGTGCTCCCCATCTAGCCATTGAATCTTTGCAAGCGTATCCAGATGAAGTGCTTTAAAAATAGATGATAATAGTCCGTATTTGGAATTGTAAACATACTGCAGCCACATCGTTGCCAGAGCTACTGCACTCACTACATTAGGGAGATAGATCATCGCTCTGAAAAAGCTCTTAAAACGAATTCCACTGGTCAAAATAACGGCAAATAAAAGTGCCAGTGACATCACGATAAGTCCTCCGATCAGCCAAATTCGGAATAAGTTCCACATAGATGTCTTAAAAAGTGTGGTAGTCATAAGCTTGGTGTAGTTCTCGATTCCTGTGAACTGCCACTTAGAAACCGAATCAGTAATACCCTCAATCTTAAAGAAGCTCATCGCGATTGTACGGCATATAGGATACAAAAATACCAAAATAAACATAATCAGCGCCGGAGCCAGAAACGTAACGATCATCGCCTTATTCTTCTTCAAGTCATTTCCCCCTTCCTTTGAAAAAACATGGTGGCAGCGATGAATCAATCGATGCCACCATGTAATCTTACCTTACTTTACTTTACATTCTCATGTATTTAGAAATTATTTGCCTAAAGCTGCTACAAATTCATCTGCGGTGATTACGCCACCAACTAATTTGAGCATGTTCTCTTTGATAATTGGTGTCACATCAGAGTTGTCTTCAGCACCTGCTGCCCATGGGTAACGGGTTGTAAGCTGTGCCATAACCGGCTGTGCACACTGAACCAGTGCCGGCCATTCGGTATTCGTTACATCTGCTGGGATACCGTTGGACATATCAGCTAACTTAGCATCGTATTCGCCTTGGGTAAGTTTGCAGATCAACTTGAATGCTGCATCTGCATTCTTGGAATCTTTATTGATAGCCAGAACCTGTGCACCGTAGTTAGAAGATTCTACGCCGTCTTTTCCACCTTCAACTGCAGGATAGCTAAAGCATCCCCATTTGAAATCCTCGCCGGCCATATCTTTTACTTCGTTCGGTAACCAAGAACCGTTCAGATACATAGCGGCTGTACCTCCTGCAAGCTCCATGTTCTGACCCTGTGGCCATACGTTGGATGCAATCGTCTCAGAGAAGTAGCCTTTTTTAGCGAAATCTTCATATGCTTTTGCTGTCTGAAGAACTGCCGGATCACTCCATTCGCCGTTCTTAACGATCTCGGATGTTCTCTCATAGCCTACCAGACGAGACATATGATATCCGAATAAACAGGTTATGTATGCATCATCATTTGTCAGTGGAGTAAATCCTGCTGCTTTGATTTTAGCACATGCTGCATCCAGTTCAGCCCATGTAGTCGGAACTGCTGTAACGCCTGCTTTGTCAAAAATATCTTTGTTATAGAAATATGCAAATACGTTTGGCTGATAAGGAATGGATTTTAATTTGCCTTCGCCAACTTCACGACAAGCTGCAATCAGACCCGGATTTGCTGTCTTCTCATAATCAACTGCCTTCGCCATATCTTCCAGATCCATCAGATAGGTTCCCCATGTCTTATTCACACGGTCGATATCTTCATCGAACATATCAATATTGGTTCCTGCATCCAATGCCGGCTGTAAGCCTTCACGAATACCGGTACGTCCCTTGAACTGAAGGTCTACCTTAATACCTGTCTCTGCGGTAAATGCGTCAACGGCTTCTTGGATTGCCTGTCCCTGTGCCTCTGTGGATTCCCACATGGACCAGTAAACAAGACTTCCTGCGTCACCTGCTGCTTTTGTCTCGCCTGCTGCGGTGGTCTCAGCTGCCGGAGCTGCTGTTGTTTCTGCTGCATCTTTGCTGCCACAGCCGGCCAACATCGTAGCTGCCATAGCGGTTGTTAAAATCAGACTCATGGTTCTTTTCTTCATAACTTATTTCCTCCTCATTACTTTTAGTGAATTTTCACATTTTGTTCAATTCATACTCTTATAATATTATACTAATTGCCAAATTTCTTTATACAAACAGTCTCCTTTTTTGCACTTTTGGCTTTTTTCCACTTTACATCATCCTGTGCTCTGCTATATAATAGCTGTATACATAATTCACTTTACATATGGAGGAAATACGATGTCATATCAACTTACCGAATTAAAAGAAGAAGTTATTATAAATAAAGTTATCAGTATCCATTATTTTGAATATATGAACGATTTCAGCTTTCCCGGAGAGTCCCACAGCTTTTGGGAATTTCTCTACGTGGATAAAGGGGCCTTATTTGTCACTGCCGATCACGAGGTAATCCCGATGCAGCAGGGGCAGATTATTTTTCACAAACCCAACGAATTTCATGCTTTGGCTGCCAACAATGTGGTGGCACCTAACCTGGTGGTCGTAACCTTCGAATCGGGCGCCCCCTGCATGGCTTTCTTTGAGAACAAACTTTTGACCATTGGGGACAGTGAGCGCAACCTTCTGGCTCAGATTATCGCCGAAGCCAGAGATACCTTTGACGGGCCTATGGACGATCCTTACATGGAACGCCTGATTCGAAAAGACAATGCACCTTTTGGCTCAGAACAAATGATAAAACTCTATCTGGAACAATTCCTCATCCAACTTTTTCGGAATTTTTCCGGCAATCCAATCCTGAGCGGCCGACACCGATTTGACACGCATCGCATCGATGCCAATCGCTCCGACAGCTCCGAGCAGGACAAAGTATTCAACGATATTCTGTTTTACCTCGATAAGAATATCAATAACCAGCTGACGGTAGAACAAATTTGCCGCGATAACCTGATTGGTGTCTCCCGGCTAAAGAAGCTCTTTCGTACCTACCGCGGCGGCGGCGTCATGGAATGTTTTAACTTGATGAAAATCAACGCTGCCAAACAATTAATTCGAAATCAACAGATGAATTTCACCCAGATCGCCGATTATCTGGGCTATACATCCGTTCACTATTTTTCACGGCATTTTAAAAAGCTGACCGATATGACACCCAGTGAATATCGTTCTTCCATCATGCGAAGAGCAAAACGACCCGAGCGTCATATCTAGCGCCTATCCCAGTATCGTTAATCAGAGCTCTACCCAGATCATCTCCATCGGTTTCATGTCCAAACTGCATTTTAACGTTCCACCGATATAGAGGTCTGTCTTCTGTGGTGCCTTGGAATTATTAATGACCACAATGCGTCCCGCTTTTTCAAATGCAGCAGTCTCCGTCTCTACATTCGTCACATAATACTTCTTCATCTCATCTTCTCTGTGTGCTGCATAATAAATGGCACGCAGGAGGATACGACAGTTCTGCGGAGAGTAAGGCAGTCCCGCAAAGTAAACACTGCGACCCGCTCCGTACTCATTCACCACCAGACGACTGTATTCTTTATCTTTATTGAGAATCTCATAATGATCTCCCTGGGCATAAATGCGGTCTTTTCCTTCCCCAAAGTCAATCTCGCCCTCGATGTCTTCTAAAATAAAATGATGGTCATAATTTGGAGAAAGTTCATTATACTTATCGGTGCTCAAAGAAAAATCCATCTCCCGATCCACGCCCAGTACATCGCTTAGCTGAAAATAACGTCCGGAGAATTGATAAGCCGTGGGTTCACCTACACCGATCAATCCACCGCCTTGGTCTACAAATCGGCGAATCGATGTCACTACTTTCTCATCTTTCCAGTTTTCTGCCCCACTCCATGAAGTATAAGCATCCCCGGCATTGATAATCACTTTGATATCCGGGTCAATTCCCCGTTTAACATCATCAAAATCTATAAATTCCACATGAATCGGCATACCACTTAAACACTCAATGACGCCCACATAAGAATAAACCTCACGGTGCCATATGGCATGATGTACTTGATTACACATCCAGCTTCTGATTTCTCCCCAGCAATTCAGGATTGCCACTTTAAATGGAGCCATGTAGGAGCCGGTTCCCGCCATGGCCTCATGAATCTGGCGGAATTCACCCACTACTTTCTCGATCTGATCAATAAATCCCGGCCATTCGGCAGCCAGCTTCAGATAGCCGCCGTACCCGATTCGATCCAGAGGAGAACGCAGAATCGCCCGTCTGGCTTTCATCCAATTGTCCTGTGCCTCACCGATGGGGTCACCGCCCTCCGTAAATACATCAGGGAAAAAGTAAGGCAGCAAACGTCCTTCCGTATACTTCACGCCCTTGATATCGGAAATCATGCGCATCGTCACGCCATCACCTACAGAACCTACCACTGCATCCAGACCAATGCGTTCGAAATATCGGCCAAATGGTTCGGTTCCGATCCAATGATCGCCAAGAAACATCATCGCTTCTTTGCCATAACTGTGGACAATGTCGACCATTTCCTTGGCCAATCGGCTCACTTCCATCTGCTGAAATTCAATATAATCTTTGAATTCTTTCGATGGCACGCGGAACGTGGAATTGTGATAGCCCTGATCTACGATAAATTCCGGACGGAACGGATAGCCTGCCCACCGTTCAAACTGTTCCAGAATATAAGGGCTGACACTGGCACTGTAGCCAAACCATTCTACATATTTCTCCCGTTTTTTATCATCAAACGTCAGAGTGAACTGATGGAAAAATGTGGTAAAACGCACTACATCCACGTCCGGGTTTTCTTCGCACCATCGTCTTAATTTTGCTTTTACAAAAAGCTGCGTCTTGGGGCGGCGTACGTCAAAGGTAATCTGGTGCTCTGCATCTTTCCAATCATTCGTAATGAAATTATACATATGAACCGGATCCCAGATCAAAAATGCCAGAAAGCTGACGGTATACTGATGGTATGGAATTGTTTTGATTGTGACCGCACCGGTCGTTTCATCAAAGAACCAATTTTCGGTAGGAACCACTCCACCGGTTGTCCGATCCATAACCTCCCACCAGCGTTTCGGGTCATCTATTACATTCACTTTTAACTGTTCTGTATGAAATCCGTGCATCAATTCGATCTGCAAGGTCCAGCTCTTTGCTGTGATTCGATCACTGATGAGATACTCCTGCTGTACTTCTTCCGGATTTCCCATCGCCCATTCATTATCTTTTCTTGTTGTATAATAGGTTGCATATATTTTTGCATCGGTATCCAGAAGTTCTCTTGGCATGTCGGTTCCGTCGCAGTCACGCAATGCATCTGCATCCAGTCGTTCCTTTAATTCCAGCGTCTGCTCCACGATATCCACATCGGTGGGCAATGTCAGTCGTCCCCCTGTTTTTGCATTATGTAATTTCATGTTACCTGCTCCTTTCTGATTTCTGATTTCTGATTTTTGATTTCCGATTCCGGCTTTCACTTTCTGATACGATTATATTCATTACACTGCTTCTTTGCAATCATTTTTTTATGTAATAGGAAAGTGCTCCTATTACATAAAAACGCTCCGCTGTGGATG
>JAVWRQ010000060.1:0-1596 GCA_036634775.1 Clostridium sp.
GCAGCCATACCTGTGGTGAGGACAAGCATGGTTGTGGTGGCAACTAATATATTTTTATTTCGATAGTATCTTTTATTGGAGCATGATGTAATATACCATGCAAAAAGAGAAAAAAGCTGTAATTGTTTTTTTGAAATTTAATAGAGTGTGAGAGATATTACCTAGTTGTTCATGAAGATCGGGTGGAATTTAGCTCCGCCCGGCCTTCATATTTTGTGTAGCGATTCGCTTCATAGGGCGATAAGAACACAGACAGACGATCAATGTCAGTATATCTGCAATGGGCTGCGAAGCATAGATTCCATTGATTCCCATGAACGATGGGAGAAGCAGGATACAGGGAATATAGAAGAGACCCTGACGAATTGTGGAGAGAAATAAGCCATACTTGGAAGCACCAATTGTTTGAAAGGTAATCGTCATCATATAGCATAATCCGAATGCCGGGTAGAGAGCCACCTGGGAAATAAGCAGGCGGGAACCGTATTGCACGATGGCCGGATTGCGGTTAAAGAGCATAATTAGTGGACGGGAAAGCAGGATATAGACTCCTGCTACCAGAAGAGAGAGCAGTAGGGTCGCTTTTAATGAAAATTGTGCCGAATCATGAAATCGCTCTTCATTTTTTGCACCAAAAGAATAGGATGCAACCGGCTGGTATCCCTGCATAAATCCCATGATGACATAACAGCCTACTAAGATCAGCCGCTGTACGACACCGTAGGCTGCGATAATCAAGTCGCTGTCCGGCAGTGTGGCAGCAGCTATATTCGTGAGGGATGTAGCCACTGCAAGACAGATTTGGATGACAGCGGTAGGAATACCGATTAAGACGACCTCTTTAAATAACCGGAGGGTAGGCTTTACATATCTGGCACTTACTTTGATTATTGATTTTCCGCTCAGATAGAACCGAGTGAGTATGGCAAAGGTAACGACCTGTGACACGGTAGTAGCCAGTGAGGCTCCTCCAACTCCCATATTAAATCCCCAATTAAACATGAAAATCGGATCTAGGATCACATTGAGTGCAGCACCTGTGATGACTGCGATGGAAGAAATCTTTACCGAAGATTCTGCTCTTGCGGCACAGTTCATGCTCTGTGCCGGTAGATTGGCGATTGCAGCGATGAACATCCAAAATGCATAGTCCTTCGCCAGTGGCATCACCGATTCCGATGCACCGAATGCCCGAAGCAGCGGCTCCATAAATAAGATACCGCCGATGCATAAGATACATCCGATGATCGAAGATGCGGCAACAATCGTAGAAATGGTCGTATTGGCGCCTTCTTTATCATTGGCACCCAATTGCCGTCCGGCAAGCACTGCGGCACCGGCTGCAAAGATATTTTCAATTGATACAAAGATAAGTAAAAGTGGCAAGGTCACACCAACTGCTGCCAAGGCGGTCTCACTGTCTAGCAGTCCAATATAGGCAGTATCCACGATGTTATAGACGGCCTTTGCCAACAAGGCAATCGTAGCCGGGATAGCCAGTTTTACAATCGCCCGGGATGGTTTTATATCCGAAAGCAATGACTCCTTTGCGACACCGTTTGTCGGACTTACATTTTGATTCATATTTTGATTCAT
>JAVWRQ010000060.1:1696-14802 GCA_036634775.1 Clostridium sp.
TGATTCATGTTCTGATTCATATTCTGCCTCATTTTCTATTAGTTCTTTCGTTCTACAACCCCATATAATAGGATATTCAAAGAACGTTTGCAGGTTTCTTCACGCTTTTTTGCATCTATTTTACAGTCGGGAACCATCTGATACCGTGCATTGATAAAATCCTGATAAAGTCGAAATGTCTCTACCACGGATTCGATACTCACATCGCTGCAAAGATTTACTTCCTGCAGAAGTTCAGTCAGTACTGAAATATTCAGCGAGTCAAATGTCAGCTTGATGGATCGGATTTCTGCGGATAAGTGCTTGGGCGGTGCGATTACCACATCACAAAACAGTTGGTGATACAGTGGGTACTCCTGAAAGAAGCAAAGGCGCGCATCAAAATAGCGTTCCAGCCGCGCTTCTTTTGAACCACTGTCATTCGTCAGTTCTTTTGCTAGGTATTCGGTCAGTCTGTCAAATAATTCTTTTACACATGCAAGGTAAAGTTCATCTTTATCTTTAAAATAGTGATAGAGGATTCCTTTGGATATTGTGCCTGCTGTACAGATGGTGTTCACCGAACTCAACCCATAACCCTGCGTGGCAAACTCCTCCATGGCACTGTCCATAATCTTTCGCTTACTCAATTGATTCTTTTCATCACGTTTCATCATTTACCTCCAATAAAATTGATTTAAATAAAATAGACCTACTGGTCTGCTTTGCGTAATAATATCACAAATAGACCAGCAAGTCAATTATGGAAAAAATAATTTAAAAAGCTATTGCATAAATATGCATTATAAGGTATAATCATGCCAATGCAAATAATATGAAATAAATCGGAGGATTTTAAGATGGGAAACATGAAGAACGAAAATAAGAAAAAATACAACAAAATCGTACTGGCATATTCGGGAGGACTGGACACATCCGTTCTTATTCCGTGGTTAAAAGAGAATTATGACTGTGAAGTAGTCGCTGTTTCGGCTAATGTAGGTCAGGGTGCAGAACTGGATGGACTGGAAGAGAAAGCATTGAAAACCGGTGCATCTAAGTTATACATAGAAGATCTGCAGAATGAATTTGTGGAAGATTATATCATACCGACGATGAAAGCGGGAGCTGCATACGAAACCTATCTGCTGGGAACTTCATTTGCACGTCCAATTATTGCAAAGAGAATCGTAGAAATTGCTTTAAAAGAGGGCGCAGATGCTATTTGCCACGGCTGTACCGGAAAAGGCAACGATCAAGTGCGTTTTGAACTGGCTATCAAAGCATTTGCACCACAGATGGATGTCATTGCACCATGGCGTTTCTGGGAACTGAATTCCCGTGAAAAAGAGATTGAATATGCAAAAGAACATGGAATTCCGTTAAAGATCACAAAGGAAACCAATTATTCCAAAGATAAAAACTTATGGCATCTTTCCCATGAGGGCTTAGATCTGGAAGATCCGGCAAATGAAGCACCACTTAGTAAACCCGGATTTCTGGAACTGGGAGTTTCTCCGGAAGAGGCACCCGATAAGGCCGCTTATATCGACATTCATTTTGAAAAAGGAATTCCCACATCGGTGAACGGAAAAACGATGAATTGCATGGAAGTAATCGAAACCCTTAATAAACTGGGCGGAGAGAATGGATGCGGAATCTTGGATATCGTAGAAAATCGTCTGGTTGGTATGAAGAGCCGTGGCGTCTATGAGACACCGGGCGGAACGATTCTCTACAAAGCGCATGAGAAATTGGAAGAAATCACGTTAGACCGTGAGACGGCACACTACAAACAGCAGCTGGCTCTTAAATTTGCAGACCTTGTATATAATGGTCAGTGGTACACCCCACTTCGCAAGGCCATGAGTGCATTTGTAGATTCCACACAGGAAACCGTGACCGGTGATGTGAAACTGAAACTTTATAAAGGAAATATCATTCCGGCTTCCGTCACTTCACCCTATACCTTATATTCTACAGATATGGCTACATTTGACGAGGACGATTGCTACGACCAAGCTGATTCTGCAGGATTTATTAATCTGTTCGGTTTGCCAATTAAAGTTCGTGCTTTAAATGATCAGGTGTTGGCAGCAAAGACAGGACAGCATTTCCCAAGTGTGGACAAATAAAGGAGAGCAGCAGATATGGCTAAGATGTGGGCAGGGCGGTTTAACAAAGAAACAGATTCGGGAGTGAATGATTTTAATTCCTCTATTTCCTTTGACTGCCGTCTTTATAAAGAAGATATTACCGGCTCTATCGCCCACGCAGCGATGCTGGGAAAGCAGGGCTTGATAGAACCGGAAGAATCCCAAAAGATCATAGAAGGATTACAGGGGATTTTAAGTGATATGGATGCAGGCAGGATTTCATTTACCAATGCCTATGAAGATATCCATATGTGCGTCGAACAGATTCTGACGGAACGAATCGGAGATGCCGGAAAGCGTTTGCATACGGCTCGCTCCCGCAACGATCAGGTAGCACTGGATATGCGTCTGTATGTTAAAAAAGAAATTGTTACGATTAAACACGGAATCATGGATTTTATGGAAGCACTGTGTGAGAAGTCGAAGCATGAACTGGATACAGTTATGCCCGGTTATACCCATTTGCAGCGGGCACAGCCGGTCACCTTTGCGCACTACATGATGGCGTATGCCAATATGATGAAGCGAGATGTGACACGATTGGAAAATTGTCTGGAGGGAATGGACGATATGCCATTGGGTTCGGGGGCACTTGCCTCCACTACCTATCCGATCGACCGGGATTTTGTCCGCAGTCAATTAGATTTTAAACGTCTTACCGATAACTCCCTGGATGGCGTGTCCGATCGGGACTACTGCGTGGAACTCTGTTCCTGTTTATCCATTTTGATGATGCACCTCTCCCGTTTTTCGGAAGAAATCATCGCATGGTGCTCTTGGGAATTCAAATTCGTGGAACTGGACGATGCATTTTCCACCGGCTCCTCGATTATGCCGCAGAAGAAAAACCCGGATGTGTGTGAGCTGGTGCGGGGAAAGACCGGACGTGTCTATGGTTCGCTGTTTACCTTGCTTACGATACTGAAAGGAATTCCGCTGGCTTATAATAAAGATATGCAGGAAGATAAAGAAGCGGTATTTGATGCAATCGATACGGTGAAACAGTGTCTGGGCGTGTTGACACCGATGTTTTCAACCATGGAACTTTGTCGGGATCATATGAAAAAGGCGGCTTCCAAAGGATTTATCAACGCAACCGACTGTGCCGATTACCTGACAAAAAAAGGAATGCCATTTCGGGATGCCTACAAAGTAGTAGGTTCATTGGTAGGGGATTGTGTAAAGAAGAATAAGACACTGACCGAACTCACGATAGACGAATACAAACAATTTTCTGATTGCTTTGAATCCGATATATATGAGGCAATTGATTTGAATACCTGTGTAAAAGAACGAAAGGTGATCGGGGGACCGGCACCGGAAGAAGTGTCACGTCAGATTAAAGTCATTGAAAGCTTTTTAAAAAACAGGGAAGGATAGAAACGGGATGGAGACAAACACAAAGACAAGACCCAATGTGTACATTGACGGAAAAGAAGGTACCACCGGATTGCAGATTTATGACCGACTGGCCGCCCGAGAAGATATACAGTTGCTTCTCATCGATGAAGAAAAACGAAAAGATATAGAAGAACGCAAAAAGCTAATCAATCAGGCAGATCTAGTTTTCCTTTGTCTGCCGGATGATGCAGCAATCGAAGCTGTTTCCCTGGTCGAGAATCCGAGTGTTAAGATCATCGATGCTTCTACCGCCCATCGAACCAAAGAGGGATGGGATTACGGGTTATCCGAGCTGTCTGCTTCCCACCGGGATGCCATCATCGCTTCTAAACGAGTGGCCAATCCGGGATGTCATGCTACCGGATTCATCACCTCCGTTTATCCCCTGGTGTCCATGGGAATTCTCCCCGTAGATTATCCTTTGACCGTATTTTCACTCACCGGTTATTCAGGCGGTGGAAAGAAGATGATCGCAGAATATGAACAGGCAGAGAAACCCAAGTCATATGAAGCCCCCAGAATCTATGGGCTGAATTTAAAGCACAAACATCTTTCGGAGATGCAGAAAATCTGCAATCTTCTCTTACCACCGGTATTCTGCCCCATTGTAGATGACTATTACAAGGGGATGGCTACCACGATCATGCTGCAGAATAAGATGCTGCCCGGACAGCCGGGAGCGGAAGCGATTCATCAAAAATTAGAATCTTACTATAACAATCTGCCACTGATTAAGGTACATCCGTTTGGATATTCGGAGCCCATGATATCCGCAAATACCATGGAAGGCAAAGATTCTTTGGAACTGATTATCTGCGGAAATGCAGAACAGACCATCGTAACCGCACTTTTCGACAATTTGGGAAAAGGCGCGGCCGGAGCAGCGGTACAGAATATGAATCTGATGTTGGGATTGGATGAATGTGCCGGTCTGAATCGATAGAGAGCTGTCTAAATATCATTAAAGAGCAAATCAAATATCATTATGGAGGAAACGATTATGAATATAAGTCCCGAATCGAAAGCCGGAATTCTCGTAGAGGCACTTCCCTATATACAAGAATATACCGGTAAGATCATTGTAGTAAAATATGGCGGAAATGCCATGATCAATGAAGAACTAAAGCAAGCTGTCATTCAGGATATCGTCCTTTTAAATCTGGTGGGAATCAAGGTCGTACTTGTCCATGGCGGCGGACCTGAGATTTCGGATATGCTTAAGAAGATAGGGAAAGAGTCTCATTTTATCAAAGGTCTGCGTTATACCGATGCCGAGGCGATGGAGATCGTCCAGATGGTACTTTGTGGAAAAGTCAACAAAGATCTGGTATCCCTGCTGGAGAAAGCAGGAGGCAAAGGAATCGGTCTGTGTGGTATGGACGGTGGACTCTTTCAGGCAATCCGCTTAAAAGATGAAGATGGTACCGACTACGGATATGTGGGAAATATCGTCCATGTCAACGAAAAAATCATCTTAGATATGTTGGAAAAAGGTTATATTCCGGTGGTGTCTTCTGTAGCGGAAGGAACCGATGAACCGACAAGCTATAATATCAATGCCGATACAGCTGCCGAAAAGCTGGCAGTGGCACTCAAAGCAAAAAAACTGATCTTGCTCACCGATGTCTGCGGACTCATGCGCACTCCGGGAGATGACAGTTCCCTGATACCAAGACTGAAAGTGTCGGAAGTTCCGGCATTTGTCAAAGGCGGAATCATATCGGGCGGCATGATTCCGAAAGTGGAATGTTGTGTTGAGGCGGTGCGTCAAGGTGTGGAACGGGCCAATATTCAGGATGGTCGTGTACCGCACTCGATTTTAATCGAACTGCTCAGTGAAGCCGGTGTTGGAACGATGTTTTCATAAAATAGGAGGAGAAGCATATGACAACGGAACAATTAATTCAGGAAGAACATGAATCAATCATGGGCACTTATGGACGTTTTCATATCGCACTCGACCATGGAAACGGCGCTGCCTTATGGGATATGGATGGTAAAAAATATATCGATATGACATCGGGAATTGGCGTGTGCAGCATTGGTTACAATAACGAAAAACTGATTTCCGCCATCGATGCACAGGCGCATAAGCTGATGCATGTGTCCAATCTCTTCTATACCGAACCGATGGTGCAGGTGGCGAAGACACTGGTTACTTCTTGTCATATGGGAAAGATATTCTTTGCCAATTCCGGAGCAGAAGCAAACGAAGGCGCCATCAAACTGGCTCGTAAGTATTCGTTTGATAAGTACGGAGTCGGAAGAAATAAGATTATTACGTTAAAACAATCCTTTCATGGACGCACCGTAACGACCCTAAAAGCTACGGGACAGGAGAAGTTTCACCAATATTTTTTCCCGTTTACAGAGGGATTTGATTATGTGGCAGCCAATGATATCGAAGGAATGAAAGCAAAAGCAGATTTGACAACCTGCGCAATTATGATGGAGCTGATTCAGGGAGAGGGCGGAGTTCTGCCACTGGATCCGACCTTTGTAAAAGAAGTGGAACAGTATTGTCATGAATATGATATTCTACTGATTATTGACGAAGTGCAGACCGGAATCGGCCGTACCGGAACTTTATTCTGTTATGAACAGTACGGGATTCATCCGGATATTGTGACGATGGCCAAAGGACTGGGCGGAGGACTCCCCATCGGAGCGGTCATGGCGGCAGAGCACTGTTCGGATGTGCTGGGAGCCGGCACGCATGGAACGACATTTGGAGGAAACCCCATGTCATCGGCAGCAGCTCATACCGTACTTTCTATCGTTAATGTGCCTGAATTCCTGAATGAAGTCAGAAAAAAAGGAGACTATCTAACCTCAGCGATTCGCTCCTTTGGTTCGGTGCATATTAAGACGATCCGGGGCATGGGACTGATGCTGGGAATCGTAGTGAATCGAGAAGCACGTTCGGAACTTGTAAAACAGTGTATGGATCTGGGACTTTTGGTGCTTACAGCAGGCGAGGATACCATCCGGCTGCTGCCTCCGCTTACAATTACCTATGAAGAAATCGATGACGCAATTGCGATTATGAAGGAGGTTTTCTGATATGAAACATCTGCTTAAACTACTGGACTGCACAGCCGAAGATATCACTGATATTCTGGACTTGGCGGATCAGTTAAAATATGAGAGAAAACACAATATTCCTCACCGACGTCTGGAAGGCAAATCCATCGGACTCATTTTCCAGAAATCCTCTACACGTACCAGAGTTTCGTTTGAATCCGGTATCTTCCAACTGGGAGGTCAGGGACTTTTCCTTCCCTCCAGGGATTTACAAATCGGACGGGGAGAGCCGATTCAGGATACGGCCAGAGTGCTTTCCCGATATCTGGACGGCATTATGATTCGTACTTATGCACAAAAAGAAGCGGAAGATTTGGCCAAATACGGCTCCATTCCAATCATAAACGGTCTGACTGATTTTAGTCATCCATGTCAGGTGTTGGCGGATCTGATGACCATTCGAGAACGCTACAGCGTGTTATCCGGTATTAAGATGTGCTATATCGGAGATGGTAATAATATGGCCAACTCTCTGATTGTCGGTGGTCTTAAGATGGGGATGAACGTCTCCATCGCCACACCGAAAAGCTATCGTCCGGATCCAACCATCATGGATTTTGCTGCCGGTTATGATTCTTTCTTTATTACCGATGATCCCATGAAAGCGGCAGAAGGCGCGGATGTGGTGATTACTGATACCTGGGCATCGATGGGACAGGAAGAGGAGAAGGAAATCCGAAAAGCGGCATTTAAGGGATATCAGATCAATCAGGAGCTGCTGAATCTGGCCGCTCCGGGGGTGTTGGTTCTTCACTGCCTGCCGGCTTACAGAGGGCAGGAAATCACAGCTGAGATCTTTGAAGGACATTCCGGTGAGATATTTGAAGAAGCTGAGAACCGCCTGCATGTTCAGAAATCGGTCATGGTTACACTGATGGAAACAAAAAAACAATAAAAAAAATATGGCTGTTGCATCGAAGATCATTCGAGTGGCGGTCATATTTTTTTTATGTAATTAGGAAAGTGCTCCTACTGTATAAAAGTGTTTCGCTATGGATGTGTACTTCATGCCAAAGCCGACTCTTTATCCTATCATAGAATTGTTTGAAAAAAACTAATTTAGTGCTATAATGGATTTAATAATCTTTATATAATCTTTATATTGAAAAAAAAATCTTTACATCAAATTTATAAGTGTATTTTAAAACGAAATATGGGGTAATAGGAGGGAGTTATGGAAATTATTATTATTGGGTGTGGGAAAGTAGGACTCACCATAGCAGAACAACTGGGAAAAGAAAATCATAATCTGGTGATGGTGGATACGTCAGCAGAACGGATTCAGGCGCTTTCTGAAGATGTGGATGCACTGAAACTGGTGGGTAACGGAGCCAGTATTAACACGCAGCTGGAAGCGGGGGTGGAGACGGCCGATATTCTGATTGCAGTGACCGGCTCTGATGAACTGAATTTGCTCTGCTGCCTGATTGCTAAAAAAGTGGGACATTGTCACACGATAGCCAGAGTCAGAAATCCGATATACAGTCAGGAAATCAGTTTTATCAAGGAACAGTTGGGGATTTCCATGATTATTAATCCTGAGTTGGCAGCAGCCATGGAGATTTCCCGCATTCTTCGATTTCCATCGGCGATTAAGATTGATATGTTCGCCAAAGGAAAAGTGGAATTGCTGAAGTTCAAACTCGAACCGGAATTTCATCTAAATAATCTGCGAGTGATGGACGTGGACAGCCAGTTGCGGTGTGACGTACTGATTTGTGGAGTAGAACGAGGGGAGGAAGTGGTGATTCCGGATGGTAATTTTGTACTTCATGACGATGACAAGATATCCATTCTGGCAACTTCCAGGAACTCAACCGAATTTTTTAAGAAGATTGGTATTCAGACGAATCAGGTAAAGAACACCATGGTAGTCGGCGGTGGTACGATTGCATACTATCTGGCACAGCTGCTGACTGCTATGCATATCAAAGTGAAGATTGTTGAAAAAGATAAGAAACGATGTGAACAGCTGGCAGAGCTTTTAGATGATACCCTGATTATCAATGGAGACGGAACCGATAAACGGATTTTACTGAAAGAAGGACTGGCCGATGCAGAATCCTTTGTTACATTGACGAATATCGATGAAGAGAATATCCTACTGTCATTATTTGCACGCGATAACTCTCAGGCTAAACTCATCACCAAAATCACCCGTATTGCATTTGATGAGCTGATTGGCAAGATGGATATAGGAAGTATCATTTATCCAAAATACATAACCGCCGACTATATCATTCAGTATGTCAGGGCGATGCAGAACTCCATCGGAAGTAATGTCGAGGTACTTTATCACATTCTGGATGGCATGGCTGAAGCTTTGGAATTTATCATCCAGGAAGAATCTTCGGTTACCGGTATTCCACTGATGGAACTGAACCTAAAGGACAACCTGTTAATCGGCAGTATCAATCGAAAAGGGGAAAGTCATATTCCCCGTGGACAGGACAGCCTCGAACTTGGAGATCGGGTCATCGTAGTTACGACACATAAAGGACTTCATGATATTCGTGATATCTTAAAAAAATAAAAGCAAAAGGAGCACAGCGATGAATTATTCCATCATATTCTATATTATGGGGTGGATTTTGAATTTTGAAGCAGCGTTTATGGTGCTGCCATGTATTGTAGCGATAATATACGGGGAATCTGCCGGATGGAGCTTTGTGATCACGATGGCGATTTGCCTGGTGATCGGCGTTCCATTGGTTATAAAGAAACCTAAAAACAAGGTTTTCTATACGGCAGAAGGATTTGTGACAACCGCTCTCAGCTGGATCATCTTAAGTATTATGGGAGCAATTCCATTTCTGCTGTGTGGCGCGATTACGAATCCGGTAGACGCAATCTTTGAGACGGTATCCGGTTTTACCACCACCGGTGCCAGTATTTTAAAAGATGTGGAGATTCTTCCCCGATCGATTCTGTTCTGGCGCAGTTTTACGCACTGGATCGGAGGCATGGGCGTATTGGTATTTATCCTGACGCTGTTGCCCCTCGCCGGTGGTTATCATATGAATCTGATGCGGGCGGAAAGTCCCGGACCTTCCGTAAGCCGGTTAGTCCCCAAAGTACAGTCTACGGCCAAGATTCTCTATGGAATCTACATTGGTCTGACGCTATTAGAGATTCTGCTGTTACTACTTGGAAAGATGCCGCTGTTTGATTCACTGACGATATCCTTTGGTACCGCCGGCACCGGTGGTTTTGCTATCAAGAATGACAGTATGGCAGGATATTCGCCGTATCTTCAGAATGTAGCTACGATATTCATGATACTGTTTGGAATTAATTTTAATATTTATTTTTTAATACTCAGCGGAAAGTTCCTACAGGCACTAAAGAGTGAAGAACTTAAGTTTTATCTGGGAATCATCGGTACTGCGATTCTGGTCATCACATTCAGTGTAGTGGGTATCTATGGCAATATCGGAACTGCCTTTCATCATTCGGCGTTCCAGGTGGCGTCCATTATCACGACCACCGGATTCGCCACTACGGATTTTGATATCTGGCCGGAAGTGCCTCGCACGATTCTGGTTATACTGATGTTCATAGGTGCCTGCGCAGGAAGTACCGGAGGCGGTATTAAGGTTTCTCGTTTTGTCATACTCTTAAAGACCGTCCGCAAGGAATTGGGGCAGTATCTCCATCCAAATGCAGTCTATAAAGTAAAAATGGATGGAAAAGTAGTAGAGCATGAAGTGGTGCGTTCCATTAATGTATTCTTAGTGACGTATGTTTTGATTTTTACCTTCTCGGTACTCCTAGTCGGGTTTGACAACCAGAGTCTGATTACTAACTTTACAGCGGTGGCGGCTACTTTTAATAATATCGGACCGGGACTGGAGCTGGTGGGTCCTTCCCAAAACTTCAGTTTATTTTCAAATGGTGCCAAGATGGTGTTGATTTTTGATATGCTGGCAGGAAGATTGGAGATATTCCCGATTCTGCTGCTCTTTGTACGGGATACGTGGAAGAAGTTCTAGAAGACCTCATAGAGACAGAGCCACTGTGAGTGTATAGCAAATGAAATACTCATGCTCCTTCGAGCCGGTAAAAAACATGCCAGGGATGTGTCGCTCTATGACTCCATTGGCATGGATAAGGACGGGGAAGCCATCAGTCTCATGGATGTGATTGAGACCGATGAAAAGGAAGTGCTGGAAACCATCATACTCTCTCAGGATATATCGGAACTCTACGATGCCTATAAACGATGCTTAAAAGATACGGAGAAAAAGGTCTTGGGCATGCGCTATGGACTATTTGGTGAGCAAGAACATACCCAGAGGGAAATTGCAGTAGAGATGGGAATTTCACGGTCATACGTATCACGATTAGAGAAGAAAGCAATTGAAAAATTAAGGTCCGAGTTTGAACGGCAACGGTAATAGGAGCACTTTCCTATTACATGAATAAGAATTCAGATTGTATCTCGGGGATCCCTGTGTTATGATCCTGTCTTTGACAGTTGTAAGCACAAAAAATCGCTGTAGCCCTTGATATATAAGGTCTGTAGCGATTTTTTATGCTGTCACAGAGTATGGTGATTTATTCCCTGCCTTTACTTTCTTTTTGAATGGTTTTCATCTGGCTCTTAGTTATGAACTGATAGTCCGTGCGAAAACCGCAGGCATCGTGAAGTGCATCCGTGATCTTCTCGCGTTTGTACAGGGGCATAAATCCCTGTTCCTGAATCTCTGCAAAGTTCATTGCTTTCAAGGTTTCTAATATAGTTTCGCAGGTGTATTTATAATCCAGTTTTTTCTCAAGCAGCCGGTAGGTGAGAAGCGCAAGAAAACAGATAAGAAAATGAGCCTTAATTCGGTTT
The DNA here is from genome assembly GCA_036634775.1 of Clostridium sp. Lineage (GTDB taxonomy): Bacteria > Bacillota > Clostridia > Lachnospirales > Lachnospiraceae > Otoolea. The sequence goes on from JAVWRQ010000060.1 coordinate 13,154, forward strand.
CCATCCTGCAGATAAACCGGTCTTGCTGAAAAATCAGTTTTCATAATTCTAAAACATTCTTCGATCTGCCATCTTCCTTCACTCACTTTTAAAATATCCCTGACATCGTCATCAAGCAGATCGGTACATACGGCATATAAACCATCATACTTTGCTTCGGATTCTATTTTCTCCTCATCAAGATAATTGTGGATATCCGCTGCTTCACCATCCTTTGTAGCGGCAAAGCTTCCGATGAATCTTGCAGGATCGTTTGGATTCTTTCGGTTCTTTTTGACATTTCCGGAGGTCACCAGTCTTTCAGCACGCTCCACCTGCTTGCTGCGGATTGCTTTTTGATACAAAGCATACTTAGGTGAATATGTAATGATCAGGCGCTGATGAAGTCTCTTGGTTGTAAAAGGTTCATCTTTGTAATAAAGATTCTGGTCGTATTCCGGTATCTTGGAAATATCAACGGGCTTGTCATCGGAAACCCGTTTAAATCCTTTTAACTCCAAAGCCCATGCTTTGTCTTCTGCCGGCAGCTTTTTAATTGACTGTGTAACAATAAAAGATCGTTCACCCATGTGGTTGAAATGGCGGATGTCTTCGGAAGCTAAGCCGGCATCACTGCAGTAGATGAATTTCTGACATCCGAATTCTCCAAGAACTTTTTTCTCCAGTGGTTTTAGGGATGTCTGTTCATTTGCATTCCCCGAAAAAGTCGAGAAAGCCAGAGGAATCCCATCACCATCCATAAACAGTCCCATCTGAATGATCGGATTAGGCCTGTGTTCTTTACTCTTGCCATACTTTTTATCGCCATCTTCCTGTTCTATTTCAAAGTAATAATTCGAGCAGTCATAGTAAAGCACCTTGTCATTTCTTTTAACCAAAAAGCTGCTGTTTTTATATACTTCGGATTGAATAAAATCGCATTCGTTTCCAAGAATATCAAGAGCCCGGTATATATCATGAAGTTCATAGGATGGTTTTTCGAGAAAATCCAAAGCTGCTTTATAGGAAGATCGTTTACTGGATGGTTCCAGAACTCTGGTGTAAATCAGGTCAGACAGAATCGCATCTATGTCGTACTCGAATTTATATTTGTTTTTAAGCTTTCGACAGGTTTTGTTTAATTGTAATCCGTAATAAAGGGATTGAAGAAAAAGATAGCCTCCCCGGAAAAACTTCTGCTGTTGATAATCCAGCGGTCTGTCGGCATGGAACGTTATCTGGACAGCCTTAGCCTGCTGTTCTTCCTTGTATTTTTGGGTATCTATTTTGCATTGTTCTCTGCACCAGGCCACTACATCATTTCTGGTTGGACCATGTTCAGGCAGAAGTTCTGCAAGAGTACCGAGCTTGCGGACAATAACGGAAGTGCTGACACCTTTGTCATTAACATATCCTTTGCTGATGTAAAAAGATTCTGCATTTTTTGATTTTGAAGTATGAAGTCTCATTGGCAAACCCTCCTATCCCCTTATTATACCACAAAGTACGATAAAGTACAATAACATAAATCGAAAAAGTTGACACAAAAAATGCAGGTTTTATAAGGCCTGCGACTATTTTTCAACTTTTTCAACTGTCAAACTCCCGACTTTTGTGGTATAATTCTTAAGTGAAGTATCACAGTCAGAGCAATAAATAAGAGCAACTCC
>JAVWRQ010000061.1:0-14717 GCA_036634775.1 Clostridium sp.
CATATATGAAAATCATTGAGTTTAACGCGAATAAATGCATGCATTGTTACAAGTGCGTTCGATATTGTGATGTAAAAGCAATTATGATTAAGGATGGTGGAGCCGAGGTCATCGAAGATAGCTGTATCCTATGCGGACATTGCCTCCACGTCTGCCCTCAATCCGCCAAGACCATGGCCAGTGACCTAGATATCGTCAAATACTATATAAAGCGTGGAGTGAATACTGTGGTATCCCTCGCTCCCGCTTACATGGGTTTTCTGCCGGAAGGAACGATGGGGCAGATTCGTGAAGCATTTTTAAAATTAGGATTTTCCGATGTACGTGAAACTGCCGAGGGTGCTTCCATTGTCACGGATGAATATACCCGACTGATTCGCGAAGGTAAGATGGAGAATATTATCACTACCTGCTGCCCCAGCGTCAACGATCTGATTGAAATTTATTACCCCTCTCTGGTTCGCTATATGGCACCTGTTGTTTCTCCCATGGTCGCCCATGGAAAGATGCTAAAAAAGGAGTACGGTGAAGATACCAAAATCGTATTTGTAGGTCCCTGTATTGCCAAGAAAAAAGAAGCTGCCGATCCTAGGAATGCCATGGCTATCGATGCTGTTTTAAATTTTCATGATATCCGTCTCTGGTTAGAAGAAGAACATATCCAAATCAAAGACTGCGAAGATAGTCCGACCACACATCCGGACGCTAAGGTCAACCGGCTTTATCCGGTAACCGGCGGTGTCATCAGTTCGGTACTTTCTACGGTTGAAAGAAATGATAATTACCACATTTTCCATGTACACGGCACAAAGAACTGTATTGATTTATGTGAAAGTATGGTCGCCGGGGAGATTACAAATAGCTTTATAGAGATGAATATGTGCACCGGCGGCTGCATCAGCGGTTCTGCACCATTAGAACACCAAGTATCCAGATTTCGTGTAAAACTGGATATGGAGGAACAGATTCCAAAAGAACCGGTCGATAAAAGTCAAACAGAACAGCTGCGAGCGGGCATCCATTTTGAAAAAGCCTATATTGACCACTCCATCCCGGAGTCAATGCCTACTGAAGCACAAATTCGTGAAATTCTGGAAAAAACAGGAAAAACAACTCCTGATGATGAATTAAACTGCGGTGCCTGCGGTTATTTTACCTGTCGCGAAAAAGCCATTGCCGTTTTTCAGAAAAAAGCCGAGCTCAACATGTGCATTCCCTATATGCATGACAAAGCAGAATCACTTTCTAATTTAGTGATGGAAACATCTCCAAATCTGATTTTGATCGTAGACCGCGATATGAAGATTCTGGAATATTCCACTGTCGGTGAAAAATACTTCAAGAAATCCAGAGCCGAAGCGATGCAGATGTATTTATTTGAATTTATCGATCCCGCGGATTTTCAGTGGGTCTATTCCACTCACCAAAGTATACGTGGAAAGAAAGTCACCTATGCAGAATACCACTTATCTGCCCTGCTTAACATCGTCTATGTTGAAAAAAAGGATATGGTACTGGCGACTTTTATCGATATCACCGAGCAGGAGAAACAGGCGCAGGAGTACTATGATAAGAAGCTAAATACCATCGATTTGGCACAAAAAGTAATTCGCAAGCAAATGACTGTGGCTCAGGAGATTGCAGGATTATTAGGCGAATCCGCAGCTGAGACCAAGACCACATTATTAGATCTTTGCGACTCGCTGTTAGAAGACGGCGATGAGGATGCAAATAAGAAGAATACGAAACATACGAAGAATGGAGGGGGGACATGGGAATCACGGTAGATATTGCATATAAGAGCCTGAATAAATATTCAGAAGAGCTCTGTGGTGACAAAGTGGAAATCCTCCATACAGAAAATTCCCATATTCTGATTTTAGCCGATGGCATGGGCAGTGGAGTCAAGGCCAACATTTTAGCTACGATTACCTCCAAGGTTCTGGGTACCATGTTTTTAAAAGGAGTTCCTCTGGAAAAATGTGTGGAGACAATTGCAGAGACGCTTCCCGTCTGTAAAGTACGCCAGATGGCTTATGCCACATTCAGTATTCTGCAGGTATTCTATGACGGAACCGCTTATCTGGTAGAATTTGACAACCCCGGCTGTATTTTCATTCGCGATGGACAGCTCATGACCATTCCTCAAGATTTTAGAATGATCGAGGGCAGAAAAATCAATGAATTTCGGTTTCGCGTTCAAAAAGGGGATTCTCTGATTCTTCTAAGCGATGGCACCATCAATGCAGGAACCGGAGACTTGTTAAATTTTGGCTGGACTTGGGACAGCATAGCCGATTATGCATTGAAAAAATCAGCACTCACTATTTCGGCGATGCATCTGGCCACTGTCCTCTGTGAAGCCTGTGATGAACTGTATCAATTTCGTCCGGGTGATGACACTACCGTAGCTGTCATGCAGATTATTGATCGGAATCAAGTCAATCTGATGACCGGACCGGCGGAGAATCCGGAAGATGACGAACGCATGATTCATGCATTTATGGCAGAAGAAGATGCCGTCAAGGTTGTATGCGGTGGCACCAGTTCTCTCATCCTGTCCCGAGTCCTCGACCGAACATTAGATATGCCTGCCGATATCGTCGATACCGTCGCCTCCGGCATTCCTCCTATTGCCTATATTGATGGAATCGATCTGGTCACAGAGGGTGTCCTGACCCTCAACCGCGCACTGAAACTTTTAACACGCTATGCAAATAACGAAGATATCACCGAAGAGTTCTTCCGAAGTCTGGACGATATCAATGGAGCGGCTCAGTTAGCCAGGCTTCTGATTGAACGATGTACCGAGCTTCACCTCTTTGTGGGGAAAGCGGTAAACAGTGCTTACCAGAATACAGAGCTTCCCTTTAATCTGGGCATAAGGCAGAACCTGGTCGTTCAGATCAAGGACGTGATGGAGCAAATGGGAAAAACGGTGACCATAACCTATTATTAATCGTTCATCGGTTAATAATAGGTTATGCAAAACGAGTGGAGCAGCTGCAAAAGATATTGCAGCTGCTCCACTCGTTTTTACTTTGAGCTTAGTTCCCATTAATCTTCCGTTTTACATAAGTCGTATGCAGCAAGTGATGTGCTCTCTCACTTCCCGGTTCACCCAGGTAGGTCGCATAGAGTTCTTTGATTGCCGGGTTCTCATGAGACTTGCGGATGGTATCGACTTGATCATCGTCATACAATACCTTGGCGCGCAGAGCACGGATATCCACCGTATTGCGGATATAACCGGGCTGTTGTGGCTGTCCGCCGCCGTTTACACAGCCGCCCGGACATCCCATGATTTCTATAAAGTGATAGGATGCTTCTCCTGAACGCACCTTCTCCAGAAGTTCTCTTGCATTCTTAAGTCCGGAAGCCACTGCCACTTTAACCTGCAGACCGGCCACATCATAAGAAGCCTCTTTGATTCCTTTAGTACCGCGAACTTCTGTAAAGTCGACGCATTCCAATTCTTTTCCTGTCAGTGTTTCCACTGCGGTTCGCAGAGCGGCCTCCATAACGCCTCCGGTCGCACCGAATATGGTAGCCGCACCGGTACTGAGACCAAGCGGAATGTCAAATTCTTCGTTTGGAAGTTCGGTAAATTTGATGCCTGCCTTGCGAATCATCCTTGCTAGTTCTCTGGTTGTCAAAGCAATATCCACGTCAGGCATACCATTGGCATCCTGATTATCGCGGCCAATTTCAAACTTTTTAGCCGTACATGGCATAACGCTGACTGAAACAATATCTTCCGGAGCAATTCCGGCTTTTTCCGCGTAGTAGGATTTGGCAATTGCGCCAAACATCTGCTGCGGAGATTTACAGCTAGATAAGTTCTCTGTCATATCCGGGAAATAGTGCTCACAGTATTTAATCCAGCCAGGAGAGCAAGATGTAATCAACGGCAGTACGCCGCCATGCTGTACTCGGTCTAGGAATTCATGTGCTTCTTCCATGATGGTAAGATCGGCACTGAAGTCAGTATCAAACGCTTTATCAAATCCCAGTCGTTTCAAAGCTGCTGCCATCTTGCCTTCTACGTTGGTGCCGATTGGATAGCCGAATTCTTCGCCTAATGCTGCACGAACAGAAGGAGCCGTCTGCACAATAACATGTTTCGTCGGATCTGCGATCGCCTCGAATACTTTTCCGGTACAATCTTTTTCCTGAAGAGCACCGGTCGGACATGCTGCAATACACTGACCACAGGATACACAACTGGTGTCTCCCAGTCTCATATTAAACGCAGAACCTATATTTGTGTCAAATCCACGCTCATTTGGACCAATGACACCGATTCCCTGAACATTCTCACAGACAGCCGAACATCTGCGGCAGAGAATACATTTGCTGTTATCACGAATCATATGAACCGCACTGTCATCAATCGTGGAAACGGTCTTCTGACCATCATATAGACCTTCGTCATCTACACCCAGCGCGCGGCAGAGTGCCTGCAGTTCGCAGTTTGAACTTCTTACACAGGACAGACACTTTCTCTCGTGATTTGATAAAATCAGCTGTAATGTCTTCTTTCTGGAATCCAGTACCTTCGGTGTATTCGTCCATACTTCCATGCCCTCGTTAATCGGATAGACACAGGAAGCCATCAGTGTTCTTGCACCTTTTACTTCTACAACACAGATACGACAGGCACCGATTTCGTTGATTTCTTTTAAGAAACACAAGGTAGGAATCTCAATATTTGCCAGACGAGCTGCTTCCAGAATGGTGGAACCAGCCGGCGCACTGACTGTCCTGCCATTGATTTTAATTGTAATATCCGCCATTTGATTTTTCCTCCTTTACTTCTTGTAAATCGCGCCGAAATGGCATTTTTCCATACATGCGCCGCATTTGATACATTTATTGGGATCAATGATATGTGGGTTCTTAAGTGTTCCTATAATCGCACCGGTTGGACAGCTCTTTGCACAAAGTGTACAGCCACGGCACTTATCACGGTCTATCTCATAGGATAACAAGGCCTTGCACACGCCGGCCGGACAACGTTTTTCTTTAATGTGGGCTTCATACTCATCGCGGAAGTAACGCAGAGTAGAAAGTACCGGGTTAGGAGCCGTCTGTCCCAGACCGCAGAGCGAGTTGTTCTTTACATAGTAGCAAAGCTCCTCTAATTTATCCAGATCTTCCATAACGGCCTGTCCCTTGGTGATGCGATCCAAAATTTCCAGAATACGTTTGGTTCCGATTCGGCAGGATGTACACTTACCACAGGATTCCTCTACTGTAAATTCAAGGAAGAACTTGGCAATATCTACCATACAGTTGTCTTCATCCAAAACAATCAGTCCGCCGGAGCCCATCATCGAACCAATGGATACCAGGTTATCATAGTCGATTGGGATGTCGAAGTTTTCTGCTGAAATACATCCGCCGGAAGGTCCGCCGGTCTGAGCTGCCTTGAACTTCTTGCCGCCCGGAATTCCACCGCCGATTTCTTCTACGATTTCACGAAGTGTTGTTCCCATCGGAACTTCCACCAATCCTGTATTATGTATCTTACCACCCAGAGCAAATACTTTCGTTCCTTTCGACTTCTCTGTGCCGATGGACGAAAACCATTCCGGTCCATTTACAATAATCTGAGGAATATTCGCCAAAGTTTCTACGTTATTCAGGATCGAAGGTTTGCCAAACAGACCTTTCTGTGCCGGAAATGGCGGTCTGGGTCTGGGTTCTCCTCTTTTTCCTTCGATGGAGGTCATAAGGGCTGTTTCTTCACCGCATACAAAAGCTCCTGCACCAAGACGCAAGTCAATATCAAAGGAAAATCCGGTTCCAAAGATGTCCTTGCCCAACAGTTCCATCTCTTTGGCCTGTTTAATGGCAATCTTTAAACGCTGTACTGCAATGGGATACTCTGCACGGACATAAATATAGCCCTGACTGGCTCCAATCGCATATCCTGCAATCGCCATCGCCTCTAAGACCGCATGTGGGTCTCCTTCTAATACAGAACGATCCATAAATGCACCGGGATCTCCTTCATCTGCATTACAGCAGACATATTTCTGATCAGCATCGTTCTGGCTGGCCAGTTTCCACTTGAGACCGGTAGGGAATCCCGCGCCGCCTCTGCCGCGCAGACCACTGTCTAAAAGTGTCTGAATGACTTCAGCCGGTTTCATCTCGGTCAGGACTTTGCCCAGTGCCTGATATCCACCGGTTCCAATATATTCTTCAATGACTTCAGGGTTGATGATACCACAGTTCCTAAGAGCAATTCTATGCTGTTTTCTATAGAAATCGGTATCGGTAAGAGCCTTGATTCCAGTCGGTGTCACTGTCTCGTTATAGAGAAGTCTGGTCACGATACGACCTTTTAATAAATGCTCGGATATAATTTCCGGAATATCTTCTTTCTTCACCATCGCATAAAAAGTGGCTTCCGGATAAACAATCATAATAGGACCCAGGGCACAGAGACCATGGCATCCGGTCTGTACAACACAGACTTCTTCAGACAGACCATTCCTGTCGATTTCCGCTTTTAAAACTTCCATAATTTGCTGGCTGCCGGAAGAAGTACATCCGGTTCCGCCGCAAACTAAAATGTGTGAACGATACATCGCTCTTCCTCCTATTATTTAATGTCTTCTGCATTCAAGGTATATTTTTCTACCGGGTGCCCACCAATCAGATGGCGTTCCACGACCTCAGCTGCTTTTTCTGAGTTCATCTTTACATAAGTAATCTTATCCTTACCCGGTTCTATCACTTCTACAATCGGTTCATACTGGCACAGTCCAATACAGCCGGTCTGTGTGACTACGACACGATCCGTCAGTCCTTTTTCCTGAACCAGATTCGAAAGAGTAGTAAGTACAGGTCTTGCTCCACTGGCAATTCCGCAGGTAGCCATACCTACTACAACGCGGGTACATGCATTTCCACCATCACGTAAATTGACCTGATTTTGCATCCTCTCGCGGATTGCTTTTAATTCCTCAAGACTTTTCATATAATTCCTCCGTTTTAAATAAAGTGCTTAATAAACAGCGCCGCCATCTGTTTCTAATTTATTTTCTGTCAGATATTCCATTATGTAGGCAGATACTTCCGGCGAATCAAAAGGGATATTCCCTAATATTTCTCTGAACTGTTCGGTGTCCAATACAAATAATTTTTCATTATAACGATACGTATAAACAAATTCTGTGTCCGGATGGTAAACAATCAGCATATGCATCGTAGCATTAATATCGCCCAACGGCATACGGTCAATATGGGATAATACAAAAACTGCCGTCACTTCGGTTCCTACTCCGGGAGTTGAAGAAATATCAAAGCTACCGCCGGTGCTCTCTGCAGCATATTTGAAAAACGGAACGCCCAATCCTACTTTTCGTGTTGTACGACTGGTAAAAAAAGGATCGGTCACGCGGTTTACCTGTTCCGGTGTCATACCGCACCCATCATCCCCAATAAATACAGTCAGACGATCCGATAAGAAATTGGCATCCACCGTGATTCTCACATGCTTTGCCCCGGCTTTCGTGGAGTTCTCTGCCACATCCAGAATGTTTAATGAAATCTCCGGCATCATAGGATTAGTACTTGGCCAGGATCGCCGGAATCTGTTCCGGGGTCAGTCTGCCATAAACTTCATCATTTACCATCATGACCGGTGCCAGTCCACAAGCTCCTACGCATCGACAGGAATCCAGTGAAAACTTGCCATCTGCTGTACATTGACCATTTGTAATTCCCAAAAGCTCTTCCAGTTTCTTAAGAATCTCTCCGGATCCTTTTACATAGCAGGCAGTTCCCAGACAAACCGATATCCGGTATTGTCCTTTCGGCTGTAAAGAAAATTGAGAATAGAATGTACTTACGCCATAAATCTTCTCCAGTGGAATATCCATCTCGTCAGAAATCATGGTCTGAACTTCGATTGGAAGGTATCCGTAGATTTCTTGGGCATGCTGTAAAATAGGCATAAGTGCACCCTGCATATCCCTTAATTCGGCAATCATCTTCTTTAAAGCCGCTTCTTGTTCAGCTGTTCCGCTAAAGCAGACGCCTTCGTTTTTGCAAGACATATTATAACCTCCTCATTGATATCTGGATTTTCATACCGATATCTCTATTTTCATCTAGTTTACCATGTTATCGCGAAAAGTTCCACAACATTTTGTTGATTATTACTAAAACCAATGTTATTCTTATAGGAGAGGTAAATTATTGATATTTAAGCGCAATCGCAGGATATTGAGGAGGAGTTATAATATGATCGTAAAAGATGTACGCGACGTGTTGAAAGCGAGAGTTTTGGCAGGAGAGGAATACATGAACAGAGAAGTGCGAAGTGCTTGTGGAGCTGATATGATGAGTGATGTTCTGGCTTTTTCCAAAGATCATTCCATTCTTCTCACCGGACTTTGCAATCCCCAGGTTGTCCGAACCGCAGAACTTTTGGATATGGTCTGTATTATTTTTGTCAGAGGAAAGCATCCGGATCAGGCCATGCTTGATTTGGCAAAAGACAGTGGACTTGTGATTATGGAAACCGGACACCGGATGTTCTCCGCCTGCGGTATGCTCTATGAAGCAGGGCTGCGGGGAGGTGCTGTTTAAAATGGAAGACGTTATTACACTCACTTATGAGGTGGATCCCGAGGATTTCACCCGGGCAGGAGAAGCCAGCAGCGATGTGAAAAACAAATTAAAACAGCTGGGTATTTCTCCAACCGCAATTCGGAAAGTATCCATCGCTATGTATGAAGGCGAAATTAATATGGTGATTCACGCTCATGGGGGCGAAATTACCGTACAGATATCTCCGGAATCCATACAGATGGTTCTGGCTGATGTGGGTCCCGGCATCCCGGATATCGAACTGGCGATGAAAGAAGGCTATTCCACGGCTCCCGATGAAATCAGAAGTCTGGGATTCGGTGCCGGTATGGGACTTGCCAATATGAAAAAATATTCAGACTACATGGACATTCAGACAGAAATTGGTGTCGGAACAACCATTACTATGGTTGTCAATGCAGCATAATTTATAAATCTTAACAGGAAGGAGTAGGTTATGGATAAATTTTACCATTCCGTTCGTTTGGATCCGGATCTTTGTATGGGATGCATCAACTGCATTAAACGATGCCCCACTCAGGCCATCCGGGTAAGAAATAAAAAGGCGCAGATAAACAGTAAATTTTGTATCGATTGCGGCGAATGTATCCGAGTGTGCCCTCATCATGCGAAGCATGCCGTCTATGACTCACTCGATACATTAAAACATTATGAATATACCGTAGCCCTTCCGGCTCCCTCTCTTTACAGTCAGTTTAATAATTTAGACGATGTCAATATCGTTTTAAATGGTCTGATTCTCATGGGCTTTGACGATGTATTTGAAGTGAGTGCAGCGGCCGAACTGGTTTCAGAGGCCTCTCGAGCCTATATCGAAGAAAATCCCGGTCGGGCACCATTTATCAGTACGGCATGTCCTTCTGTCGTACGTCTGATCAGAGTCAAATTTCCCAATTTGATTTCTAATCTGCTGCCGCTTAAAGCACCGATCGAGGTTGCAGCGCAGCTAGCGATAAAACGGGCGATGGCAAAGACCGGTCTGCCACGAAAGAAAATCGGAATTTTCTTTATTTCCCCTTGTCCTTCTAAGGTGACCTACGTCAAATCGCCATTGGGTACTGATAAGAGCGAAGTAGATCGGGTACTGGCTATTAAGGACATTTACCCACAACTGATTTCTTATATGCAGATGGTGGGTAATAATCCTCCCGACATGGTGACTTCCGGCAAAATCGGAATCGGCTGGGGACGGCGAAGCGGCGAAGCCGGAGGACTTTTTACAGAGAATTATCTGGCAGCCGACGGCATCGAGAATGTGATTCGGGTGTTGGAAGATATGGAAGACCAAAAGTTCTCTAATCTGAAGTTCGTAGAGCTGAATGCCTGTAACGGTGGCTGTGTAGGCGGTGTTCTGACTGTGGAGAATCCATATGTAGCAGAGGTTAAGTTAAAGTGGCTGCACAAGTATATGCCGGTCTCCAAAAGTCATTTAAGTGAAGGTGATCGGGAATTCGTCAATTGGACCGAGGCGGTCAAATTCGAGCCTGTATTTAACCTGGGCAATACACTAACCGAGAGTTTTTCCAGATTTAACCAAGTAGAACGGATTTGTAAGAAACTTCCGGGACTGGATTGCGGTTCCTGCGGTGCGCCTACCTGTAAAGCACTGGCCGAGGATATCGTCCGTGGAGAAGCCGGAGAAAGAGACTGTATTTATCACCTTCGGGAAAATGTACATAAACTTTCCGATGAGGTAACGATGATGGCAGACTGCATGATCGATGGGGAGAACTTCAGTGATGAATCGCTGCATGCCCTGCGTGAATGCATTCGCAGAGTTTCAGATGAGATGTCCCGTTTAGAACAAAATACCGGAGGAAATGTCGATGACAGTACAAAATCTGATTGAAAGCAACTTATTTGAAGTGATTCATATCGGTACGACCGGAGATCGGACGATTACCACACCCTTTTGCTGTGATCTTTTAAGCATTGCGATGGGAAAAGCACCGGAGGGATGTGCCTGGGTAACCGTTATGGGAAATATCAACACGCTGGCAGTGGCCACCCTGACCGATGCGGCCTGTATTATTTTAGCAGAAGGGGCTTCTCTGGATGATGCCGCTCTAAAGAAAGCCAAAGAGCAGGAAATCACGATCCTCAAAACAGAACAGCCTGTTTTTGACGGAGCACTGGAGATTTATAATTTAATTCATGCTTAATCTGGCTTATGATCTGCATATTCATTCCTGCTTATCCCCCTGTGGCAGCGATGAGATGACACCGTATAATATCGCAGCTATGGCAGCTTTAAAGGGACTGGATGTGATTGCTGTCACCGATCACAATTCCTGCAAAAATTGCCCGGCTGTGCTTTGCGCTACCAAAGAATATGGCATTTTGGCCATACCCGGTATGGAAATCAACACAGCCGAAGAGGTACATGCCGTATGTCTATTTAAGACACTGGAAGCGGCGATGAAATTCGATGCCTATGTCTATGCACACCTAATTCCCGTCCACAACCGGGAAGATATCTTTGGAAAGCAGGAGATTTATGACTGTGATGACCAAGTATGCGGTCAGGTAGAAAACCTGCTGATCAACAGCACCGATATTTCATTCGACGACTTGTGGGATTTAGTCCGCTCATACGATGGGGTCATGTTTCCGGCTCATGTTGATAAACAGGCCAACAGTCTGATTTCAAACTTGGGTTTTATCCCGCCGGACAGTAAATTCACTACAGCAGAACTAAAAGATCTGTCCAAGCTTCATATGATTAAAAAAGGTAATGCATATCTGAATCACTGCAGAATCGTCAGCAATTCAGATGCACATTACCTAGAAGATATTAAAGAACCTTATCTCACGATGGCAGTGAAGGAAAAAACGGCTGCCAGCGTGGTTGATGCATTGTTGGACTCTATTGAATAAACTTCGCCAGAGTTTCATATAGCTGTTGGGGCTCAATGGGTTTTGCCAGATGGGCGTTCATGCCCGCCTGGATACTTTTTTGAACATCCTCTGCAAATGCATTGGCAGTCATCGCGATGATGGGAATGTTCTTTGCCTGTGGATGACTGCATGCCCGAATGGCACGGGTCGCTTCATATCCGTTCATTACCGGCATCTGCACATCCATTAGAATAACATCAAATGTGCCCGGTTCACTTTGTGAAAATACTTCATGCCCGATTTTCCCGTTATCTGCCACCGTCACGATAGCTCCTGCTTTCTCCAGAATTCTCATGGCCACCAGTTGGTTCGTGGGATGGTCTTCGCAAAGCAGCACACGAGTACCGGATAAATCAACCGTACGCGTTGGAACCACTTCAGGTTCTTTCTCCGGTGTGAAATCCTCTGCAACACGCAGGGGAAGATCAATTGAAAAAGTAGTTCCCACATTAGGCGTGCTGCGCACCGAGATAGTTCCGCCCATATAGTCTACGATGCTTTTCACAATTGACAGACCCAGTCCGGTTCCTTCGATTTGTGAAGTCATAGAGTTCTGTACACGATAAAATGGTTCAAATATATGCTTCTGCTGCTCCGGACTAATGCCAATTCCGGTATCCGAGATCTCAAACCGGTAAAGACTGATATGATTGTGTTCCACTGATAACTCAGACAAATAATACGTAATCGTTCCGCCTTCCGGCGTAAACTTCAGTGCATTGGCGAGTATATTATCAATCACTCTGTGAATCCGTATCACATCACCATTGCAGCGGTCATGCGTAATATCCACAATGAGTTTAACGGTCTGATGCTTTTTATCGGCAAGTGCCTTCGCTCTCCCTGCCGCAAGTTTTAATTGTTCCGAGAAGGAGAATGATTCATCTGTCAGTACCATCTTTCCACTTTCAATTCGGTTCATATCCAGAATATCTGTAATCATAGAGAGCAGTAATGCTGATGATTGTTTAATCACCTGTAAACTTTCATGTACCTGTGATGCATTGCTCTCATCCGCAAGTGCCAAGTTGCACATACCAACGATGGCATTCATAGGCGTTCTGATATCATGGCTCATCGACGAAAGGAACTTTGACTTGGAGTTATTGGCCTGCTGTGCAATCGCCAGTGATTCAGAGAGGGCAATTCTTTGTTTTTCCTGCTGTGCCAGCATACTCGTCACATCAGCACGGCTGAATACTACAATGCCTGCCGCCCGATCGTGCATGGCAAACCTGGTCTGTTTCGTTCTGATCTCCCCATCTGTATCCCGAAGATGATAAGTAAATTCATAACTGTCCTTATCCTGCAGCTCTCGTGTCACATTCTCAATAGACATTTGTTCTGCATAAAGCGCCTTATCTTCATCGACAATATAGCTTTCTACCGTGCGCACAATGGCATCTGTATAGGAATAAGGAATGCCATATTGATAATCTTTAAGCAATTCCATCTGATTTTTACTGTTATAGAATACCGTAGTATTGGAATGAAGATTGAGGTGTGCTACAAAGTCATAGTCAAACTGAATGACTGCATCCAGAACCTGCTCCTGCATCTTATTGGCAGAGACATCGGTCATCGTTAAAAAACCAATCAACTCACCGGTTTCCGGCTGTTGAGCCGTGTCTACATGGGTCGATATCCAGTGAATCCCGCCTCCATTACCAATATGAATCGTGCACGTATAGTCATGGTGCGTGATTCCCAGTTCAAAGCTGTTTTGCATGTTCTCGTTCCCAAATGTCTTATAAAATATCTGCCGTTGTTCTTCGTCCGGAATCAGAGAAGCAATACCGTGAAAAAAATCATCCCGCACCATTCCAAAGCGGTGTTCTACGTCCAGACCGGTTCTGTCTTCTACCTCCAGAATGATATTACGGGTGACATTACAATGTCCCGCCAGAATGACATTCTCACCTAATGTGCGGTAGCGGTACTTAATCGCATCTGCATATTTTTGTTTTATCTCGATCTGATCCGTCACGTCAACGGCACTGCCCAATGCGTAAATCGGTCTTCCTTCCCGATTCGGCAGGATCGTATAGGTACAGTGTTTCCAAACATAATTCTGCGTGCGGACATCCCATAGCCGAATGGTAGTAGTGACCTGATCTTCTCCCTGATGAAGTCGTCTGTAAAACTCACGAAAGGTTTCTGCATCCTCCGGACAACACAGTTTTTGCTCAATCAGAGTCTCCGGTATATGATGGATCTCTGTGCTGTGAACACCATACACATCTTCTGTGTTATGATTCTGAATAATCGTCTTACGAGACATATCATACAGCCATGTATCGATATTATTCTGTTCCAAAACAGTAGTAAATCGTTTCTCCAGAGCTTTGTAGTCATCGATGCTCTCTGCAGTAGCAACTGCCCAGAACGGCTGATTGTGTTCATCAAACAATGTCGTAAAACGGACACGTTTCCATACTAAATCACCTTTTGCATCGATGGTTTTAATATCGGCTCTGACTATCGGTTCGCCATCCTTGACCGACTGCACCAACGCGTCATACCGTGCGATGCTGTCCGGATGAATCGCTCCTGTCTCATAAAGTCCTTGCGGATAGTTTTCAATCACTTCATTCAGCGTGTATTCGGTGGTGGAGATAGCGTTTAAGTAAGCCTTGTTATTCGCAATATCATATTCCCAATAAGCCAGTCCCGCATGATCAATCGCAGCAGCCAGTTTTTTCTGCGTCTTAGCCAGTTCAAACAGGGCTTTTTTCTCTTTTGAAGTGTCAGAAAGATAAATCACATAGGCAGGGACGCCCTTCCACTCGATAGAATGTGAAGCGACCGAATAATATTTAGACAAAAAATCTAAATAAACTTCTCGCGGTTCACCTACATCCGTCGGTGGATAAGCAAAACAATCCTCACATGGCTGATTGCGATATCTTAAAGCGCAATAGCATTTTTGCCCTAAATATTCATGAATTCCTACGCTTGCAAGAATCTCTTCCAACGCATCATTTGCATACAGCAATTTGTAGGATTCCTGCTCGATCACATATACGCCCAGCGTAGACTGGCGCACAATTTCTCTGTATAGTTGGGATTCATCTGATAAATTACAACCCATGCTTTTCATAAAAATCCTTCTTTCCGGTGTTGTTTTCGGCCACTGTGAATAAAGGAACTGGCAAGTTTCATATCTATATATTACGAGAAGCACATCCATT
>JAVWRQ010000062.1:0-14304 GCA_036634775.1 Clostridium sp.
TCTTAAGCATCGGGGCAACAGGATTTGAACCTGCGACCTCACGGCCCCCAGCCGTACGCGCTACCAAGCTACGCCATACCCCGCTCAAGATATTATATCAAAAAATCTCAAAAAAGCAATCGCTTTTTGATAATATTACATGTTATACTATATGCAGTAGATTGACAGGTATAACAGAAAGGCAAAATAAACGATGATTAGTTTTGATTTGGATATGACATTGTTGGATCATAAAACAGGAGAAATACCTGCCAGTGCGCTAGATACAATCCGGGCACTTCGAAAGAATCACAAGATTGTTCTTGCGACGGGGCGCGATATGGATAATTATTATAGTACCATTTACCGGGATATGCTGGATCCGGATGCGATTGTCCACATGAACGGGGCGAAGATTACGGTAGGAGGACACTTGATCTATGAACATGTATTTGATAGAGAGCTGCTTCACCGGCTCTTAACTTTTTGCGAAAAAGAGGGATTTGGGGTAGGCGTGACGGAGGGAGATGAAGATTATTATATTCATCCGGAAGTGATCAGAGCCAGAGATATAGAACTGTGGGGAAGTTGTGGGCGGAGATTCAGGGAACCATGGGAGATGATGAATCAGAAGATTCGGACATTGGCATTTATTGGGAATGAGGAACAGGTTCGATACGTGGAGGAAGAATTTCCGGAACTTAGGATGCCGCTTTTTGCCGGCCGTATGGGCGCAGATGTCATGGAAGTGGGAATCTCCAAAGCGGATGGTTTGAGACGTTTGGCCGGATACTTTGGTGAAAAGGAAGATTTGTCAGATACGGTTGCTTTCGGTGACAGTATGAATGACCTGGAGGTCATAAGAGAAGCCGGTATCGGTGTTGCCATGGGCAACGCCGTGATGGAACTGAAAGAAGCGGCAGACTATGTAACAGCACCCATCGATGAAGATGGTATCTACCGAGCTTGTGTTCACTTGCGGCTGATATAAAAGGGAGGAGCCGGATAGTCCCAGACTATCCGGCTTATTATGAAAAAAATATTCTGAACTTTCGTTTGAATCTATACAGAAAGCAGATGACGTATGATTTATCATGTATTACTTATCTGTATAGATAAAGTATACTCAGTAATTGTGTCCCCGGTTTGTTGAAAATATGAATATATTTTGAACATATCGTAAACGATTTATGCTAGCAGCCACAACCGCCTGATATTACAGTGGATCCACAGCCACCACCGCAGACCGGTGTATCACTGGCTCTTCCGGCTTCGAATCCATTCTGGAATCCTACATTATAACCTTCGTTGAATCCTTCGCGGTATGCTCTGTTTCTACAGCTGCATTCGCAGACCGGACGACAACCACAACCGGAGTTATTAGCCGAACCTGAGTTACATCCACAACCTGAGTTATTAGCAGAGCCTGAATTACAACCACAGCCCGAATTATTTCCACAACCTGAATTACAACCACAACCTGAATTACAACCACAACCTAAATTACAACCACATCTTCTATTACAACACATAATGGATAATCTCCTTTATACTTTACATTTGATAATATATAGTATGTGGCGGAGGACAATGTGTTACTTGCTTCGATACTTGGGGCTTTTGAATATATGCCAATGTGCAAACAGCGTGCCGAAGATGATCGTCATCATAAATATAATGCCGTATAGCCCACCTACGCGGAATGAAATCGCATAACAGGCCAACGTATCAATCGCAAATAGCCACTTTTCCACGGAATAGACCTTCTTGATATCGTAATCAGCCGGATTAATTGAATCTGTGATAAAAATTAAAAAATCTTTATTAGAAAATAAATCAATGGTTTCTGCCAGTCCCAGGCAACCGGTCAGGAAAAAAATAATGTCCATTTGGCAAGTCCTCTTTCTTCGTTCGTAAACGTATATTTTCTACAAATCATACCATATTTTGATGAGATTAGAAAGAGGATAATAATCTAAGTTGCATTGTGGGTCAATTAAAAAGTTACATTTTTGTTATTTTTTTCAAATAATGGTAAAAAAATGTATATTTATGGTAAACTATGGATAAAAATAGAATCAAGATACAAAAAAGTTACATTTGTGCAAAAAACATATATAATTTATTATTACTGTATTAAAAGAAAAACAGTAATAAAGGTTGTTTTTCAGTGGCACTGCTGATATAATGAGACTACTTTATTTAATTATTAAAATTCTATAAACGTCTAAAGGACTCTTATATATGTATTTTTTGACAAGTGTTATCTTTTTATAAAGTCTTTGGTCGATATATAAGATATATAGATCAATACACATTAGGCGGTGACTATGGACAACGTAAATCAGGAACAGGCAAGTGGAATTATCGATATGCATGCGCACATTCTTCCGGGACTGGATGATGGTGCCGAAGATATGCAGGAAACAAAGGCGATGCTTCAACAGGCATACACTCAGGGAATCAGAGGAATCATAGCGACTCCCCATTATAAGGAACCGAATCACCGCGTAGATGCAGCTGTGGTTCGAGCGGCAGCAGAAGCGGTGCAGAACACAGCAAGGGAAATCGCTTCGGATTTAAACATCTATGTGGGACAGGAGATTTATTACTTTACGGGTATTACAGAGGCATTGGATTCAGGACGTGTGCTGTCCCTGTCCGGAACCAAAGCCGTATTAGTCGAGTTCTTTGAAGGCGTGTCCTATCAGGAACTCTACCAATCGGTGCGAAACATGATGTTAGATGGGTATACACCGGTATTGGCTCATGTAGAACGCTACGCCTGTCTGCGTAAAGCCGGGTGCATGGATGAATTGATTCAGACCGGTGCGTTGATGCAGATGAATTACAGCAGTTTAGTAGCAGGGATGAGATATCTGGGTGAACAGATGTGGTGCCGTAAGATGGTCCTGGCAGGGAAGATACACCTCTTGGGAACGGATATGCACCATATGAACTACCGTCCACCGGAGATTCGGAAAGCCATCCTGTGGCTGCGCGAGAAAGTCGGAGAAACCTGCTTTGAGCAGTTGACTCGGACGAATCCGGTGAGACTTCTCAGGGGGGATGCACTGATATAACCGATGAATCGGATATAATCGATATGCCGGTATAACTTATATAGAAGATGAGAGGGTTTATTGAGATGGGAAATGAGTATCAAGAGGATGATGGAATTGAGATTGATTTACGAGAACTACTTTTTGCACTGCGAAAGAGATGGTGGATGATTCTGGCCGCTTTTGTGATCGGTGCCGGGAGCGTGGGCGCATACAGCATGTTTATCACTGTGCCTCAGTATCGCTCCCAATCGACGATGTACATATTGACGAAAGAGACCACACTGACTTCTTTGGCCGACTTACAGATCGGAGCTCAGTTGACCCAGGACTATAAGATACTGATTACCAGCCGACCGGTTCTGCAGGGCGTGATTAAACATCTGAACTTGGATACAAATTATAAGCAGCTGCGCAATAAGATTACGGTGGAGAATCCCAAGGATACCCGTATCCTGTCCTTGACGGTGCAGGATTCTGACCCATATGTAGCCAAAGCCATCGTAGATGATATTGCGATTACGGCAGCGGATTACATCGGAGAGATCATGGAGATGGTTCCACCCAAGATTATCGAGGATGGCGAAGTGGCTCAGACGAAGAGCAGCCCGAGTGTGTCGAAGAACGCAGCGATAGGCGGACTGTTGGGCGTTATCTTGCTGTGCGGTCTCATTACCTTTGGGGTCGTTATGAACGACACCATCAAGAGTGAAGAAGATATTAACAAATACCTGAACTTACCGGTACTGGCGGTACTTCCGAAGAAGAAAGAAAACAAAGAGAAGAAAGAGGGCAAGGTAAATGGCTAATAAGGTAGAATTAAAACAGCATGAACTGAATGACTATCAGTATGAAGAAGCGATTAAGACCTTGCGGACGAATATCCAGTTCTCCGGAGCCGGTATACAGACAGTGATGCTCACCAGTGCGTTGAGCGATGAGGGTAAGAGCGATATTACCTTTCAGCTGTCGTCTTCACTGGCCTCTCTTAATAAGAAGATATTGCTAATTGATGCAGATATCCGCAAGTCGGTTTTTGCTTCCCGATATCATCTGGATACGAAGGTGACCGGACTCTCTCAGTATCTCAGCGGACAAAAGGTGAGAGATGAGATTGTATATGAGACGAATGTCCCTAACTTAGATATCATATTTGCCGGAGCCTATTCACCGAATCCGGCAGAGCTTCTGGAGGAAGAATTATTCACCCAATTGGTGCTATGGGCCAGAGAGCAGTATGACTATATTATGGTTGATACCCCACCGATGGCGAATCTGATCGATGGTGCGATTATCTCCCAGCACTGTGATGGTGCGATTCTGATCATCGAGAGTGGAAGTACCAGCTATAAACTTCTTCAGAAGGTGAAAGCCCAGTTAGAGAAGGGCGGATGCCGTATCCTCGGAGCGGTTCTCAATAAAGTAGATATGAAGGAGAATGGTTACTATTACTACGGAAAGTATGGTAGATATGGTAAGTATGGTAAGTATGGTGGCAAATATGGCGGCCATGACGCTCCATACGGCAGTCCGGTACCGGTCCGTGAAACGTCAGGTCCAGTAGAACCTGAGGATAACACCGATGCCATAGAGGATCTTAATAAGCTATAATATAGATAGGTGGTAACAAGATGAAGAAATTGAGCCGTATCTTAATTGCGGCAGGGGCAGCCACAGTATCCGTTCTGTTAGCTTGCGGTGTCTATAAGGGATATCACTCTTATCAGATGAAGAGACAGATCGAAACCGATATTGAAGCCAAGAGAAGTACGGATACGTCAGAAGCCGCTCCCGCTAAGGGCATCATCGAACTGGATGGTAAGAAGTATCGGCGGAACACATCCATCCGGGCGACGCTCTGTATGGGCATCGATACCAGTGGGAATCTGGAATCACAACGGGTATCCGGAGCCGGCGGGCAGTCGGATGGTATCTTCTTAGTGGCACAGGATATGGCCAGAGATACGGTGAAGATCGTGATGATTCCCCGAGACACGATGACAGAGATTACCCTATTTGACATGGAGGGTAATGAACTGGGACAGGATATACAACACCTTACCCTGGCATTTGCCTATGGAGACGGAAGAGAGAAGAGTTGTAAACTGATGTCGGAGGCGGTATCGAATCTCTTCTTTGGACTACGTATCGATGGATATATAGCGGTGAATACCAGTGCAATCGCCATTCTGAATGACGATATCGGGGGTGTTCCGGTTACCGTAGAAGATGTGAATGGCAGGAAGGTAAAACTGCTGTTAAAGGGCAAAGAAGCCGAGAACTTCGTACGAAGCCGAGATGTTACCGTAGCGCAGAGCGCTCTGGGGCGTATGAAACGGCAGCAGCATTATATCCAAAGTTATATACAGACGGCGAGAGCAGCGGCAGAAGAAGATGACCAATTAGTATCTCGGATGATGAACGATATACAGGACTATATGATCACAAATATGTCCAAGGATCGATATCTGAAGATGGGGATGAGCGTGCTGAATAGTGAACAGCTCGTGAGTGACCGAGATTTTATCACCATACCCGGTCAGGCAGTGGAGACTCAGTTATTTGATGAGTACCATCCGGACCAAGAGGCACTAAAGAGAATTACAGTCGAATTATTCTGCAAAGAGATCGACGGATAAGAGGAGTTGATGCATATGATGTTTCCTAGCACGTTAGATGGGAAAAGAAAGAGGATGTGCGTGCTGGCGTTATTCGATATAGCCGCCATCTGGTTAAGTGCATTTATGGGGTTGTGGGTGCGGTTCGACATGCATCTGTCGGCGATTCCAAACTCATATATGCAGGCTGTGATACATTATAGTGCAGTGAATATAGGAATTACACTTCTGGTGTTTCTGGGGATGAGCATGTACAGTACGCTGTGGTCCTCGGCCAGTTTCCCGGAAGCAGCTAAGATTGCTTTTGCCTGTATCGTATCCAGTGGTCTGCAGTTTGTAGGGATGACTATGATGGACATCAGCGTTCCGAGAAGCTACTTTATGATCTATGGGGTGGCGCTTACCGTCTGTGAACTGGTGCTTCGTTTCTCCTATCGCATCTGGATGGTCATTGCGGCTCATTTCTTTCAGCGGCGCGATGGTAATCACATCCTCATCGCCGGTGCGGGAAATGCGGGCATCGCCATACTGAAAGAGATGCAGAGCAGCCGCCATGTGGACAAGCAAGTCTGTTGTCTGGTGGATGACGATCTGAATAAACAGGGAAAGAAACTGAGTGGTGTGAAGGTAGAAGGCACTTGTGCCGACATCCCCCAACTGGTGGAGAAACACGGAATTAAGGAAATCTATATCGCCATGCCGGCTGCTACGGTGCAGCAGCGCAAGCGGATTGCTGAATTGGCCAGCGATACCGGATGTAAGGTAAAGATATTACCGGGCATCTACCAGCTGCTGAACGGCGAGGTGAGCGTATCCAAATTGCGCAATGTCCAGTTGGAAGACCTGTTGGGACGGGATACCATCGAGACTAAGCTGGATGAGATCATGGGCTATATCCAAGGCAAAGTGGTGATGATCACCGGAGGCGGAGGTTCCATCGGAAGCGAACTTTGCCGACAAATCGCCAGATATGAGCCAAAACACCTGATTGTGTTTGACATTTATGAGAATAATGCCTATGATATCCAGCAAGAGTTACATAAGGCTCATCCGGAGCTGCACCTGTCGGTGCTTATTGGCTCGGTGAGGAATGTCAGACGTCTGGAAGATATCTTTCAGACCTACCATCCGCAGATCATCTTTCATGCAGCCGCGCATAAGCATGTGCCTCTCATGGAGGACAGCCCCTGTGAGGCGGTGAAGAATAACGTATTCGGTACTTATAAGACCGTGATGATGGCAGACCGCTACAGCGTGGAACGCTTTGTACTCATATCCACAGACAAGGCAGTGAATCCCACGAATATCATGGGAGCAACCAAGCGAATCTGTGAGATGATCATGCAGACGATGAACCGGGTCAGTAAGACCGAGTTCGTGGCCGTGCGGTTTGGTAATGTACTGGGTTCTAACGGTTCGGTCGTGCCGCTCTTTAAGAAGCAGATCGCGGCGGGTGGTCCGGTGACAGTGACTGATAAAGATATCGTTCGATACTTTATGACGATACCGGAAGCGGTCAGTCTGGTTCTTCAGGCCGGTGCCTATGCCAAAGGCGGAGAGATCTTTGTCTTAGATATGGGAGAACCGGTTCGCATCGATGATATGGCAAGAAAGCTGATTCGGCTCTCCGGCTACATTCCCGATGTGGATATCAAGATTGAATACACCGGTCTGAGACCGGGGGAGAAACTCTATGAGGAACTCCTCATGGGAGAAGAGGGACTTCAGGATACGGCCAACCACCGAATCCATATCGGAAGACCGATTGATATTGATGAAGACTGGTTCGTGGAGCGTCTGGGGAAGCTGGATGAAGAAAGCTACCAGGAATCACGGAGCATCCGGAAGATGGTACATGAGATCGTACCGGAATATAAGCTGCCTGAGGAAGTATTAAACCTTCGATTTGCTCCTGTCCGCAGAAAGCTGGACGACCGCAAGCTGGCAGCGATGGAAGCTGCCGCAGCCATGGAAGCCGCCGCCCCGATTCGTTCGGTGGTGCTCTCGGTAGAGCGAGGGGTCTATCCGCATAAATCGGTGAATGCAGCCAAATAAAATATACTTAAGAGAACTTCTATATAGGGTAGATTGTCGCATTGTCGCATCTGCCTATTAGAACGCCATAATATCCATAAAAGTCGCTGTTAACACAGCGATATGGCGAAGCACGCTTAAATTCATCGCCGTAACACTACATCACTTCTATAGAAGGCAGATTGTCGCATTGTCGCATCTGCCTATTAGAATGTCATAATATATATGAGTTGCTGTTAATGCAGCGATATGGCGAAGCACGCTTTGAATGCTGAGAGGAAAACCGATATGTGGTATGTCATGCAGGTACAGACGGGAAAAGAGAAAGAGACGGAAGTACAGTGTGGAAAGCTGATTGACGGGGATGTTCTGGAGCGGTGTTTTATCCCATATTATGAAGAAATGAAGCATTATCTGGGATCATGGCACAAGGAACGGCGCATTCTATTTCCCGGATATGTATTTTTAATCAGCGATAAAATTAATGAATTATTTATCCAATTGAAAAAAGTAATCGGTATGACGAGAATCTTAGAAGTGGGACACGACATCGTGCCGCTTTCCGATGAGGAAGTGGATTTCTTATTGAGCTTCGGAACCCAAGAGCAGGTGGTGAAGATATCTAAGGGGATTCTGGAACATGACACCATCACCATATTAGAAGGACCGCTGCAGGGATACGAAGGCAGTATCACGCGAATCAACCGGCATAAGCGGAAAGCCTGGGTGGAAATCGGGATGTTCGGAAGAAAGATGGTTGTGGAAGTTGGGTTGGAGATTGTGGTTAAGAGATAAAGGTAGATTATATAGTGATAGATAGAGGGGTAAGTACATATGAGTGAGAGAAAAATGAATATTTTATTTTCTCCTCCAGATATTGGAGAAGACGAGATTGCAGAAGTAGTAGATACCCTTCGCTCCGGTTGGATAACCACCGGTCCGAAAACAAAGAAATTTGAACAGGAGATAGCACAGTTCTGTCATACGAATAAAGCTGTGTGTTTAAATTCGCAGACTGCTGCCGCCGAACTGACTCTTCATGTATTGGGTATTGGTCCCGGTGATGAAGTGATCGTTCCGGCCTATACATATACTGCAACTTGCAGTGTGGTTTGTCATGTGGGTGCAATCCCGGTGATGATTGACTGTGCTCCCGGCAGTTATGAGATGGATTATGATCAATTGGAAGCGGCTATTACAGAAAAGACCAAGTGTATCATTCCGGTAGACATAGCAGGTATTGTCTGTGATTATAATCGTATCTTTGCAGCAGTAGAAGCAAAAAAGCAACTCTTTCATGCAGCAAATACGATTCAAGAAGCTTTTGGTCGTGTCATTGTCATGGCAGATAGTGCCCATGCGTTTGGTGCACAGTGGCATGGGAAGATGTGCGGTGAGATTGCAGACTTCACAAATTTCTCATTTCATGCAGTTAAGAATTTAACTACCGGAGAAGGTGGCGCCGTTACTTGGCGTGATATCCCAGGTATTGATAATGAAGTACTATATAAAGAGTATATGTTGTTGTCGTTGCATGGTCAAAGTAAAGACGCATTGGCTAAAACACAGCTTGGTGCATGGGAATATGATGTAGTTGCACCCTACTATAAATGCAATATGACGGATATTATGGCTTCCTTAGGACTGGCACAACTGCATAGATATCCGGCAATCTTGACACGTCGTCAAGAAATTATTCACCGATATAACAAAGCATTCTCTGATTTACCGATTGAAGTGCTTCAGCATAAAGATGAGATGCACTGCTCCAGTGGACATCTGTATTTGGTACGATTAATCGGACACAGCAGTGATTACCGCAATGCTACAATTATAAAGATGGCAGAACAAGGTGTGGCTTGTAATGTGCACTATAAACCATTACCGATGCATACCGCATATAAGACACTTGGTTTTGATATAAAAGATTATCCGAATGCCTATGCGATGTATGAAAATGAAATAACCTTGCCACTACATACTTGCTTAACAGATGATCAGGTTGAGTATGTGATTAATCAGTTTTGTAGGATATTAAGAGGAGAAGGTATATGAAACTTCCGGCGTGGGATAAGTTACCGGAGAAAATGAAAAATGAAAAGGTCAGACCATATTACGATGTGTTACAAAAGAAGGGGAAGAGCTTATTTTTTAAACGTATGTTTGATATAGCTGTTTCTTTTTTATTGCTCATAATCCTTTTTCCCATTTGTCTTATAGTAGCAGTTTGGATCAAAATAGATAGTCCCGGATCCATCTTGTTTCAGCAAGTGCGTGTAACACAGTTTGGTCGAGAATTTCGAATTTATAAATTTCGGACAATGGTAGAAAATGCGGAAATGCTGGGCAGTCAAGTTACTACAAGTCAAGATATGCGAGTGACAAAAGCAGGGAGATTTTTACGAAAATATCGATTAGATGAATTCCCACAGTTACTTAATATTTTTATTGGAGATATGAGTTTTGTAGGTACTCGACCGGAGGTGCCACGCTATGTGAAACAGTATACAGATGAGATGTACGCAACACTGCTGTTACCGGCAGGTGTAACTTCACAGGCGAGCATAATGTATAAGGATGAGGAACAGTTACTGGCTAGTGTAGCGAATCCAAATGATACTTATGTTCAAATGATTTTACCAAAAAAAATGAAATTCAATCTAGATGATTTGAAAAAATTCAGCATGTTCAATGAGTTTAAAACAATGATTCAGACAGTAAAGGCGGTTTTAGCGTGAAAACATCTGTTCAAAAAAAAATTATTATTAAAAAGGCAGCTGATCATGATTTAGTTGATGAACTTGTTCAAATACATATGCAGAGTTTTAAAGGCTTTTTTTTAACTTCTTTAGGTACTGGATTTTTAAAAAAACTGTATCTTGGATTTATTGATGAGCCACATTCAGATGTATATATTGCTAAAAAAGAAGATGATATAGTTGGATTTTTAGCATACTCATATGATTTGAGTGGATTTTACCGATATTTATTATGTAAAAATCTTATTAGTTTTGGTTGGTATGCATTTTGTGCTTTTTTACGAAAACCATCAATTATGTTTAAGCTGTTTCGTGCATTTTTAAAGCCATCAGAGAGCAGCAGAGATGAAAAATATGTGGAATTATCATCAATTGCTGTTTTACCTACGGTACAGAACTGCGGAGTAGGGCATTTGTTATTAGAAACGTTAAAATCTGAAATTGACTTTGAACAGTATGAATATCTCAAGTTAGAAACAGATGCAGAAAATAATATAGAAGCAAATTATTTTTATGTAAAAAACCATTTTTTATTATTTAATACGTATCAAACAGCTGAGGGAAGAAAAATGAATGAATATAGATATACAACTGCAAATGATACGTAACAAATAATTATATTTTGAACTACATATAGGAGATTATATTGAAAATAATACAGTTAATGTCATATTATAAGCCAGAACAAGTTTCGAGTTCTCACTTAAACAACGATTTAGAACAAACTTTTATTAAAAATGGTTTTAAAATAGATGTTTTTACACCAACACCGACTAGAGGTATTTCAAAAGAGATAAGAAAAGAATACAAGAAAATTCACTACGAGAAAAAATATGGTGGACAACTTATTGTTCATAGATTTTCAATGTTTCCGGAAGGTAAAAATTCATTATTTAGAGCATGTAGATATTTTTTATGCAATATAGCTCAGTATTATCAAGCAACAAAAATAAAAAATTGTAATCTGGTATTTTCATCAAGCACGCCTCCAATACAAGGGTTAGTTGGCTGCTTAATTAAAAAAAATTTAAAAGTGCCATTTATATATAATCTACAAGATATCTTCCCAGATTCACTTGTCCATACAGGGATGACGAAGGAGGGATCGTTGCTTTGGAAGATAGGCCGTATGGTGGAAAATTATACTTACCAAAATACGGATAAAATAATTGTTATAAGTGAAGCTTTTAAGACAAATCTTATGAAGAAAGGGGTTCCAGAGAACAAAATAGAAGTTATTTACAATTGGATAGATGAAGAGGCGGTAATTCCGATTAAGCGTAAGGATAATAAACTTTTTGATATATTTAATTTAGATAGAGAAAAATTCTATGTTACGTATGCAGGGAATTTGGGAAATTCACAAAATATACAAGTGATTCTGGATGCGGCAAAACAATTAAGAAATAAAAAGGATATCCAATTTGTAATATTTGGTGATGGGACACAAAAACAAAATGTTATTAACATAATTAAATGCGAATTATTAGATAATGTTCAAATTTTTCCAATGCAGCAGCAGGATGTTGTTTCAGAGGTATATAGCTTAGGAGATGCTTCAATTGTATCCTGTAAAACAGGAGTTGGTCATGGTGCACTGCCAAGTAAAACGTTAAGTATTATGTCAGCTCAAACACCGGTATTAACGTCATTTGATTTGGATAGTGAGCTTACAACGATTATTAATAAAGCAAAATGTGGGATATGTTCCGATTCGAATGATGTTGATTCTTTGGTTGGAGCGATTCTAAAACTTTATGATAATAAAAACTTGGCAATAGAAATGGGTGCTAGTGGTCGCGAATATGTTAAAGAAAATTTTTCAAAGAATGTATGCGTTGAAAAGTATATTAATGTAATAAAAAAATAGTGTACTGGTATATCAACATATTATAGAAATCAAGGATAAAATATTCAAAGACAAATCGAAAGAAAAAGATTTGTCTATTTTAAATTAAAATAATATTTTAAAAGATTTGTAGACACTTTTTTGTAATTTATAGTACCGGCACCGAGTATCCTAAGCTGAAAAAATATATAGATGCCGGAAAGCCAAAACATGTTCTGCTTATCGCCGGTTTGCCGAAGGATGAATATGAGGATTTGATCAAGGCTTGTGATGTGGGCTTGATTTTTCTGGATCATCGATTTACCATTCCCAATTTTCCATCGCGACTATTATCCTATATGCAGAATCAAATGCCGGTGTTGGCTTGTACCGATCCGAATACGGATGTGGGAACCGTCATTACCAATGGTGGATTTGGTTGGTGGTGTGAAAGCAACTCGGTGGACGGATTTACCCATATGGTAGATGCGGCTTGCCGTGCAGATCTGGTGGGCATGGGGGAAATGGGATATGAATACCTTAAAGAAAATTATACGGTAGAGAGAAGTTATGAAGTTATGATGGAGAAACTTAGATGAAAGTATTGCAAATTAATTCTGTTTGTGGAATCGGAAGCACCGGTCGTATTGCTACGGATTTGTACCATATTCTTAAAGAGCAAGGTCATGAATGTAAGATTGGATATGGCAGAGATGAGGCAAAAAATATCTCTACAGAAGATATAATTAAAATAGGAACAAATTTTGATGTGAACGTACATGCTTTAATGACTCGAATTACTGATAGAGCAGGATTTTATTCTCGAAAAGCAACTAGAACATTTATTGAAAAAATCAAAGAGTATAATCCTGATGTAATCCATCTTCATAATATCCATGGTTATTATATAAATATAGAGATGCTTTTTAATTATCTTGCAGAAAGCAATAAACCTGTTGTATGGACATTACATGATTGCTGGACTTTTACAGGGCATTGCTCTTATTTTGATTTTGCAAACTGCGGTAAATGGGAGACAGGATGTATTAGGTGCCCACAAAAATGGGAGTATCCGAGAAGTGTTTTTATAGATAAGTCTAGGCAGAATTATCAAAAGAAAAAATCCTTATTTACATCAGTTGAAAATATGGTAATTATTACACCATCACGATGGCTTTCCCATTTGGTTGGGAAATCTTTTTTAAATAAGTATGAGGTTAAAGTAATTCCCAATGGGATTGATTTGGATACTTTTAAGCCAATGAAAAGTGATTTCAGAAGGCAATATAATCTAGAAAATAGAAAAATTGTTCTTGGAGTTGCCAGTGCGTGGGGGGGGAGAAAAGGATTGCAGGACTTTGTGAAACTTTCCTCGTTACTTGATAATAACTATAAGATTGTATTAGTAGGGTTGAGTAAAAAACAAATCAAAGACTTGCCTACTAATATAATAGGAATTGCAAGAACAAACAGTGTTGTTGAACTAGCAGCACTTTATACAATGGCTAATGTATTTGCAAATCCCACCTATGAGGATAATTTTCCTACAACCAATTTGGAAGCTTTAGCTTGTGGAACTCCGGTAGTCACTTATAATACCGGTGGAAGTCCGGAAAGTATTGATGAAACTTGTGGCATGGTTGTTTTAAAAGGAGATATTGAATTATTATCCGAAGGCATTCAACAAACTGTCAATAATGAATGGGACAAAAAAGAAATTTTAAAAAGAGCAAAGTGTTTCAATAAAACAGTACAATTCAATGAGTATATAGATTTATATGAGAAATTAATATGTATTGATAAACAGCGACATTATTAAAATATATAATTTAAGAGATTTCAATATAAAACTGATATTGCCTTAAATTAGACCAAGCTATGAAATTTAATATATTGCTTTTCCCAGCCGCGTAAACAGTTTTTTGCTGAGCATAATTATTCCGTATTGCTGTTTCCACCTTATATTGAAGTTTTTGAATTATCACTTGCAGAAGCATATCAGCTTGGAACGCTAATTTTAGCAT